>NZ_JBHVUV010000009.1:135600-242883 GCF_042883905.1 Kitasatospora sp. NPDC058170
GGCCCGGATCCGGGCCCGCCCCTCGACAACTGCTCCCCCCGGTCAGCAAGATGTGACGCCATACCCTCCGTCACATCCGTACCAGGGAGAACCACCATGGGCCGCCCCGCGCCGCACCGAACGGCCCCGCCCCACCGATCCGCGGTGTCCCGCCGGACGGCCCTGCCGGCCGGCCTCGGCGCCGTCGCGCTGTCACTGACGCTCTGCGCCTGCGGCACCAACGGCGGCGGCCAGGCACTCCCCGCCCAGGCCGAGACGCCCAAGCTCACCACCGTGGACGTCAACCCGCACGACCGCGCCGAGCTGCGCCAGGGCGGCACGCTGCACGTCGCGGTCGCCCAGTTCTCCGCCCAGTGGTCGCCGATCCAGGCCGACGGCAGCGAGTCCTCCACCATCAGCGTCACCAAGCCGCTGCTGCCGACCTTCTTCCGCTCCGACGCGGCCGGCACCCAGAGCGTCAACCCGGCCTACCTCCAGGACGCCCGGTCCGAGCTGAAGGACGGCCGCCAGGTGGTCACCTGGACGCTCAACCCGAAGGCCCGCTGGTCCGACGGCACCCCGATCAACTGGCGGGACATCGAGGCCAACTGGAAGGCCCTGAACGGGAAGGACCCGGCCTACAAGGCCTCCAGCAGCACCGGGTTCGAGCTGGTCTCCTCGGTCGAGCGGGGCAAGGACGACTTCCAGGCGGTGATGACCTTCGAGCGGCCGTTCTCCGAGTGGCAGTCGATGTTCAACGGCGCCGCCAACGCCCCGCTGCTGCCCGCCGCCAAGGTCGCCACCCCGGAGCTGTTCAACACCGCGTACCTGGACGCCATCCCGGTCACCGCGGGCCCCTTCAGGGTCGAGAGGCTGGACCGGGCGAGCCAGACCGTCACGCTGGCCGCCGACCCGGGCTGGTGGGGCGACCGGCCGCTGCTGGACCGGATCGTCTTCCACGCCATGGTCCCCAACACCATGGCCGCGGCCTTCGCCAAGGGCCAGATCGACTTCTTCAACAACGGCCCGGACGTGGCCGGCTACCAGGTCATCAAGAGCACCAAGGGCGCCGCCGTCCGCCGGGCCGGCGGCCCGGACTTCCGCCAGTTCACGCTGAACGCCAAGAGCCCCGTGCTGACCGACCCGGCCGTCCGCCAGGCCCTGTTCCAGGCGATCAACCGGGACGCCATCACCCGCTCCGACCTCAACGGCCTGGACTGGCCGACCGTCACCCTCAACAACCACCTGCTGGTGGCCAACCAGAACGCCTACCGGGACAACTCCCTCGGCCTCAGCCGCTTCGACCCGGACGACGCCGTCCACAAGCTGGAGGCGGCCGGCTGGAAGCTCGACGGCGACGTCCGCAAGAAGGACGGCCGGGAGCTGAACCTGCGGATGGTCATCCCGGCCGGCGTCACCCAAGCCCAGAACGAGGCCTCGGTCGCCACCCGGATGCTCAAGGACGTCGGCGTCAAGGTCACCACCGTCACCGCCAACGCCAACGAGTTCTTCGACAAGTACGTCAACCGGCGGGACTTCGACATCGCCGCGTACTCGCTGCTCGGCACGCCCTTCCCGGCCTCCGGCAACCGCGCCAACTTCGTGCTGGGCGGCGGCACCAACCACGCGCAGGCCGGCAGCCCCGTCGTCGACGCCGCCCTCGACCGGGCCTCCGCCGCCACCGACGCGGCCACCGCCTTCGAGGCGATCAACCAGGCCGACGGCGAGCTGTGGAAGGTGGCCGGCGTGCTGCCGCTCTACCAGCGCCCGCAGCTGTACGGCGCCCGCGCGAACCTCGCCAACATCGGCGCGCAGGGCCTGTCCGACATCGTCTGGGAGAACGTCGGCTTCCAGAAGTGACCAGCCGGGCCCCGGGAGCGGTTCGCCCCGGGGCCCGGCCGCCGCGCGCGCTCAGCCCGCGCCGATCACGTCCCGCACCTCCGCGAAGTGGCAGGCCGAGTCGTGCGCGGCCGGACCGCTCAGCGCGGCGGGCACCGCCAGCAGCGGGACTTCGGTGGAGCAGCGCTCCTCCGCCTTCCAGCAGCGGGTGCGGAAGCGGCAGCCGGACGGCGGGTTGGCCGGCGAGGGCAGGTCGCCGCTGAGCAGGATGCGCTCGCGCCGCTCGCGCCCGGTCGGGTCCGGGACCGGCACCGCGGAGAGCAGCGCCTGGGTGTACGGGTGGGTCGGGTGGACGTAGATCTCGTCCTCCGTGCCGATCTCGACCATCTTGCCGAGGTACATCACGCCGACCCGGTCGGAGATGTGCCGGACGATCGAGAGGTCGTGCGCGATGAACATGTACGACAGCTCGAACTCGCTCTGCAGCTGGTCGAGCAGGTTGATCACCTGCGCCTGGACGGAGACGTCCAGCGCGGAGACCGGCTCGTCGCAGATGATCACCTCCGGCTTGAGCGCCAGCCCCCGGGCGATGCCGATGCGCTGGCGCTGCCCGCCGGAGAACTGGTGCGGATAGCGGTTGATGTACTCCGGGTTCAGGCCGACGACGTCCAGCAGGTCCTGGACGGCCTTGCGCCGGTCGCCCTTGGGAGCCACCTCCGGGTGGATCTCGAAGGGCTCGCCGACGATGTCGCCGACCGTCATCCGCGGGTTCAGCGAGGTGTACGGGTCCTGGAACACCATCTGGATGTTCCGGCGCACCGCCCGCAGGCCGGCGCCGGAGAGCCGGGTGATCTCCTCGCCCTTGAACAGCACCTGGCCGGAGGTGGCCCGCTCCAGGTTCATCAGCACCTTGGCCAGCGTGGACTTCCCGCAGCCGGACTCGCCCACGATGCCCAGCGTCTCGCCCTTGCGCAGGTCGAACGAGATGCCGTCGACCGCCTTCACCGCGCCGACCTGCTTCTTGAAGACGATGCCCTGGGTCAGCGGGTAGTGCTTGACCAGGTCCTTGACCTCCAGGATGGGCTCAGCCATGGAGGGTCTCCTTCCAGAAGTGGCAGGCGCTGCGGCGGCCCGGCAGGTCGGCCCCCTCGGCGTCCAGCACCGGTACCAGCCGCGGGAGTTCGCTCCGGCAGCGGTCCGCCGCCCGGTCGCAGCGCGGGTTGAAGGCGCAGCCCTGCGGGATCCGCAGCAGGCTCGGCGGCAGGCCCTGGATCGCGTAGAGGTTCTGCCCCTTCTGGTCCAGCCGGGGGATCGAGTTGAGCAGGCCCTTGGTGTACGGGTGGGCCGGGCGCGCGTACAGCTCGTGCACCGGGGCCGTCTCGACGATCCGGCCCGCGTACATCACGGCGATCTTGTCCGCGACGTCGGCGACCACGCCGAGGTCGTGGGTGATCAGGATCAGGCCCATGTTGAACTCGGCCTGGAGCTCGGCCAGCAGGTCCATCACCTGGGCCTGGACGGTGACGTCCAGGGCGGTGGTGGGCTCGTCGGCGATGATCAGGTCCGGCTCCAGCGCCAGCGCCATCGCGATCATGATGCGCTGGCGCATGCCGCCGGAGAACTGGTGCGGGTAGTCCCCCACCCGCTCCCGCGCCGCCGGGATGCGCACCCGCTCCATCAGCTCGACGGCCCGCTCCTTCGCCTCCTTGCGCGAGGCTCCCTGGTGCACCCGGAACATCTCGCCGAGCTGGTAGCCCACGCTGAGCACCGGGTTGAGCGAGGAGAGCGCGTCCTGGAAGATCATCGCGATCTTCCGGCCGCGCACCGCCCGCCGGGCCTTGGGGCTCATGGTCAGCAGGTCCTCACCGCGGAACCGGACCGATCCGGCGGTGATCTTCCCCGGGGGCATGTCCAGGATGCCCATGATCGCCTGCGCGGTCACCGACTTGCCCGAACCGGACTCCCCCAGCACCGCCAGGGTCTCACCGGCGGCCACCGAGTAGCTCACGCCGTTGACGGCCTTGGCCACCCCGTCGCGGGTGTGGAACTCGATGTGCAGGTCGTCGACCTCCAGCAGCGGCGTGCCGGGCACCAGGCTCTCCCGGCCGCCGACCACCTCCACCGCGGGCCTCCCCGGCACCCCGTCCTTCGACAGCCTTGTCGCGTCACTCATCGTCCGCGGCCCTCCTCAGCGCAGCTTGGGGTCGAGGGCGTCGCGAACCGCGTCGCCGAGCATGATGAACGCCAGCACGGTGATGCTCAGCACGACGGCCGGGAACAGCAGCACATGGGGGGCGTTCAGGAAGCGGGACTGGGCGTCGCTGATCATCAGGCCCCAGGAGATCGCCGGGGACTGGATGCCGATGCCCAGGTAGGAGAGCGCGGCCTCGGCGCCGATGTAGACGCCCAGGTTGATCGTCGACACCACGATCACCGGCGCCACCGCGTTCGGCAGGATGTGCCGGCTGACGATCCGCCGGGTGCCGGCGCCGAGCGCCTTGGCCGCGACCACGTAGTCGTTGTGCTTGTTGGACAGCACCGCCGAGCGCATCAGCCGGTAGATCTGCGGCCAGCCGAGCACGGCCATCACCGCGGAGACCGTCCAGGCGTTGCCGGTCTTCCAGGTGGACATGATCAGCATGCCGCCGAGCAGCAGCGGGATGGCGAAGAAGATCTCGGTGATCCGGGAGAGCACGCTGTCCCAGATCCCGCCGATCCAGCCCGCCCACAGGCCCAGCACGCCGCCGACCGCGACGACCAGCGTGGTGGTCAGGATGCCGACGATGATGGAGTTGCGGGCGCCCCAGACGGTCCGGGTGTAGATGTCGCAGCCCTGGACGTCGAAGCCGAACCAGTGGTCGCCGCTGGGCCGCTTCAGCGAGTCGGACAGGTTGCAGAAGCCGCCCGAGGACGGGTCCTGGTCGGTGAACAGCTGCGGGGCGACGGCGAGCGCCACCATGAACAGCACCAGCACCCCGCCGATCAGGAACAGCGGGTTGCGCCGCAGGTCGTACCAGGCGTCGGTCCAGAGGCTGGCGACCCGCTCGCCGCCGTCCGCCTTCGCCGGGGCCGACGCCTCGGCGGCCGGTCCGCTCCCGGCGGATCCGGGGCCGGGCTGCCCGGGGATCGCGGCCGTCACGTTCTCGCTCTTCGTCGGCTCACTCATAGCGGATCCTCGGGTCCAGGACGGCGTACAGCAGGTCGACCACCAGGTTGGCCAGCAGGTAGACCAGCACCAGGGCGCTCACGATGCCCACCACGATGGTGCGTTCGCGCAGGTAGACGGACTGGAAGAGCTGGTGTCCGACCCCGGGGATGTTGAAGATGCCCTCGGTGATGACCGCACCGCCCATCAGGCCGCCGAGGTCCATGCCCAGGAAGGTGACGATCGGGATCAGCGCGTTGCGCAGACCGTGCCGGACCACCACCCGGATCGGGCTCAGCCCCTTGGCGACCGCCGTCCGGACGTAGTCCGCCCGCATGACCTCGATCAGGCTGGTCCGGGTGAGCCGGGCGACGTACGCCAGCGAGGTGGAGGCCAGGACGTACGCGGGCAGCAGGTAGGACCGGAAGCCCGCCTCCTCGTTGAAGGAGACCGGGAAGAAGTCGATGCCGTAGTCGGTGTTGAGTTTCACGCCGAGGATCAGCTGGAGCACGAAGCCGATCACGAAGACCGGGATCGAGATGACCATCAGGGTCGAGATCAGCACCACGTTGTCGATGAACCGGCCGCGCCGCAGGGCCGCGACCACACCGGCCGTGACACCCACCGCCATCTCGATGACCAGGGCGGTCAGCGCCAGGTTGACGGTGTACGGGAACGCCGTCTTCATCACGTCCACCACCGCGTTGCCGCGGTAGTCCTCACCGAAGTCGCCCTTGAACAGCCCGACCAGGTAGTCCCAGTACTGGATGAAGAAGGGGTCGTCCAGGTGGTACCGGTCCCGCAGGACGGCCACCACGGCCGGGTCCTGCCGCTTCTCACCGGCCAGTGCCGTGATGGGGTCGCCAGGCAGCAGGAAGACCAGTGCGTAGATAAGGAACGTCGCGCCGAGGATCACAGGTATGGCCTGGATGATCCGGCGGACCACATAGCGGCCCATGCGGCCTCCTCGTGGTTCGGGGCACGCCGGTGGCGGGCGGCGCGGGGGTTTCCCGCGCCGCCCATCAGGGCGAACCGGTCAGATGGACTCCGGTCAGGCCAGCTCGACGTCGGCCAGGTCCATCTGCCCCTGGGCGTTGACGTTCACGTTCTTCACGGTCTTGCTGTACGCCGCGGAGGACATGTAGGTGTAGACCGGGATGTACGGGAGGTCCTTGATCAGGACGTCGTCGGCCTGCTGGTAGAGCTTGATGCCCTCGGCGTCGGTCTTGGCGGCGTCCGCCCTCGCCAGCAGGGACTCGAACTCCTCGTTGACGTAGCCGCCGTAGTTGGAGCCGTTCTCGATGGCGATCTTGGAGAAGATCGGCCGCAGGTAGTTCTCGATCGACGGGTAGTCCATCGACCAGGCCATGCGGAAGGCCCCGGAGTACTTCTTGTCGCCCAGCGCGGTGAGGATGGCGCCGAACTTCTCGAAGGGCTTGAAGGTGACCTCGACGCCGAGGTTGGCCTTCAGCTGGTTGCCGACCGCCTCGATCCACTCCTTGTGGCCGCCGTCGGCGTTGTAGCCGATCTCCATCGTGTTGCCGGGCAGGCCGCCGGCCTGGGTGAAGAGCGCCTTCGCCTTCGCCGGGTTGTACTTGGAGAGGTCGCCGAGCGCGCCCTGGCGGTACCCGGGAATGATCGGGTTGATGAAGTCGTCGGCGGGCTTCCGGGTGCCCGAGAAGATCGTCTTGGTGATCGACTCCCGGTCGATCGCCATGGAGATCGCCTTCCGGATGTCCGGATTCGCGAACGCCGGGTTCGTCGCGATCGGGAATCCGATGTAGCCGACCCCGGAATCGGGCTTGTAGATGTAGCGGTCACCGAACTCCTGGGCGACCGTCCCCATCGCCGAGATCGGCAGCTTGTCGGTGATCTGGATGTTGTCCGCGCGGAGATCGTTGTACGCGGTTTCCAGCTTGTCGTAAATCTTGAAGGTGACGGAATCCAGCTTGGCCTTTCCGTCCGACGCCGGGAAGTTCTCGTACCGCTTCACCTTGATCTGCTTGTTGTGCTCCCACTTCCCGTCGAGCTGGAACGCGCCGTTGCCGATCGGCGCGTCCTCGAAGGCCTTCGGGTCGGTGAAGAACGCCTTCGGCAGCGGGAAGAAGGCGTTGTAGCCCAGCATGGTCTTGAACTGGGAGAACGGCGCCTTGAGGGTGACGGTGAAGGTCTTGTCGTCGACGACCTTGAGGCCCTTGAGCTCCTTGACGGTGGGCTTCTTGTCCTTGCCGGGAGCCAGCTCGTCGGAGCCGAGGATCTTGTCGAAGAACGGCAGCGCCTCCTGCGCGTTGTCCTGGTTCGCCCCGTAGTTCCAGGCGTCGACGAAGGACTGGGCGTTCACCTTCTCCCCGTTGTGGAAGGTGTAGCCGTCCTTGAGCTTGATCGTCCAGGTGGTGGCGTCCGGGGACTCGATCGACTCGGCGACCCGGAGCTTCGGCGAGTTGTCCTTGATGTCGTAGTCGACCAGGCCGGCGAAGATCGCGTTGAGCACCTCGGCGCCCTCGGACTCGGCGGTGTTCTGCGGCACCAGGCCGTGCTGCGGCTCACCCAGCTCGACACTGATCGAGCCGCCCTTCTTGCCCGTCCCGCCGCTCGCCTGCTCCGAGGACTTCTTCCCGCTGCCGGTGCTGCAGGCGGAGATCGCCAGCGCGGTGCACGCCGCGAGTGCGGTCCAACGCATCGTCTTGGTGAGCCTCATTCAACTGCCTCTCGATTTAGGGGCTTACGAACGAACGGCGCCCCGCCACTCGGTGTGCCGGGCATGGCGAGGATCGACATCTCAGGGCCGTCCACACAGTTGGCGAGGTGACCGCTGATACGCGCAGAGCAACTATCGATCACCCGACCCCTTCCACGGAATCGCCCTCACATCTCTTTTCAATTACATGCTCAGACCAAGTCGTGACAATGCTCGCCAATTCCTGCATATCGCGCTCGGAATATGGGATTCCGTTTTCCGGATAACGAACAATATTCTCCGGTATTCGAAGCTTTACGCAGCGTAATGGACGGAAATGAACATGCCGGTCGACCGGCATTCGGGAGTTTCCGCAGGACAACGCGAGAGCGCGCCCTCCGGGGGGAGGGCGCGCTCTTGTGGCGGATCGCTACGGACGTGTCAACCGGTTTCCGGCGGTGCCGGCTCCGCCGTTCCCGTCCCGGCCCCGGGCCCGCGCTCCGCGGCGAAGTGGCAGGCCGACTCGTGCGCGGCCAGGCCGCCCAGCCAGGCCGGAGCCACCAGCAGCGGGACTTCGGTGGAGCAGCGCTCCTGCGCCTTCCAGCAGCGGGTGCGGAACCGGCAGCCGGACGGCGGGTTGGCCGGCGAGGGGACGTCCCCGGTGAGCACGATCCGGTCGCGGGACTCGCGCGCCGTCGGGTCCGGCACCGGCACCGCGGAGAGCAGCGCCTGGGTGTACGGGTGCGTCGCGTGGTCGTAGATCTCCAGGTCGGAGCCGATCTCGACCAGTTTGCCGAGGTACATCACCCCGACCCGGTCGGAGATGTGCCGGACGATCGAGAGGTCATGGGCGATGAACATGTAGGAGAGGTTGAACTCGCCCTGGAGCTGCTCCAGCAGGTTGATCACCTGCGCCTGGACGGAGACGTCCAGCGCGGAGACCGGCTCGTCGCAGATGATCACCTCCGGCTTGAGCGCCAGCCCCCGGGCGATGCCGATGCGCTGGCGCTGCCCGCCGGAGAACTGGTGCGGATAGCGGTTGATGTACTCCGGGTTGAGCCCGACCACGTCCAGCAGGTCCTGGACGGCCTTGCGCCGGTCGCCCTTGGGAGCCACGTCGGGGTGGATCTCGTAGGGCTCGCCGATGATGTCGCCGACCGTCATCCGCGGGTTCAGCGAGGTGTACGGGTCCTGGAACACCATCTGGATGTTGCGGCGCACCGCCTTGAGCCCCGCGCCGGAGAGCCGGGAGATCTCCTCGCCCTTGTAGCGCACCGAACCGCCGGTGGCCGGCTCCAGGTTCATCAGCACCTTGGCCAGCGTCGACTTGCCGCAGCCGGACTCGCCGACGATGCCCAGCGTCTCGCCCTGGACCAGGTCGAAGCTGACCCCGTCGACCGCCTTCACGGCGCCGACGTGCTTCTTGAAGACGACGCCCCTCGTCAGCGGGAAGTGCTTGACCAGGTCCCGGACTTCGAGGATCGGCTCGCCGCGCGGCACCTCCTGGGCGAACGCGATCTCCTCCGGCACCGCGGGCCCGAGCGGGCTGGCCCCGTTAGCCATGGAGGGTCTCCTTCCAGAAGAAGCAGGCGCTGCCCCGCCCGGCCGACTCGGTGCCGTCGTCCTCGGTGACCTGGAAGAGCTGGGGCACCTCGGCCCGGCAGATGTCCTGGGCCCGCGGGCAGCGCGGGTTGAACGCACAACCCGGCGGGATCCGGAGCAGGTTGGGCGGCAGGCCCTTGATCGCGTAGAGCTCCTGGCCCTTCTGGTCCAGCCGCGGGATCGAGTCCAGCAGGCCCCGGGTGTACGGGTGGGCCGGGCGCCCGTACAGCTCGTGCACGGGCGCCGTCTCGACGATCCGGCCCGCGTACATCACCGCGATCTTGTCCGCGACGTCGGCGACCACGCCGAGGTCGTGGGTGATCAGGATCAGCCCCATGTGGAACTCGGCCTGGAGCTCGGCCAGCAGGTCCATCACCTGGGCCTGGACGGTGACGTCCAGGGCGGTGGTGGGCTCGTCGGCGATGATCAGGTCCGGCTCCAGCGCCAGCGCCATCGCGATCATGATGCGCTGGCGCATGCCGCCGGAGAACTGGTGCGGGTAGTCGCCCACCCGTTCCTTCGCCGCCGGGATGCGCACCCGCTCCATCAGCTCGACGGCCTTCGCCCTGGCCTCCTTGCGCGAGGTCCCGTGGTGGGCCCGGAACATCTCGCCGAGCTGGAAGCCCACCGTGAGCACCGGGTTGAGCGAGGAGAGCGCGTCCTGGAAGATCATCGCGATCTTCTGCCCGCGGATCTTCCGCCGCTCCTCCTTGCCCATCTTCAGCATGTCCTGGCCCCGGAAGCGGATCTCCCCCTGGGGGATGCGGGCCGGGGGCATGTCCAGGATGCCCATGATCGCCTGCGCGGTCACCGACTTGCCCGAACCGGACTCCCCCAGCACCGCCAGGGTCTCCCCCGCCCGGACGCTGTAGTTGACCCCGTTGACCGCCTTCGCCACGCCCTCCCGGGTCACGAACTCCACGTGCAGGTCCCGGACGTCCAGCAGCGGCCCCTCGTAGGGCGCCTCCCGCTTCGGCTTGCCGGTGTCGACAGCTGTGGTCACGACGAGTCCCCTCGCTCAGCGAAGCTTCGGGTCGAGGGCGTCGCGCACCGCGTCGCCCAGCATGATGAAGGCCAGCACGGTGACGGAGAGCGCCGCGGCCGGGAAGAAGAGCACGTACGGGGCCGTCCGGATCACCTTCTGGGCGGAGGCGATGTCGATGCCCCAGGAGATGGTCGGGTCCTGCAGCCCGATGCCGAGGAAGCTCAGGGTGGCCTCGGTCGCGATGTAGCCGCCCAGGGCGATGGTGGCGACGACGATCACCGGGGCGAGCGCGTTCGGCAGGATGTGCCGGAACATCAGCCGCCCGGTGCCCGCGCCGAGTGCTCGGCCGGCCACCACGTAGTCGGACTGTTTGACGGTCAGGACGGCGCCGCGCATGACGCGCGCGATCTGCGTCCAGCCGAGGACGGCCAGGGCGACGACCACGCTCCACACCGTGCGGGCGGAGAAGGCGCCCAGCAGGACCAGCGCGCCGAGCAGCAGCGGGATGCCGAAGAAGATGTCGACGATCCGGGAGATCACGGCGTCCACCGCGCCGCCGAAGTACCCGGCGACCATGCCGGTCAGCCCGCCGAGCAGGGTGACCCCCAGGGTCACGAAGATGCCGACGGTGATCGAGGCCCTGGCCCCGTAGACCACCCGGGCGTAGATGGACCGGCCCTGGCCGTCGTAGCCGAACCAGCCGGCGCCGAAGAAGTCCGTCCAGTCCGGGCGCTTGAGGTAGTCGTTGATCAGGTCGGCCTTGCGCGGGTCGGCGTCGGTGAACGCCCAGGGGAAGATCGACATCACCACCAGCAGCAGGATCAGCAGCGCCGAGATCAGGAAGATCGGCCGCCGCCGCAGGTCCCGCCAGGCGTCGCCCCAGAGGCTGCGGGCCTCCTCGCGCTTGGTCGGATCGCCCTCGACCAGGGTCTCCTGCTCGACCGCCATGCCCTGCTCCCCGGCGTAGTCGAGGTGGTCGACACCGGGCGCCGGATGCGGCTTGAACTCGCTCTCGTCATGCAGGTCAGGCATAACGGATCCTCGGGTCCAGGACCGCGTAGAGCAGGTCGACGATCAGGGAGGCGACCAGGTAGACGATCACCAGGACGGTCACGATGCCGACCACGGTGGGGCCCTCCTTCTGGTTGATCGCCCGGTACAGCACGTTGCCGATGCCCTGGACGTTGAAGATCCCCTCGGTGACGATCGCACCGCCCATCAGCGCGCCGAGGTCGGTGCCGAGGAAGGTGACCACCGGGATCAGCGAGTTGCGCAGCAGGTGTCGGGTGATGACGGTACGCCGGGGCAGGCCCTTGGCGACCGCGGTGCGCATGTAGTCGGCCCGCAGGTTCTCCCCGATCGACGTCCGGGTGAGCCGGGCGACGTACGCGAGGGAGAGCGAGCCCAGCACGATCGCGGGCAGGATCAGCTGGGAGAGGTCCGTGGAGTCCTGCACGGTCGGGGTGACCCAGCCCAGGTTGGTCGCGAAGATCGTCTGCGCGATGTACGCGAGGACGAACACCGGGATCGAGATCACCACCAGGGTGAGGATCAGCACCAGGGTGTCCTGGACGCTGCCGCGCTTGAGGCCGGAGACCAGGCCGAGCGTCAGCCCGACGATCAGCTCGAAGGCGAAGGCCATCAGCGCCAGCCGGATGGTCACGGGGAAGGCGTCCGCCATGATGTCGGTGACCGAGCGGCCGGTGAAACTCGTCCCGAAGTCGCCCTGGAAGAGGTTCCCCATGTAGTGCAGGTACTGCTTCCAGAGCGGCTGGTCGAGGTAGTACTTGTGCTTCAGGTTGGCCACCACCGCGGGGTCCGCGGCCTTGTCCCCGAACAGCGCGGCGACCGGGTCCCCCGGCAGCGTGTAGACCATCAGGAAGATCAGGAATGTCGAGCCGAAGAACACCGGGATCATCTGCAGCACCCGCCGCAGCACGTAACTTCCCATCCGAGCCTCCTTCCTAGGTGACTGGTCGGCCCGTGAGCGGGTGCGGAGGGCCGTTGGACCGAGTGCCCGGGCCCCGCCCTCCGTGCGGGGAGGACGGGGCCGGCACGGGGTGGGATCAGCCCTTGACCTCGACCTGGGTCCAGGCCGGGTTGCCGAAGGAGTCGAACGCGACGTTCTGGACGTTGGTCGAGTAGCCCGAGTTGGTGCGGTAGTACCAGAGCGGGATGGCGGGCATGTCCTGCGCCAGCACCGCCTCGGCCTGCTGGTAACCGGTCACCGTGTCGTCGATGCTGGCGGCCCGGTCGGCCTGGGTGGCCAGCTGGTCGAACTGCGGGCTGCTGTACCCGAAGTCGTTGGACGCGGCGCCGGTGCGGTAGACGTCGGCCAGGAAGTTGGCGTTCAGCGGGTAGTCCTGCACCCAGCCGGTGCGGAAGGCGCCGTTGATGGTGTGCCCGGTGATCGCCGCGCGGGCGGTCTTGAAGTCCGGCTTCGGGTCGCCGACGCAGTCCACCCCGGTGTTCTGCCGGATCGAGTTGCAGACCGCGTCGACCCACTCCTTGTGGCCGCCGTCCGCGTTGTAGGTGATCGTCAGCTTGTTGCCGGGGACGCCGCCGCCCTCGGTGATCAGCTGCTTGGCCTTGGCCGGGTCGAAGTTGCAGTTGTCACCGCACTGGCCGGCCTTGTAGCCCTGGACGCCCTCGGCGACCCAGGCGCTGGCCGGCGCGCGGGAGCCCTGCAGCACCGTCTTGGTGATGGTGTTCCGGTCGATCGCCATCGACAGGCCCTGACGGACCTTGGCCTTCTCCGGCGGGGCCCACTCCGGCTGGTACAGCGTGAAGCCGATGTTCTGGATGGCGCCCTGCGGGGAGTCGATCGCCCGGTCGCCGAGGTCGCTCTTGTACGTCGCCAGCGCGGACGGCGGTACCTGGTCCATCACGTCCAGGTTGTTGGACTGCAGGTCGGCGTAGGCGGCCTCGGAGGTGCTGTACATCTTGAAGACGACGCCGCCGTTCTTCGGCTTGTCGACGCCCTGGTAGTTCGGGTAGCTCTTGGTGACCACCTGCTGGTTGTGGTCCCAGCTGACGAACTGGTACGGCCCGTTGCCCACCGGCTTCTGGCCGAACCCGGCCGGGTCGTTGAAGAAGGCGTCCGGCAGCGGCGAGAAGGCGATGTAGCCGAGCTTGTACTCGAAGTACGAGACCTTGCTGCTCAGCTTCACGGTGAAGTGCGTGTCGTCCACGACGGTCAGCCCGGACATCTTGGTCGTCGTCGGCTGGCCGGAGGCCGGGTGGACGTCCTGGTAGCCCTCGATGTCGGAGAACCAGGAACTGTTGATCTGGTTGTTGCTGGTGGTCGCGGCCCAGTTCCAGGCGTCGACGAAGTTGTTCGCCTTGACCGGGGTGCCGTCGTGGAACGTCCAGCCGGTCTTCAGCGTGACGTTGAAGGTCTGCGAGTCACTGGTGTCGATCGACTGCGCGACCTGCATCCGCAGTTCGGCGTTGCTGGGGTTGTAGTCCACCAGCCCCTTGAACAGGTTCTGCAGGATGCGACCGCCACCCGTCTCGTTCGCGTTCGCGGGCTGCAACGGGTTCTGCGGCTCGCTGCTCTGGTAGCTGAAGGTCTTGCCGGCGTCCGACGAACTGCTTCCGCCTCCGCTGCTGCTGCACCCGCCGGCCACCAGGGCCACGGATGTCGCACCGGCAAGAACCCAACGAGCGCGGGGAGCTGCGGGCATGGAGGTCCCTCCTCAAGGTGTGTGTCGCATCACACCCCATGAGAAGCGCGCCCGCGCGGCGGCGCGAGTCGGGTACCCCCGGACGGGTGCACCGGACCCGGTGGGAAGTTGACGGAACGCCGGAAGGGCCCGCGGCACGACGGCCGCGGGCCCTTCCGGGAAACGCCTCGGGATCAGACGGCGGCGGCCGTCTCGCGGACCTCGGCGAAGTGGCAGGCCGACTCGTGCGCGGCCGGGCCGCTCAGCACGGACGGCACCGCCAGCAGCGGGGCCTCGGTGGAGCAGCGCTCCTCCGCCTTCCAGCAGCGGGTGCGGAACCGGCACCCGGACGGCGGGTTGGCCGGCGAGGGGATGTCGCCGGTCAGGATGATCCGGTCGCGGGACTCGCGCGCCGTCGGGTCCGGCACCGGCACCGCGGAGAGCAGCGCCTGGGTGTACGGGTGCGTGGCGTTCTCGTAGATCTCCTCATCGGTGCCGATCTCGACCATCTTGCCGAGGTACATCACGCCGACGCGGTCGGAGATGTGCCGGACGATGGAGAGGTCGTGCGCGATGAACATGTACGACAGCTCGAACTCGGTCTGCAGCTGGTCGAGCAGGTTGATCACCTGCGCCTGGACGGAGACGTCCAGGGCGGAGACCGGCTCGTCGCAGATGATGATCTCGGGCTTGAGCGCGAGGCCGCGGGCGATGCCGATGCGCTGGCGCTGGCCGCCGGAGAACTGGTGCGGGTACCGGTTGATGTACTCCGGGTTCAGGCCGACGACGTCCAGGAGGTCCTGGACGGCCTTGCGGCGGTCGCCCTTGGGAGCCACCTCGGGGTGGATCTCGAAGGGCTCGCCGATGATGTCGCCGACCGTCATGCGCGGGTTCAGCGAGGTGTACGGGTCCTGGAACACCATCTGGATGTTCCGGCGGACGGCCTTGAGGCCGGCACCGGACAGCTTCGAGATGTCCTCGCCCTTGAAGAGCACCTGGCCGGAGGTGGCCCGCTCCAGGTTCATCAGCACCTTGGCCAGCGTGGACTTGCCACAGCCGGACTCGCCGACGATGCCGAGGGTCTCACCCTTGGCCAGCTCGAAGGAGACACCGTCGACCGCCTTGACGGCGCCGACCTGCTTCTTGAAGAGGATGCCCTGGGTCAGCGGGTAGTGCTTGACCAGGTCCTTGACCTCCAGGATGGGCTCAGCCATGGAGGGTCTCCTTCCAGAGGTGGCACGCGCTGCGGCGGCCGGTGAGCTCCTTGCCGTCCTTGTCCGCCACCTGGTGCAGCTTCGGGATCTCCGTGCGGCACAGGTCGGTGGCGAAGTCACAGCGAGGGTTGAACGCGCAGCCCGCCGGGACCTTCAGCAGGTTCGGGGGCAGACCCTTGATCGCGTAGAGCTCCTGGCCCTTCTGGTCCAGGCGCGGGATGGAGCGGAGCAGGCCCTTGGTGTACGGGTGCGCCGGGTTGGCGTACAGGTCGTGCACCGGGGCCGTCTCGACGATCCGGCCCGCGTACATCACGGCGATCTTGTCCGCGACATCGGCGACCACGCCGAGGTCGTGGGTGATCAGGATCAGGCCCATGTTGTACTCGGACTGCAGCTCGGCGAGCAGGTCCATCACCTGGGCCTGGACGGTGACGTCCAGGGCGGTGGTGGGCTCGTCGGCGATGATCAGGTCCGGCTCCATGGAGAGCGCCATCGCGATCATGATGCGCTGGCGCATGCCGCCGGAGAACTGGTGCGGGTAGTCGCCCACCCGCTGCCGGGCGGCGGGGATGCGCACCCGCTCCATCAGCTCGATGGCCTTCTCCCGGGCCTCCTTCTTGGAGGCGCCGCGGTGCACCCGGAACATCTCGCCGAGCTGGGCGCCGACGGTCATCACCGGGTTCAGCGAGGACAGGGCGTCCTGGAAGATCATCGCGATCTTCTGGCCGCGGATCAGCCGGCGCTCCTCCTCCTTCATGGCGAGCATGTCCTCGCCGCGGAAGAGGATCTGGCCCTGGCTGATCTTGCCGGGCGGCATGTCGAGGATGCCCATGATGGTCTGGGCGGTCACCGACTTGCCGGAGCCGGACTCGCCGAGCACCGCCAGGGTCTCACCGGCGGCCACGGAGTAGTTGACTCCGTTCACGGCCTTGGCGACGCCGTCCCGGGTGTGGAACTCCACGTGGAGGTCACGGACCTCCAGCAGCGGGGTGCCAACCTCAAGGCGTCCGCTCTTCTGGTTCTTCTCGATCACGGTGGTCATCGGGTCGTCACCTCTTCTCTCAGCGGAGCTTCGGGTCGAGGGCGTCGCGGACCGCGTCGCCGAGCATGATGAACGCCAGCACCGTGATGCTCAGCACCGCGGACGGGAAGAGCAGGACGTGCGGGGCGTTCAGGAAGCGGGGCTGGGCGTCGCTGATCATCAGGCCCCAGGAGATCTCCGGGGACTGGACACCGATGCCCAGGTAGGACAGGGCGGCCTCGGCACCGATGTAGACGCCCAGGCTGATCGCGGAGACGACGATGACCGGCGCGATGGCGTTCGGCAGGATGTGCCGGAAGGTGATCCGGTAGGCGCCGGCGCCCAGCGCACGGGCGGCCATCACGTAGTCGTTGTGCTTGTTGGAGATCACCGAGGCGCGCATGATGCGGAAGATCTGCGGCCAGCCGAG
This sequence comes from Kitasatospora sp. NPDC058170, assembly GCF_042883905.1. NCBI lineage: Bacteria > Bacillati > Actinomycetota > Actinomycetes > Kitasatosporales > Streptomycetaceae > Kitasatospora > Kitasatospora sp. NPDC058170. The sequence continues at coordinate 152,158 of NZ_JBHVUV010000009.1, forward strand.
CACGGCCATCACGACGGAGACGGTGTAGGCGTTGCCCTTGCCGAGCATCGACATGATCAGCATGCCGCCGAGCAGCAGCGGGATCGAGAAGAAGATCTCGGTGAAGCGCGACAGGATGCTGTCGGTGATGCCGCCGACCCAGCCGGCCAGCAGGCCGAGCAGGGTGCCGATCAGGGTCACCACGGTGGTGGTGAGCACGCCGACGATGATCGAGTTGCGGGCGCCCCACACCGTGCGGGTGTAGACGTCGCAGCCCTGGACGTCGAAGCCGAACCAGTGGTCGGCGCTCGGGCGCTTCAGGGAGTTGGCGAGGTCGCACGCGCCGCCCGCGAGCGGGCTGCCGTCGGTGAACAGCTGCGGCACGACGGCGATCACCAGCAGCGCGGAGACCAGCACGGCTCCGATGATGAAGATCGGGTTGCGACGCAGGTCGCGCAGCGCGTCGGTCCAGAGGCTGGCCACCCGCTCCGGCTTCTGCTTCTTCTCCGGCGCGGCCTTGGGGGTCTTGTCCTCCGGGGCCTCGCTGCCCACGGTGATGGTGTCACTCATAGCGGATCCTCGGGTCGAGCACGGCGTACAGCAGGTCCACGAGCAGGGTGGTGATCAGGTAGATCAGCACCAGCAGGGTGACCACACCCACGATCACCGTGCCCTGCTTCTGGTACACGGACTGGGCGAGCAGACCGCCGATGCCGTGCATGTTGAAGATCTTCTCGGTGATGACCGCGCCGCCCATCAGACCGCCGAGGTCGGCACCGAGGAAGGTGACGATCGGGATCAGCGCGTTGCGCAGGGCGTGGCGGCCGATCACCCGACGGCGCTTCAGACCCTTGGCGACCGCGGTACGGACGTAGTCCGCGCGCATGGTCTCCATCAGGCTGGTGCGGGTCAGTCGGGCGACGTACGCCAGCGAGGTGGACGCCAGCACGAGGGCGGGCAGCAGGTAGGCCCGCAGTCCGTCCTCCTCGTTGAAGGAGACCGGGAAGAAGTCGATGCCGTAGTCGTTCTTCAGCTTCACACCCAGGATCAGCTGGAGGATGAAGCCGGTGACGAAGACCGGGATCGAGATCACGAACAGCGTGCTGATGAGCACCAGCTGGTCGATGAACTTGCCCTTGCGCAGGGCCGCCATGACACCCGCCAGCACGCCCATGACCGCCTCGATGATGAAGGCGACGAAGGCGAGGTTGACGGTGTACGGGAACGCCTCACTGATCATGTCGCTCACCTGGCGACCGGTCAGGCTCTCCCCGAGGTCCCCCTGGAAGACGCCCGTGATGTAGTTCCAGTACTGGAGCAGGAACGGGTCGTTCAGGTGGTACTTCTGGCGGATCATCTCCGCCACGATCGGGTCGGCGCGCTTCTCGCCGGCCAGCGCCTGTACCGGGTCACCGGGAAGTGCGAACACCACGGCGTAGATCAGGAACGTCGCACCGATCAGAACAGGGATCGCCTGTATCAGTCGGCGGATGACATAGCGGCCCATCAGACCTCCATACTTTCGGACAAGGAAGGGAGGCGGGAGGACTCGGACTGTAGTCCGGCCCGCCCGCCCCCGTTCGTCTGACTACCGGATCAGCCGGCGAGCTCGACCTCGGCCAGGTTCATACGACCCTGGGCGTCGGTGTCGAAGTTCTTGATCTTCTTGCTGTACGCGGCGGAGGACATGTAGGTGTACACCGGGATGTACGGCAGGTCCTGGACGAGGATGTCGTCGGCCTGCTGGTACAGCTTGATGGCCTCGTCGTCCGTCTTCGCCTGGTCGGCCTGGTCGAGCAGGGTCTCGAACTGCGGGTTGACGTAGCCGCCGTAGTTGGAGCCGTTCTCGATCGCGATCTTGGAGAAGATCGGACGCAGGTAGTCCTCGATCGACGGGTAGTCCATCGACCAGGCCATGCGGAAGGCGCCCGAGTACTGCTTCTCGCCCAGCGCGTCCAGGATCTTGCCGAACTTCTCGAACGGCTTGAAGGTGACCTCGACGCCGAGGTTCTTCTTCAGCTGGTTGCCGACGGCCTCGATCCACTCCTTGTGGCCGCCGTCGGCGTTGTAGCCGAGCTCGATCGAGTTGTTCGGGACGCCGCCGGCCGTGTCGAAGAGCGCCTTGGCCTTGGCCGGGTCGTACTTGGCCGCGTCGCCCATGGCGCCCTTGCGGTAGCCCGGGATGAGCGGGTTGACGAAGTCGTCGGCCGGGACGCGGGTGCCCGAGAAGATGGTCTTGGTGATCGCCTCGCGGTCGATCGCCATGGAGATCGCCTTGCGGATCTCCGGCTTGCCGTAGGTGGCCGGGTTGGTCGCGATCGGGAAGCCGATGTAACCGACGCCGGACTCCGGCTTGTAGATGTAGCGGTCGCCGAACTCGCTCTTCACGGTCGACAGCGCCGAGATCGGCAGCTTGTCGGTGGCCTGGATGTTGTCGGCGCGCAGGTCGTTGTACGCGGTGTCCAGGTTGTCGTAGATCTTGAAGGTGACGCCCTGGAGCTTCGCCTTGCCGTCCGAGGCCGGGAAGTTCTCGTAGCGCTTGACCTTGATCTGCTTGTTGTGCTCCCAGGCGCCGTCCATCTCGAACGGGCCGTTGCCGATCGGCTTCTCGCCGAACGCCTTCGGGTCGTTGAAGAACGCCTTCGGCAGCGGGTAGAACGGGTTGTACCCGAGCATCGTCTTGAACTGCGAGAACGGCGCCGACAGGGTGACGGTGAAGGTCTTGTCGTCGACGACCTTCAGGCCCTTGAGCTCCTTGGCGGTGGGCTTCTTGTCCTTGCCCGGCGCCAGCTCCTCGGAGCCGTCGATCTTCGCGAAGAAGGGCAGGCCCTCGGCCGCGTTGTCCTGGTTGGCGCCCCAGTTCCAGGCGTCCACGAAGGACTGGGCGGTGACCTTCTCACCGTTGTGGAAGGTGTAGCCGTCCTTCAGCTTGATCGTCCAGACCTTGCTGTCGGCGGTCTCGATCGACTCGGCCACGCGCAGCTTCGGGGCGTTGGTCTTGCGGTCGTAGTCGACCAGGCCGGCGAAGATCGCGTTCTGGACCTCGGTGCCCTCGGACTCGGCGGTGTTCTGCGGCACCAGACCGTGCTGCGGCTCGCCCAGCTCGACGGCGATGGTGCCGCCACCCGACGAGGCCTTGCTGTCACTGCTCTTCGAGCTGGTGCTGCAAGCGGTAGCCGCGAGAGCGATCGCGGTCGCCGCGACGATCCACTTGGTCTGGGTTGCACCGCGCATGGGGGATGCCTCCTGAAATCGACTTTCCAACGAGGAGAGCACCACGGGCGACTGACGCCGCTTCCGTTGTGCCGTCCGCGCTCGTGGTTTCGGCGCGCACCCCTGCGCGTTAACCCTTGACCCGAGCCTGACTGCACCAACTATGTGTCACGGACGGACACGAAAGTGACCACTGCCGATCTCAATTAGGTCACATGAACGGTCGGTAAGTTCCGAAAATCGGACATATAAGGCATACCCAGACAGGCATCAAACGGACAGTCGTCATGAATGACGGACTGTCACGTTCGCTCAGCGGACACCTCTCCGTGGTAAGCGCTATTCGGTTTATAGGCGCATCGACAACTTGGAGTAGTTGAAAAAGATCGCCCCCCTCTCCATTGGAGAGGGGGGCGATCGATTCGGCCAAAGGCCCTTTAAAACCGGACGTCAGGCCTTCTTGGCGCGCGAAGCCGAACGGCCGCGCTCCTTCTGGTCCAGGACGACCTTGCGGATGCGCACGGTCTCCGGGGTGACCTCGATGCACTCGTCCTCGCGGCAGAACTCCAGCGACTGCTCCAGCGAGAGCTTGCGCGGCGGCACCAGGTTCTCGGTGGTGTCGGAGGAGGCCGCACGCATGTTGGTGAGCTTCTTCTCCTTGGTGATGTTGATGTCCATGTCGTCCTGGCGCGAGTTCTCGCCGACGATCATGCCCTCGTACACCTCGGTGGTGGGCTCGACGAAGAGCGTGCCGCGCTCCTGGATGCCCATCATCGCGAACGGCGTCACGACGCCCGCGCGGTCCGCGACGAGCGAACCGTTGTTGCGCATCCGCAGCTCGCCGAACCACGGCTCGTGGCCCTCGAAGATGCTGTGCGCGATGCCGGTGCCGCGGGTGTCGGTCAGGAACTGGGTCCGGAAGCCGATCAGGCCGCGCGACGGGACGATGAACTCCATGCGGACCCAGCCGGAGCCGTGGTTCGTCATGGTCTCCATGCGGCCCTTGCGGGTCGCCATGAGCTGGGTGATCGCGCCGAGGTACTCCTCGGGGCTGTCGATGGTCATCCGCTCGACCGGCTCGTGGGTCTTGCCGTTGACGAGCTTGGTGACGACCTGCGGCTTGCCGACGGTCAGCTCGAACAGCTCCCGGCGCATGGTCTCGACCAGGATGGCCAGCGCCAGCTCGCCACGGCCCTGGACCTCCCAGGCGTCCGGACGCTCGGTCGGCAGCACGCGGAGCGAGACGTTACCGATCAGCTCGCGGTCCAGGCGGTCCTTCACCATGCGGGCGGTGACCTTGTGGCCCTTGCCGCCCTTGCCGACCAGCGGCGAGGTGTTGGTGCCGATGACCATCGAGATGGCCGGCTCGTCGACCGTGATGAGCGGCAGCGCGACCGGGTTCTCCAGGTCGGCCAGGGTCTCGCCGATCATGATCTCCGGGATGCCCGCGACGGCGCAGATGTCGCCGGGGCCGGCCACCTCGGCCGGCTTGCGGGTGAGCGCCTCGGTCATCAGCAGCTCGGTGATCTTGACCTGCTGGACCGAGCCGTCGCGCTTCATCCACGCGACCTGCTGGCCCTTGCGCAGCTCGCCCTGCTCGACGCGGCAGAGCGCGATGCGGCCGAGGAAGTTGTCGGCGTCCAGGTTGGTGACGTGGGCCTGGAGCGGCGCGTTCTCGTCGTAGGTCGGGGCCGGGACGTGCTGCAGGATGGTGGAGAAGAACGGCTCCAGGTTCTCGCTGTCCGCGGGAACGGTGCCGTTCTCCGGCTTGGTCATCGAGGCGACGCCGTCACGCGCACAGGCGTAGACGATCGGGAACTCGATCTGCTCCTCGGTGGCGTCGAGGTCCAGGAAGAGGTCGTAGGTCTCGTTGATGACCTCGTCGATCCGGGAGTCCGGGCGGTCGGTCTTGTTGATGCAGAGGATGACCGGCAGCTTGGCCGTCAGCGCCTTGCGGAGCACGAAGCGGGTCTGCGGCAGCGGACCCTCGGACGCGTCGACCAGCAGCACGACCGCGTCGACCATCGACAGGCCGCGCTCGACCTCGCCACCGAAGTCGGCGTGGCCGGGGGTGTCGATGATGTTGATCGTGATCGGCGCGCCACCCTCCTTGGGGTGGTACTTGACGGCGGTGTTCTTCGCGAGAATGGTGATGCCCTTCTCGCGCTCCAGGTCGTTGGAGTCCATCATGCGGTCGTCGAGGTGCTGGTGGGCGGCGAAGGCGCCGGCCTGCTTCAGCATGGCGTCGACCAGCGTGGTCTTGCCGTGGTCGACGTGGGCGACGATGGCAACGTTGCGGATGTCATTGCGCGTGGGCATGCGGAGCGGATTCTCCCGGAATCGTGGGTTACGGCGCCCGGCTGCGTGACGCCGACCGGCGATCCCTGTCGATCGCCGCCGCCCGTACCGCCTGCTACTACCGGTCCACCCGCCGGGCAGGACATGCCACGGCTTCCTCCTATCGTACGGGGAACCGTCCAGGTCGGCCGAAACGGGCAGGTCGGGCGGGATCAAGATCACAGGTGGATCACTCCCGACGGCCCCGCGCTACCCCTGGGCGAACCCCAGGTCCTGGAAGCGCGGAGGGCCGAAACCCCAGGCGCCGGCGCCCACCACGCCCTCGCGCACCGCGACCAGATCCGGGCGTTGGAAGAGCGGCACCGAGTGGCCCAGCTGCCAGATCCGGGTGTCGGCCTCCTGGAGCAGCGCCAGCTGGGCGGCGGGGTCGAGCTCGGCGGCCGCGCGGTCGAGGAGGCGGTCGATCTCCTCGGTGCCGGAGCGGCCGTAGTTGCTGCCGGCCGCCAGGGCGCCGTCCGGGCCGGGCCGGGGCTTGGCGTAGACCGGGCGCTGCTCGGTGGCCGGGTCCGGGCCGGCCGGCCAGGAGAACAGGGCGAGGTCGTAGTCGCCGGTGGCGAGGTGGTCGCGCAGGAAGGCCGCGGCGGGCACCGCGACCGGCCGCAGGGCGATGCCGTGCCCGGCCAGGTCCGCGGTCAGCGCGTCGGCGGTCCGCCGGGCCAGCGCGGAGTCGGCGGGGATCAGCAGGGTGAGCGCGAGCTCCTTGCCGTCCCTGGCCCGGGTGCCGCCGTTCTTCGGCCGCTTCCAGCCGGCCGCGTCCAGCAGTCGGTCGGGGTCCGCGGTGCCGAGGGCGTCGCCGTTGTCCCGGTAGCCGTCCTGGTCGCCGGCCAGCAGGTGGCTGCCGAGCGGCGCGGCGGCCAGGCCGAGCGGGCCGAGCGCGGCCTCGGCGGCGCGGCGGCGGTCGACGGCCCTGGCCAGGGAGCGCCGGACGGCGGGGTCGCCGAGCGGAGCGCGGGCGGCGTTCAGGGTGAGCTGGGTGAGCGAGGCGGCGGACGCCCGGTGCACGGTGATGCCGGGCAGCGCCTCGGCCCGGCGCAGCGCCTGGGCGGAGGCCTGGGCGAGGTCGGCCGAGCTGCCGGGGGCGGCCGGGGCCCGGTCGACGGCCGCGGTGAGCGGGGCGATGTCGAGCTGGTCCCGGTCGAGCGCGTCCAGCCGCCGGTCGGGCGGGACGGCCAGGAAGTCGATCCGGTCGACCTTCGGCCGCTCGCCCCACCAGAGCGGGTTGCGCGCCAGGGTGATCCGCCCGCCGGCCGGGTCGGCTCCGGAGAGCGCGAACGGCCCGGCCGTCACCCGTGCACCGGCCGTCGACGGGCGGTTGAAGACGGCGGCGGAGGCGGTCTCGGTGGCGGGGTAGAGCGGCCCGAACAGGGCCCGCCACCCCGCGCACGGCTGCCGGAAGGTGACCGTGACCTCGTGGGCGTCCGCTCCCGGCCCGATCGCGTCGATGGCGTCGTACCCGGCCGGGCGGGTGCTGGTGTAGGCGGGGTCGAGGCCGGAGAGCGCGGCCCGCTGGGCGGCGAAGTCGGCCGCCGACAGCGGGGTGCCGTCGCTCCAGACGGCGTCCGGGTTGAGCCGGTAGGTGACCACCTGCGGCAGCCGGCCCGGCGGGGTGGACTCGGCCGCCACCAGGTAGTCCGGGTCGGCGAGCAGCCGGCCGTGCTCGTCCGGGCGGAACAGCGAGGGGTAGAGGGCGCGGGCGAGCAGCGCGGAGTCGGCGGTCGCGGCCGGCTGGTAGACGTCGAGCGTGGCCGGCACCTCGTCCACCGCCCAGCGCAGCGTGCCGCCGTCCCGGACGGCCCCGCGGTCGGACGGGCGCACGTCCCCGGTGGTGGCGGCGGGCGGGGCCGGTGCCGGGACCGGCGAGGGGGCGGGGGCCGGGGGGCCGCCGGAGCAGGCGGCCAGGGCGGCGGTGGCGAGCAGCAGCGCGGCGGCTGCGGCGGTGGGCTGGCGGACGCGCATGGCGGCCATCGAACGCCGCCCGGGCGGGGCCCGGCCCGGCGACACGGCGGCCGCCGGGCTACTGCACCCGGACAGCCGAAACGCCCGGCCGGCCGGTCAGACGGACAGCTCGAACCAGACGATCTTGCCCTTGGGCGTCCGCCTGCTGCCCCAGCGCTCGGCCAACAGGCTGACCAGCTGGAGCCCGCGCCCGCCCTCGTCGGTCTCCTGGGCGCGGCGCTGGCGCGGCTGGGCGTAGCCGTCGTCCCAGACCTCGCAGACCAGGTTGCGGTCGCGCAGCAGCCGCAGCCGGATCTCGCCCCGGCCGTGCCGCAGCGCGTTGGTGACCAGCTCGCTGACCAGCAGCTCGGTGGTGTCGACCAGCTCGTCCAGGCCGCGCGCCAGCAGCCAGCTGCAGGCCAGCTCGCGGGCCTTGGCCACCGAGGTGGGCTCGGGCGGCAGGAACCAGTTGCCGACGGCGTCCTCGGCGAAGGCGTGCACCCTGGCCATCAGCAGCGCGATGTCGTCCTCGCCGTGGTGCGGGTTGAGCTCGCCGAGGACGTGGTCGCAGAGGTCCTCCAGGCCCTTGCCCTCGGCCGACAGCGCCGTGCGGAAGGCCCGCAGGCCCTCGTCCAGCTGGTGCTTGCGGCTCTCGACCAGACCGTCGGTGTAGAGGGCGAGCACGGCGCCGTCCGGGAGGGTCAGCTCGACCTCCTCGAAGGGCTCGCCGCCGACGCCGAGCGGCAGGCCGGGCGGCACGTCCAGGATCCGGGCGCTCTCGCCCGGGCTGAGCAGGACCGGCGGCAGGTGGCCGGCGTTGGCGAAGGTGCAGCGCCGGGTGACGGCGTCGTAGACCGCGTAGACGCAGGTGGCCAGGTAGACCTCGCGGGCCTCCTCGTCGGCGGTCGAGGTGAGCCGTCCGTACGGGGTGGGCGGGCTGGTCGGCGCGGAGTCGTCGCCCAGCCCCCGGGCGATCTCGTCCAGCGCGGTGAGCACCTCGGCGGGTTCGAGGTCGAGCATCGCGAGGGTGCGGACGGCGGTGCGCAGCTGGCCCATCGCGACGGCGGCGCGCAGGCCGCGGCCCATCACGTCGCCGATCACCAGGGCGGTGCGGTTGCCGGGCAGCGGGATGACGTCGAACCAGTCGCCGCCGACCTCGGTGTTGTTGTTGCTGGGCAGGTAGCGACAGGCGATCTCCAGGCCGCTGGCGGCCGGGTTGCCCGGGGGCAGCAGGCTGCGCTGGAGGATCAGGGCCCGCTCGTGCTCGCGGCGGTAGAGCCGGGCGTTGTCGATGCACACGGCGGCGCGGGCGACGAGCTCCTCGGCGATCGCGACGTCGCGCGCGTCGAAGGGCTCGCTGCCGATCGCGCGGGAGAGCTGGACCAGGCCGAGCACCTGGTCGCGGGCGACCAGCGGGACGATCAGGGTGGAGCGCAGCAGCGGGTCGGGACCGGGCTCGGGGACGACGCTGCGGCCGGTGCGCAGCGCCCGGGCGTGCGGGGAGCGGCGGGGGTAGCAGAGGGTGCCGCCGGCCTCGGCGATCGGCAGGCCGGTGACCGAGCCGAGGACGGAGGAGGCGCCGCCGACGACGCTGGAGACGGCGACCCGGCGCAGTTCGCCGCTGCCGTCGGTAAGCACGGTGTCGCCGAGCCGCCCGGCGCTGGGGACGGACTCGCCGGAGAGCAGGGCGGTGTAGAGGTCGACGGTGGCGAGGTCGCAGAACGGCGGGACGACGACGTCCAGCAGCTCCTTGGCGGTGGTCTCCAGGTCGAGGGTGGAGCCGATGTGGGCGCTCGCCTCGTTCAGCAGGGCGAGGTTGCGGCGGACGCCGTCCGCCTCGCGCTCGGCGACGTGCCGGCTGGTGACGTCGGAGACCTGGCCGGCGACGCCCATCGGCTGGCCGGCCGAGCCGTTGAGGCGGTAGAGCGAGACGGCCCAGAGCCGGTTGCCCTCGCGGGTGGGGACGGCGGAGTGGAAGCGCAGGTCGAAGACCGGCTCCCCGGTGGCGAGGACCTTGCGCAGGGCCGCGGTGAGCCGGTCGGCCTCGGACTGCGGGAAGAGGTCGTGCGGGGTGAGGCCCTCGAGGTCGGTGGGGACGAGGCCCATCCCGGAGGCGAAGGCGTCGTTGACGCGCTGCAGCCGCAGCCGGTCGTCGAAGAGGATGAAGCCGGTCGGGGTCTGCCCGAAGACCGCCTCGGAGGCGGCGAGGTCGGTCTCGATCCGGCGCAGCCGGCCGAGGTCGACGGCCAGGCAGGTGGCGCCGGCGGTGGGCAGCGCGCTGTCGGGCATCAGATAGAGCTCGGCGAGGCCCTCGCGGCCGGAGGCGTCCCGGTACGGGGTGGTGCCGACCCACTCCTCGCCGGCCAGGGTGCGTTCCAGCCGGGCGCGGCCGCGCTGCCAGAGCTCGCGCGGGACGAAGGTGGTGATCGGGTCGGCGCCGACGGCCTCGGCGGCGGGCAGGCCGAAGAACTCGGCGGCCCGCTCGCTCCACTGGCTGATCCGCCCGTCGGGGCCGATCGCGAAGGTGGCGACCCGGATGTAGTCGTAGATCGAGCCCGGGTCCCCGGCTCCCCACCGGTGGGCGCCGACCTCCGGGCGGGCGGCTCGGGCCTGACCCGGGGCCGCGGCCGGCGATGCCGCCGCGGCGGGCAGGTGCGGGGAGCCGGCCTGCCCGGGCACAGCGGCATGACCGCTGCTGCTCGGCGCGTTACGCGCCGGGGTGCTGTTCAACGGACCGACCCCTCCAAACCCGTGACCGTCCGGATGCCGAGAAGACCGAGTATTCATCATCGAGGGGTACGTTCACACGCCCTCAACATCACAACATCAGATCGGGCGAAGGTTTTTGTCCTACCGCCCGCGCAACCACAATGCCACGCTCGCGCCCCCCGCCGGAGTGCGCGCTCCCCCCGGCCTCCCGCTGGCATATGCAGCCCCGTTCTACTCGCGTCCTACTCGACTCCCGGCTCGTCGGGCTCATTACCCGGCAGGGCCTGCTCGAACCAGACGACCTTGCCCATGCCCTCGGCGCGGGCCCCCCAGCGCAGTGCGAGCCGGCGGACGAGCTCCAGGCCCCGCCCGCCCTCGTCGGCCTCGGCCGCGTGGCGCTCGCGGGGCGGGTCCGGCAGCGGGTCGGAGATCTCGACCAGCAGCGTCTCGCCGAGCGTCAACCGGACGCCGATGGGTGCGCTGGCGTACCGGACGGAGTTCGTGACCAGCTCGCTGACCAGCAGTTCCGCGATGTCGGTGAGCTGCTCGACGCCCCACTCGACGAGCGTGGCGCGGACCAGCCGGCGGGCCCGGGAGACGGCGGTGGGCTCGGCCGGCAAGGTCCAGCCGGCCGTCGGGGTGCCGGCCTGGCCGTGGCCGAGCCGGGCCAGCAGGAGGGCCACGTCGTCGGGCTCGCGGCCCTGCTCCATGGTGTCCAGCACCGCCTCGCAGGCGGCCTGGATGGAGGCGTGCGGCTGTTCGAGCACCAGGCGCAGCCGGCCGAGTCCGACGTCCAGGTCCTTGTCCCGGGACTCCACCAGGCCGTCCGTGCACAGGGCCAGCAGGCTGCCCTCGGGGATCTTCAGCTCGACGGACTCGAAGGGGACGCCGCCGACGCCGAGCGGGGCGCCGGAGGGCAGGTCCAGGATCCGGCCGCCGCCGCCGGGCAGCGGGCCGCCGGTCCTGGTCGGTTCCTCCCCCTCCCCCGGGACGATCAGCACCGGCGGGATGTGGCCCGCCTTGGCGACCGTGAGCCGGGCGGTGGCCGGGTCGAACACGGCGTAGATGCAGGTGGCCAGCAGCGCCTCGTCCGGGCCCTGGGCGAGGTCGTCGGCGAGCTCGTGGACGTGCCGCAGCAGCACGTCCGGCGGCAGGTCCAGGGCGGCCAGCACGCGGACGGCGGTGCGCAGCCGGCCCATCGTGGCGGCGGCCCGCAGGCCGTGGCCCATCACGTCGCCGACCACCAGGGCGGTGCGGTCCCCGGGCAGCGGGATGACGTCGAACCAGTCGCCGCCGACCTCGGTGCCGCTGCTGCCGGGCACGTACCGGTAGGCGACCTCGACCCCGGTCGGCTGCGGGACCTGCTGCGGGAGCAGGGTGCGCTGCAGGGTGAGCGCGGCGGTGCGCTCGCGGGCGTAGAGGCGGGCGTTGTCGAGGGAGCTGCCGGCCCGGTCGGCGAGCTCCACGGTGAAGGCCAGGTCGTCGCGGTCGAAGCCCTCCCGGTAGCCGGCCCGGCTGACCAGCAGCAGCCCGATCACGATGCCGCGGGCGCGCAGCGGCACCACCAGCATCGAGTGCACGCCGATGTCGTGCGCCGCCTGCATCTTCGGGTCGCCCGGGTAGGTGACGTCGCTCAGCTGGTCGGCGCCGGAGAGCAGCTCGGGGACGCCGGTGCGCAGCACCCGGCCGCAGGCGGAGTCCTCGGCGAAGGTGATCCGGGCGCCGCGGCGCAGCATCACCTCCACCTCGGGGCCGTCCTGGACGGAGGCGGTGCCCAGCTGGAGCAGGGAGGTGCGGCGGTCGTGCCCGTGCCGGGGCAGGTCGTCACCGTGGGCGACGGCCTGCAGCAGGATCACGGCGGAGTGGTCGGTCAGCCGGGGGACGACGGCGCTGGCCAGCTCCTGGGCGATCCGGGAGGCGTCCAGCAGGTCGCCGACCCGGGAGCCGAACTCGTTGAGCAGCGAGAGCCGGCGCCGGGCGTGCTCGACCTTGGCGACCGCCCGGTAGCGCTCGGTCACGTCCATCACGGTGCCGGAGATGCCGAGCACCCGGCCGGCCCGGTCGGTCATCCGGCTGTAGGAGATCGAGCGGTAGCCGGAGCGGGCGGTGACCGGCGAGGCGAGGGTGACGTCGATCACCGGCTCGCCGGTGGCCAGCACCTGGCGCTGGATGGCGGTGATCTCGTCGGCGGCGCGCTCGGGCAGGGTCTCGCCGGTGGTGCGGCCGACGTGGTCCTCGGTGGAGACGCCGTTCATCTCGGCGAGGGTCTGGTTGACGGCGGTGTACCGCAGGTCGGTGTCGAGGATGGCGATGCCCAGCGGGGACTGCTCGAACAGCGCGTCGCGGACGGCGAGGTCCCGCTCGACGGCCTGGACGGTATCCGCCTCGGCCAGGTTGACCTGGAGGAACGGGGTGCCGTCGCCGTCCACCAGCAGGGAGATCCGGGCTTCGACCCGGACCCCGGCGCCCTCCCGGTCGCGCAGCTCGGCGAGGCCCGCCCAGCGGCCGTGCCGCAGGGTGGCCTGGATCGCCGCCTGGATCCGGGCGACCTGGTCCTCGTCCGGGATCAGCTCGTCGATCCGGCGGCCGACCAGCAGCTCGTTGGGCCAGCCCAGCAGCTCCTCGGCGGCCGGGCTCCACAGGACCACCCGGCCGGAGGTGTCCAGGATCGCGATGGCGACCTTGACCACGTCGAACAGGCTGCCCCCGGTGTGCTCGGCCGGGGCGGCCGGGGCACCGCCTGCGCCGGCGGGGAACGGCCGGCCCGGCAGGCTGCGCAGGCCCGTCCGGGGCGTCGCGTCGGGCACCACGAGGGAGGGGGCCGGCTGGGGGGTGCCGGTGGCTCCCTCGCCCCGGCGGCGGGTGGCCTCCGCCGGCTGCGGCGTCCGGCGCACGCCGCGGCGCAGCCGCGCGCGGGCGGCGGCACTCCCCCCGGCGCCCGTACGCCGTGCTCCCCCGCCGCCGTTACCGGTACTCGACACCGACGGGGCCTCCGGCTCTGGTCGGGATCGGCGTCGCCGGCTGGGGACGGCTCACCGATGGTGACGAATAGTGCCGAAAAGTGACATACCCAGCAGAACCAAGGCTATCCCGGCTTGTGGTTCGTCTTTTCCGATTGGCCTACCCGGCGTATCGCGCGTCGCCGGGGCCGACCACCGGGGCCGCACGGCGGCCCGAGCATGCGTTCGGACGTTCGCGCGACCGTTCCACCAGTCATGTACCCCGTCAGGTACCCGGCCGTGCGCGCAGTCGTGCGCTCACTCGTGCGCGCAGTCGTGCGCTCAGTCCTCGGTGAGGAGGCGGGCGACGTGCGGGAGGACCTCGCGGTCGTGGTCGAGCCAGTCGAGGTCGCCGAGTTCGGCGGGGGTGAGCCAGCGGAGTTCGGAGTGGTCCTCCAGCGGGCGGGGGTCACCGGAGAGCAGCTCCGCGGTCCAGAAGCGGAGCTCCAGCCCCGGCCGGACGGTCCAGGAACCGGGCAGCTGCGCCAGGGCCCGCGCCCGCACGCCCAGCTCCTCCAGCAGTTCGCGCTCCAGCGCGGCGGCCTCGGTCTCGCCGGGCTCGGTCTTGCCGCCCGGGAACTCCCAGCGCCCCGCCACCTCCGGCGGCGCGCTGCGGCGGGCGGCCAGCACCCTCCCGTGGTGGACGAGTGCGCCGCCGACGACGATCCGGTGCTGCGTTGCCTTCTCCATGGCCCCGAGCGTAGGGCTTTGTCCGGCCGGCCCTGCCGGGCCGCGACCGGTCAGAGCGCCCCGGCGGCCTCGGCCTCCACCCAGTAGAGCCGCTTGTGGCCGCGCGCCTCGAACTGCGCCGCCGGCCGCTCGGCCTCGGCCCGTTCCAGACCGGTGGCGACCACGACGCGGTTGCCGTTGTCGTCCTGCCTCATCACCCGGTAGGTCCCCATGGCGGCGAGCGTAGTGCGGGGTGTCGGGGAGCGGTCCGGGGCGGCCTGGCGCGGTCCGGGGTGCCCGGGAGCGGTCCGGGGCGGTGCGCGGCCCGGCCCGCGTGGGGGTCGGGCCGGGGCCGCGCACCGCAGGACGCTACGCCCCGCCTGATTCCGGCGGATGCGGGCCGGGTTAACGCCCGGTAAGACGTGGCGCGGTCCGGATCAGGCCCGGGCCTCGCCGGCCTGCTCGCCGGTCGACAGGCCGAGCTCGCGGCGGATCTCCACGGTCTGCTTGCCCGACTTCGCCACCAGGGCCTTCGCCCGTCGCACCTCGCGTTCGAGCGCGGTCGCGTCGACGGTCTTCACCGCGGTGTCCCAGGCGGTGGCGGCCTCCCGCTGGACGGCCACCAGCTCGGCCAGCTTCGGCTTGACGCCCTCCGGCCAGAGCGTCGAGCCCTTGGACAGGTCCTCGGCCTCCTTGCGGGAGGCCGCGGCCATCTGGCCGGCCCAGGACCAGTACTCGGGGCGCGCGTCGGCGATCTCGGCGTCCGGCTCGTTCGCGTAGGCCGTGTTGAAGGCCCGGGCGGCCTCCAGGTAGGTGAGCTGGGCCTGGGTCAGACTGCCCCGGTCGGTGCGGACGCTGCCGCGGTGCTGGGTGTCGCGGTCCTCGTAGGCGCAGGTGACGTACCGCTCCCCGGCCTTCCAGTTGCCCCGGCCGGGGTAGAGGTAGACCTCGTCCATGCCGTCCGGGACGGCCCAGCTGTCGAGGGCGTAGTCGTCGAGCACCGGCCCGCAGAGGACGGCGGCGCGCTCACGGACCTTGGTCTCGCCCGGGTAGCCCGGGCCGTCGCTCTCCGGGATCCGGGCGGTGCCGGCCACCTCGCCCTGGTGCGGGATCAGGCACGGCACCTTGAGCACCCAGTAGACGGTCTGGTCCCCGCCCTCCGAGTCCTCCTCGGCGGAGTCCCCGGGCTGGTTGTAGCAGTCGCCGGACCTGAGCGAGCCCCAGTGGACAGCCCCGGGCGGCGCCTTGGGCACCCGGCCGGGCCGGTCACCGAGGACGGTGTCGGCGTTGTCCGCGAGGAGGCCCACCGCGCCTACCGCGGAGACCAGCACCGCGCCGACGGAGAGCAGCAGGCCGGCGACCGCCATGCCCCGGCCGCGCTCGTTGCGCTTCGGGATCTGAACCAGCGCGGTGATCGCGAAGGCCAGCGAGAGCGGCCACAGGCAGAGCACGCCGGTGACCAGTGCGGCGACGGCGAAGCCGTTGGTGACGGCGGGCACCTGCGGGTAGCCGTAGGTGTGGCCGTAGCCGGGCTGGACTCCGGACACCGCTCCGGGAGTGACCGCCGCCCAGCCGGTGGCCTGCGGCCGGGGCGGGACGGGCGGGAGCGGCGCGCCGGGCGGGGAGCCGACGGGGGCGCCGGGCGCAGGCGGCGCGCCGGGCGGGGGCGGGACGGCGCCGGAGGCCGCCGGGGCGGCCCACGGGTCGGCGGGCGGCGCGGGCTCCCCGACGAGGGGCACCTCGGCGGCGGGCACCTCGACGGCGGGCACCTCGGCGGCCGGTTCCCCGGCGGCGGGCGCGACCGGCTCGGCAACCGCTTCGGTGCCCGGCTCGGCGTCGGACCCGGCGGCGGACCCGGCGTCGGCCCGGACCGGCTTGGTGAACTCCACACGCTCGACGGGCTGCTCGGCGGGTGCCGGGGTGTCCGACGCGGGGCGGGGCGCGTCGGGCTCGGGCTTGGACACGTGGGACTCCCCCGGCCCGCCGGATACGGGCATCAGCTCGACAGTTCGACTCGACCGTTCCGCAGACGGAGCAATGGAACGGACGCGCGACTTTACCCGATCTTGGAGATCACCCCGCCACCCCTTTTCCGGCCCGCCACCAGCCCCGCCACCAGCCCCGCTACCCGCGCGCCAGCACCTCGCCGTGCAGCATCGCGAACCATCCGTCGTCGGCGGCCGCCCACTCCCGCCACCCGGCCGAGATCCGCTCCAGCTCCGCCCTGTCCGCGAACCCCTCGGCGACCGCCGTCGCGGCGATGGCGGAGTCCAGGATCCGGTCCGCCCACAGCCCGCCCCACCACGCGCGCTGCTCGGGCGTCGCGTACGTCCAGGTGGACGAGGTGGCGGCGACCTCGGTGAAGCCCGCCGCCCGGGCCCAGGACAGCAGCCGCCGCCCGGCGTCCGGCTCGCCGCCGTTGGACCGGGCGATCCGCCGGTACAGCTCCAGCCAGCGGTCCAGCTCCGGCGCCTGCGGGTACCAGGTCATCGTCGCGTAGTCGACGTCCCGGGCCGCGACCACGCCGTCCTCGGCCGTGACCCGGCGCATCTCGCGCAGCGCCGCCACCGGGTCGGCGACGTGCTGCAGCACCTGGTGGGCGTGCACCACGTCGAACTCCCCGTCCGCGTGGTGCAGTGCGTGCACGTCGGCGACCTCGAAGACGACGTTGTCCAGCCCGCGCCCCGCGACGTACGCGGCCGCCTGCTCCAGCACCTCGGCCGAGGTGTCCACGGCCACCACCCGCCCGGTGGGGCCGACCAGTTCGGCCAGGTCGGCGGTGATCGTGCCCGGTCCGCAGCCGACGTCCAGCAGGGCCTGGCCCGGCCGCAGTTCGGGCACCAGGTAACCGGCCGAGTCGGCGGCGGTGCGGGAGCGGTGCGAGCGCAGCACGGACTCCTGGTGGCCATGGGTGTAGACGGTGGCGGGCTGCTGTCCGGTCATGGTGTCCCCCTGGATGCGGGTCGGTTTCTCGACGCCTCCGACGCTACTCCTCGTCCCGCATGACGAGAAGATTCGTCTCATATTCTGACTTCGAGACAGCGGAAAAACGCCCCCGCCCGGATCGGACGAGGGCGTACTTCCACTTGGCGCCGACTAGTTGACGGTGAACCAGGTGGTGCGGGACTTCTTCCACTCCGGGTGGGTGAGGTCCTTGGCCGCCGTGCCGTCGCCGTACAGGTCGGCGGAGCCGTCGTCGGTGATCACCTGCACCCGCGCGCCGGGCGCGGTGAGGTCCGGGATGTCCGCCACGGCCTCCCAGCCGCCGGCGTCGCTGGTCGGCAGGTCCAACACCTTGACCGGCGCCGAGCCCGGCTGCCCGTTCCAGCGGTAGAGCGCGTACGGGTCGGAGTTGTCGTCGGCCGCCCAGGAGCCGGCCACGATCAGGTACTGGTCGGCCGCGTTGCGCCGCAGGTCGCGGATGGAGAGCCCGCCGAGGTCCAGCTCGATCGGGGCGCCGAACGTGGCGTGCGCCGAACCGCCCGGCAGGGAGGAGAAGTTGGTGACCGGCACGATCAGCGCCCGGCCGCCGGTGACGGCCGGGGCGAGCGGCGCGCGGAAGCCCAGGTACGCCGTGGTCGAGCTGCCCGGCGCGAACTCCAGGCCCTCGACGTTGAATCCGTCGATCTGCTTGGGCGCCTGCCCGGCGGCCGCGCCCGCCGCGAAGCCGTAGCGGTCGCCGTTGGCCCGGTCCCAGGCGATCAGGTCGTCGCGCAGCCCGTCGTACGAACCGGCCGGCGCCAGCTGGGTGGTGGCACCCGAGCCGGTGACCGTGGTGGCGAAGACGGTGTGCCGGTCGGGCTTGATCTCGCCGTCCTTGTTGTTGCCGAGCGAGCCCGTCCAGTAGATCGTGTCGCCGACCCGGGCGGCGCCCTCGATGTCGATCTCCTTGGACACGCCGAGCGCCGAGCTGAAGTCCCAGGTGCGCACGGGCGCGCCGGAGGCGCTGCGGTCGTACAGGCGCAGCACGTTGGACTCGTCGTCGGCCACCACCAGGTGGCCGCCGCCCGCGTCCACGGCCGCCGAGGCGTCGCTGGAGCCGGTCAGGTACCGGCTGTCGGCGGAGTCCCGGACGGCGGGCGAGGCCGCGTAGTGCAGCGTCCTGGTGGCCGTCTTGCCGCCGAGGCCGGTGACCTTGATGGTGAGGTCGGTGTAGCCGACGCCCTGGGCGGCCACCGCGAGGGTACGGGTACCGGTGGTACCGGCCACCGTCACGTCCGTGGTCCGGGCGACGCTGCTGCGCGTGGTGGCCGAGGCGGCGACGGTCAGCGCGGAGGTGCTCGCGCCGCTCTGCGCCACGGTGACGGTGACCGTCGGGTCGCCGGTGGCACCGACCGCGCCGGAGAGGTAGCCGGTAGAGAGGGTGATGGTGGGCGTGCCGTAGGAGGCCGCGGTGGCGGAGCCGCCCGGCAGCGCGACGGCCGGCAGCACGGCGACGGCGAGCGGGAGGATGCCGCGGGAGAAGCGGGACACGGGGCTGGCCCTTCGACGAGGGGGCGGTGCGAGGTCCGGACCAGGGTGGGGGCGGTCGGCGAACGCCGCCCCTACGGGAACCGGCCTCCGGACGAACAGCAGCCCTCCGGGCCCTGCGCCGTCACGGTGGGCCGTACTGTGGACGGACCCCTACAGAAGACGGTCCTCCATGTCCCGCCCCTTTGTCCTGCTGAGCGCCGCGATGTCGCTCGACGGGCACCTCGACGACGCCTCGCCCGACCGGCTGCTGCTCTCCGGTCCGGCCGACTTCGACCGGGTCGACGAGGAGCGCGCCGCCGCCGACGCGGTCCTGGTGGGCGGCAACACCCTGCGCACGGACAACCCCCGGCTGCTGGTCAACGACCCCGCCCGGCGGGCCGCCAGGCTGGCGGCGGGCCGGCCCGCCCACCCGCTGAAGGTGACGCTCAGTGCGAGCGGCCGGCTCGACCGGGAGCTCAGGTTCTGGCACACCGGCGGCGACAAGGTCGCCTACACCACGGACCAGGGGGCCGCGGAGCTGCGCCCGGCGCTGGACGGGCTGGCCGAGGTGGTGGCCCTGGGCGCGGCAGTGGGACTGGGCGCGGTCCTGGACGACCTGGGGGCGCGCGGGGTGCGCCGGCTGATGGTCGAGGGCGGTGGCAGCGTGCACACCCAGTTCCTGGCCCAGGGGCTCGCGGACGAGCTGCAGTTGGCCGTCGCCCCGCTGCTGGTCGGGCAGGCGCAGGCACCGCGCTTCGTCCACCCGGCGGCGTTCCCGGGCGGCCCCGCGCGCCGGATGCGCCTCCTGGAGGCACGTACCGTGGGCGACGTCGTCCTGCTCAGGTACGCCCCGAAGGAGTCCGCGCCGTGACCGCCACCGACCTCGACCACCTCCGCCGGGCCGTCGAACTCTCCCGGCTCTGCCCGCCCTCCGCGACCGCCTTCTCGGTCGGCGCGGTGATCGTCGGCGCGGACGGGGAGGTGCTGGCCGAGGGCTTCAGCCGCGAGGCGGACGCCCACGACCACGCCGAGGAGGCCGCCCTGGCCAAGCTCCCGGCCGGGGACGCGCGACTGCGCGGCGCGACCGTCTACAGCTCGCTGGAGCCGTGCGGGCAGCGGGCCTCCCGGCCGCTGCCGTGCGCCCGGCTGCTCGTCGCGGCCGGCGTCCCGCGGGTGGTCGTGGCCTGGCGCGAGCCGGATCTGTTCGTCACCGACTGCCAGGGGACGGCCCTGCTGGAGGCGGCCGGGGTCGAGGTGGTGGAGCTGCCGGAGCTGGCCGAGGCGGCCCGTGCGGTCAACGCCCACCTGCTCGGGTAGGTTTTGTATCCTTGCTGAACAATAGACTCGCAGGTCTTCCGAACCCGTAGCGAGGAGCCTCGCCATGCCCGCCAACGCCACCCTGCCGCCCGTCCGCGCCCTGCTGCTGGACATGGACGGCACCCTGGTCGACTCCGACGCCGTGGTCGAGCGCTGCTGGCGCCGCTTCGCCGACGCGCACGGCCTCGACCCCGCCGCGGTGCTGCGCCTGGCACACGGCCGCCAGGGCCACCTCACCATGGCCCTGCTGCTCCCCGACCGCCCGGCCGAGCTCAACCACGCCGACAACCAGCGGATGCTCGCCGACGAGAAGGCCGACACCGAGGGCGTCGTCGCCATTCCCGGCGCCGCCGCCTTCCTGGCCTCCCTGACCGGTCTCCCGCACGCCCTGGTCACCTCCGCCGACGAGCACCTGGCCCGGGTCCGGATGGCCGCCGCCGGACTGCCGCTGCCGCCCGTCCTGGTCACCGCCGAGTCCGTCGGCGCCGGCAAGCCCGACCCGGAGGGCTTCCTGAAGGGCGCCGCCGCGCTCGGCTTCGCCCCCGCCGACTGCCTCGCCTTCGAGGACTCCGAGGCCGGTGTCGCCGCGGCGCTGGCCGCCGGCATGCCCGTCGTCGGCATCGGCCCGCGCGCCGCCGCCCACCACCCCACCGCGCACGCCCCCACCCTGGAGGCCGTCACGGTCACCGCCGCCCCGGACGGCACCCTCACCGTCGGCATCGCCGGGCGGTGAGGGCGGCGGCCCGGGCGGCAGCCTCACGGCCCGGGCGGTGAAGGTGCCGCCCGGACGCCAGCCTCAGCCGCTCACCCGCGGACGCGGGTGGCGAGCCAGCCCGCCATCGCCCTGACGCCGACGCCGATCGCCCGCTCGTCCGGCACGAAGGTGTCGTAGTGCGGGAAGGCCGACGCGACCCCGGCGCCGGGCGAGCGCACACCGAGGAAGGTGTAGGTGCCCGGGATCCGGCGCAGGAACAGCGCGTAGTCCTCGCCGTTGAAGGGGAACGCGCCATGGTTAACCGTCACCCCGCGGGCGCCGAGCACCCGGCGCAGGTGCCGGGCCAGCGCGTTCGCGTCGTCCGCGGGGCAGACCATCGCCGGGAACGGGTCCCGGGGGAAGGCCACCGTCGCCCCGGCGTACGACCGCGCCACCCGGCGGATGTCCTCGCGCACCTCGGCGGTGCGCTCCTCGGGCCAGCAGCGGTACATGGCGGCCACCTGCACCCGGCCCTCGGCGTCGGTCTGCACCCGGCTCCGGGCGACCACGAACCGCGTCAGCGGCCCGTCCGGCGTCTGCACGTCCGCGACGAGCCGGGCCAGGTCCGCCTCCGTCTGCGGCAGGGCCACCGCGGCCAGGGCGTTGATCTCGGCCGCCAGCCGGCCCGCCGCCGCGGCCGCGTCCGGCCCGGTCAGCGTCACGGTGGCCCAGTCCTGGCCCGGCAGCCCGCTGCCCGGCGTCACGGACAGCTGCCCCACCGGGTACGGCCCACAGTGCAGCGCGTGGATCTCCTCGGCGCCGGTCCGCTCCAGCACCCCCGCATTGATCATCGCCGCGGCGCCCTCCAGCTTCTCCTCGCCGGGCTGGAAGAGGAAGACCACCGTGCCGCTCAACCGGTGCCGCAGCTGCGCCAGCACCTGCGCGACGCCGACTCCGACCGTGGTGTGGATGTCGTGCCCGCAGGCGTGCGCCGCGGGGCGGTCCTTCAGCGGGGGCATGATCCCGTCCCCCGGCACCGCGTCCATGTCGGCCCGGTAGGCCACCGTCCGGCCGGGGCGTGCGCCCTTCAGCACGGCCACCACCCCGGTGCCGCCCACGCCGGTGGTCACGGCGAGCCCGGCGGCGGTCAGCCGGTCGGCCACCGCCGCGGCGGCGAACGCCTCGGCTCCCGCCACCTGCGGGTTCCGGTGGAGGTCGCGCCGCAAGGCGATCAGGTCGCGGTCGAGCCCGGCGGCGACGGCCTCGACCGCGGCCTGGTCCACGTGGTCCCGACGGCGGCCGGAGTCCGCGGCGGCCGGAGTGCCGGACGCCAGCACGGCGCCGACGCCGGCCGCCGCGGTGCCCCCGATCAGACCGCGACGACTCAGAACGGGCTTGCTCGGACGGGTCATTCTTCCCCCAGCGATCGTGCGGAGCGCCTCCCCGCGCACCGGCACGACCGGTCGCGGAGGCATGGACGGCATGCGACCAGGGCGACGACACGGGCACGGCCGCCACCGCTCCCGCCCCCCTGGCGAACTGATCAACAGTCAATCAAACATCCGTCCGATCGGCTCGGCCGACCACGAATGAACGCCAACTGGGAGACCGCACTCCGCATACCGCAACCGCCCCTGCACGCCTGTCGAGCACCGCCGCGGACGTACGGTTTCCGGTACACCCAAGGAGGGCTCGACCACGAAGACGATGACCTACTCGGAGTCCCGCGCACGCTACGCGGAGGTGCTCGCCGCGGTCACGGACGACCGCGAGGAGGTAGTGATCACCCGCACCGGACATGAGCCGGTGGTCATCGTCCCCCTGGACGACTACCAGTCCCTCAAGGAGACCGCCCGCCTCCTGCGCAGCCCGGCCAACGCCCGCCGCATCCTCGCCGCGATCGAGGAACTGGAGAACGACGGAGGGGCAGTACGGGATCCAACGGCCCCGGAGTGAGGATCACCTTGATCCACAAGGTCGCCGACGACGCGGTTCTGATCACCCGGTGCCGCCGGCTCGGGAAAGCGATCGGGGCCCGCCTCAGGAGAGGCGGGCCCCGTCCGACCTGCGAACACGACAAGTGGTGTCAGCCTGGAGCGACGACCGGATCACACGTTGAAGCGGAACTCCACCACGTCGCCGTCCTGCATGACGTAGTCCTTGCCCTCGATGCGGGCCTTGCCCTTGGAGCGGGCCTCGGCGATGGAGCCGGTCTCGACCAGGTCGGTGAAGGAGATGACCTCGGCCTTGATGAAGCCCTTCTGGAAGTCGGTGTGGATGACACCGGCGGCCTCGGGGGCGGTGGCGCCCTTCTTGATGGTCCAGGCCCTGGTCTCCTTGGGGCCCGCGGTGAGGTAGCTCTGCAGGCCGAGGGTCTCGTAGCCGACCCGGCCGAGGGTGGCCATGCCAGTCTCCTCCTGGCCCATCGACTGGAGGAGCTCCAGCGCCTCGTCCTCGTCCATGCCGATCAGCTCGGACTCGATCTTGGCGTTCAGGAAGATCGCCTCGGCGGGGGCGACCAGGGCGCGCTGGGCCTCCTTGAACTCCTCGTCGACCAGCTCGTCCTCGTCGACGTTGAAGACGTAGAGGAAGGGCTTGGTGGTGAGCAGGTGCAGCTCGCGCACCGAGGAGGCGTCGAAGCCCGCCTCGAAGAGGGTCTTGCCGGTCTCCAGGATCTTCTGGGCGGCCTCGGCGGCGGCCAGCGTGGCGGCCGACTCCTTCTTCAGGCGGGCCTCCTTCTGGAGCCGGGGCAGCACCTTCTCGATCGACTGGAGGTCGGCGAGGATCAGCTCGGTGTTGATGGTCTCGATGTCGTCCTTCGGCGAGACCTTGCCGTCCACGTGCACCACGTCCGGGTCGACGAAGGCCCGGATGACCTGGCAGATCGCGTCCGACTCACGGATGTTCGCCAGGAACTTGTTGCCCAGTCCCTCACCGACCGAGGCGCCGCGCACGATGCCGGCGATGTCCACGAAGTCCACGGTCGCCGGGAGGATCCGCTGCGAGCCGAAGATCTCGGCGAGCTTCGCCAGCCGGGCGTCCGGTACGCCGACGACGCCCACGTTCGGCTCGATGGTGGCGAACGGGTAGTTGGCCGCCAGCACGTCGTTCTTGGTCAGGGCGTTGAACAGGGTCGACTTGCCGACGTTCGGCAGGCCGACGATTCCGATCGTGAGCGACATGAAGCGCAGTCCCGTGGGCTTGGAGGAGTTGGGTCGGCACCGTGCGGGCCGATCCCCCAGTCTACGGGCAGCGACTCAGGCGCCCGCCGCCGCCGGTAGCGGCTCCAGGAACTCCAACCGGTTACCGAGCCGGTCGCTGGAGTGGAACCGACGGTGACCGGGCAGGTTGTCATCCCAGATGACCTCATGACCATGGGCGGCCAGCCGCTCGGCCAGCGCGTCCAGCGCTCCCACCTGGATCCCCGGGTGCCCCTTGCGGGCGGGCCGGAACTCCGGGACCACGCCGAGGTGCACCTCGACCCCGCCGCCGCGGAACCAGCAGCCGCCCCGCGCGGCCAGCACCGGCGGCTTGACCAGCTCGGTCATACCGAGCACCCCCGCCCAGAACGCGCGGCAGTCCTCCTCCGCACCGGCCGGGATGTCGAGCTGCACGTGGTGCAGGCGCTCGAAGGTGAAACCGCTGGTCATGAATCCCCCTGGACGAGTTGATCGACGATCACATCAGTACTCCGTCCGGAGACACGGAGCAAGGCCCGGACCCCCATTACACAGTGTGGCGATGATCGGACCGTACGTTGGACGGGTGGAGCAGAGCATCCGAACCCAGCCGCCAGGGCCCAGACGCCGACCGCCGAACGGCGCGGCCGGGGCCGCCGTCCCCGGGCCCGGGCGGGCCCCCGAGACCGACGGGGCCGCAGCCCCCGCCTCCCGGCTACGCCCCGTGGCCGGCGCGCCCGAACGGGCCCGCCCGGGCGGCGCGCGGCTGCGGCTGCCGTTCGGCGCGCGCACCGAGGGGCGTGCGGACGCCCGCGGCGAGGGCCGCCCCGAGGTGCGGGTCTACGGCCGCCGGCGCAACGGCCGGCCGGCCCGGCTGACCGCGGTCGGGGCCGGCGTGGTCGCGCTGGCGGCGACCCTCGCGGTGGCCGCCGTGGACCGGCTGGTGTTCGGCGGCCTCGGGGTGCTGTTCGGCCTCGGCTACCTGGTGATCTGCTTCCAGCTGGCCGTCCGGGTGCGCTTCGTCGACCTGCTGGCCGCCCCGATCAGCGGGCCGATCGCCTTCGCCGCCGCCCTGCTGCTGCTCGGCCCGGTGACCTCCGCCGGGGTGACCGCCCAGGTGGTGGCCCTCGCGACGGGGCTGGCGCTGCGGGCCGGCTGGCTGTTCTCCGGCACCGGTCTGGCGGCGGCGATCGTCATCGCCCGGTTCGTGGCCCAGAAGCGGATCCACCGGGCGCGCTGAGGAGTGGAAAGTCGGCCGGTTCGACTTTCCACTCCCGTCGTGCCCGCCGCGCTCGCTGCTCCCGATCCCCCGCTCACGGCTCTACGGCTCTACAGCTTCACGGCTTCACGGCTTCACGGCTCCCTGGCCTTCCCGCTCTGCGGCCGCCGCAGTGGCGGCGGTCAGCCCGCCGCCCGCGCGGCCGCCATGGCCGCCCCGACGATCCCCGCGTCGTTGCGCAGCTCCGCCGGGACGATCCGCGCCCCGCGCTCGCGCAGCAGCGGCAGGAACTTCTCGTGCTTGCGGCTCACCCCGCCGCCGATCACGATCAGCTGCGGCGAGAACAGCATCTCCACCAGGTCCAGGTACTCGTCCACCCGGCCGGCCCACTGCTCCCAGTTCAGCCCGTGCCGCTCCTTGGCCGCCGAGGAGGCGCGCCGCTCTGCGTCCTTGCCGCGTAGCTCCAGGTGCCCCAGCTCGGTGTTGGGCACCAGCGTGCCGTCCACGAACAGGGCGCTGCCGATGCCGGTGCCGAAGGTGAGCACCAGCACCACGCCCGACTGGTCGCGGCCCGCCCCGTGCGCGGTCTCGGCGAAGCCGGCCGCGTCCGCGTCGTTGAGCACGGTGGCCGGCAGGTCCAGCGCCTCCCGGAACAGGCCCGCGGCGTCCAGGCCGATCCAGCCCTTGTCCACGTTGGCCGCGGTTCTGGTCTGCCCGTCGACCACCACCCCGGGGAAGGTCAGCCCGACCGGGCCCTGGTGGTCGAAGTGGCGGACCACCTCGCGGACGGCGGCGACCACGGCCTCCGGCGCGGAGGGCTGCGGGGTGAGGACCTTGTGCCGCTCCTGGGCGAGCACGCCCCGGCCGAGGTCGACGGGGGCGCCCTTGATGCCCGAACCGCCGATGTCCACACCGAATACCGCCGTCATGACGAACACCCTCCGCCGGACCGTTTGTCCGGGACGGCCGTCCCGAACCGTTGTCCACAGGCCTGTGCACAACTGTGCACAAAACTACGAGAGCGGGCCCGGCCCTGCACAGCGCGATGCCCGGTACCCCTGAGGGCACCGGGCATCGCGGGACGGTCCTACAGCTTGCCGGCGGCCTCGGCGCGCAGGTCGCGGCGG
This sequence comes from Kitasatospora sp. NPDC058170, assembly GCF_042883905.1. Lineage (NCBI taxonomy): Bacteria > Bacillati > Actinomycetota > Actinomycetes > Kitasatosporales > Streptomycetaceae > Kitasatospora > Kitasatospora sp. NPDC058170. Next base: position 178,008 of record NZ_JBHVUV010000009.1, read on the forward strand.
AGCTCCTTGGGCAGCGAGAAGGTCAGGTGCTCCTCGGCGGTCTTGACGGTCGACACGTCGCCGTAGCCGCGCGCGGCCAGCCAGTCGAGGACGCCATCGACCAGGATCTCCGGGACGGAGGCCCCGCTGGTGAGGCCGACCGTGGTGACGCCCTCCAGCCAGGACTCCTGGATCTCCTCGGCGAAGTCCACCAGATGGGCGGCCTTGGCGCCGTACTCCAGGCCGACCTCGACCAGGCGGACCGAGTTGGAGGAGTTCCTGGAGCCGACCACGATCAGCAGGTCCGTCTCGGGCGCCATCTGCTTGACGGCGACCTGGCGGTTCTGGGTGGCGTAGCAGATGTCGTCGCTGGGCGGGCTGACCAGCAGCGGGAAGCGCTTCTTCAGCTCGCCGACGGTGGCCATGGTCTCGTCCACCGAGAGCGTGGTCTGGGAGAGCCAGACCACCTTGGACTCGTCGCGGACCTCGACGTTGGCCACGTCCTCGGCGCCGTCGACCAGGTGGATCCGGTCCGGCGCCTCACCCATGGTGCCGACGACCTCCTCGTGGCCCTCGTGGCCCACCAGCAGGATGTCGAAGCCCTCGTCGGCGAACCGGACGGCCTCCTTGTGCACCTTGGTGACCAGCGGGCAGGTGGCGTCGATGGTCGCCAGCCGGCCGGCCTCGGCCTCGTCATGGACGGACGGCGCGACGCCGTGCGCGGAGAACACCACGATCGAGCCCTCGGGCACCTCCTCCGTCTCGTCGACGAAGATCGCGCCCTGCTTCTCCAGGGTCTGCACCACGTACTTGTTGTGGACGATCTGCTTGCGGACGTAGATGGGGGCCCCGTACTGCTCCAGGGCCTTCTCCACGGCGATCACGGCGCGGTCGACGCCCGCGCAGTAGCCCCGGGGGGCGGCGAGCAGGACACGGCGCTGCGCGGTGTTGGACATGGCTCCATCGTAAGGGCGGTACCGAGCCGCGCCGACGGTTGGCGCCTTCGGGTCGGAATCCGCCGCAAATGCTCAAATGTGGAGTCTATGAGCGAGCAAGCGGGTCACGGCGAGCTGCGGCGCACCCTGAGCGTGCGCGACCTGATGGTGTACGGGCTGCTGTTCATCGCCCCGATGGCACCGGTGGGCGTGTTCGGCGTCCTGGACGCCAAGAGCCACGGCGCGGTCGCCTCGGTGTACCTGGCGGCCACCGTCGCGATGGGGCTCACCGCCTTCTCGTACGCCCAGATGGTGCGCGCGGTGCCGCAGACCGGCTCGGTGTTCGCCTACGCGCGGGCCGGGCTCGGCGAGGGGCCGGGCTTCATCGCCGGGTGGATGGCGATGCTGGACTACCTGCTGATCCCGGCGGTGGCGTACCTGTTCTCCGGGATCGCGCTGCACTCGCTGGTGCCGGAGGTCTCGCGCTGGGTGTGGACGGCCCTGGCGGTGCTGGTGACCACCGCGCTCAACCTGGTCGGGGTGCGGACGGCGGCCTCGGTCGGGTTCGCGGTGCTGGCGATGGAGATCGCGGTGCTGGCCGTCTTCGTCGTCGCGGCGGTGGTGGTGCTGGTGCGGGACGGCGCGCAGCGCGGCTGGGACACCCCGTTCACGGCGGTCGGCGGCTTCTCGCTGACCGCGGTGGTCTCGGCGGTGTCGGTGGCAGTGCTCTCGTACCTGGGCTTCGACGCGATCGCCACCTTCGTGGAGGAGGCGGTGGGCGCCTCCGCGGCGGTCGCCCGGGCCGTGCTGTGGTGCCTGGTGCTGGCCGGGGTGCTGTTCGTGGTGCAGACCTACCTGGCGGCGCTGCTGGAGCCGACGACCCCGCAGCAGCTGGCGGCCGATCCGGCGGCGCAGGGCTCGGCCTTCTACGACACCGTCGAGAGCGGGATCGGGCACTGGCTGCACGTCCTGGTGGCGGCCGGCAAGGCGATCGGCGCGGCGTTCGCGGCGCTGGCCGGCCAGGCCGCGGCCGGGCGGCTGGTGTACGCGATGGCCCGCGACGGGCGGCTGCCGCGGCTGCTGGGCACGGTGGACCCGGCCACCGCGGTACCGCGCCGGGCGCTGCTGGTGGCGGCGGTGATCACGCTGGGCGCGGCGGTCTGGGCGGCCGACCGCGACGACGGGCTGGACCAGCTGACCTCGGTGGTGAACATGGGCGCGCTGACGGCCTTCGCCCTGCTGCAGGCCTCGGTGATCGGCTGGTACGTGGTGAAGCACGGCTCGCGGGACTGGCTGCGGCACGTGGTGGTGCCGGTGCTGGGCCTGGCGGTGATCGGCGCGGTGGTCTACGAGGCCTCGCACACGGCACAGATCGCGGGGGCGGTCTGGCTGGGAGCCGGGCTCCTCGTCCTGCTCGTCCAGGGCGCCTCCCCTGTCGGCATCCGGCGCTAGCCTCGTACGCATGGCCAACACCAGCTCCCCCGAAGCCCCGCTCCCGGTCGGCAAGGTCTCCGCGCTGATCGGCGGCTGGGTCGACCGGCTCGGCGCGGTCTGGGTGGAGGGGCAGATCACCCAGCTCAGCCGGCGGCCGGGCGCGGGCGTGGTGTTCCTGACCCTGCGCGACCCGCAGGCCGACGTGTCGCTCACCGTCACCTGCTTCCGCTCGGTCTTCGAACAGGTCGCGGACGCGGTGCAGGAGGGCTCGCGGGTCGTCGTGCACGCCAAGCCGGAGTGGTACGCGGCGCGCGGGCAGCTCTCGCTGCGGGCGGCCGAGATCCGGCTGGTGGGGCTCGGCGAGCTGCTGGCCCGGCTGGAGCAGCTGAAGCGCCGCCTCGCCGGGGAGGGCCTGTTCGCCGCCGAGCGGAAGCGGCCGCTGCCGTTCCTGCCGCAGTGCGTCGGCCTGGTCACCGGTCGCGACTCGGCGGCGGAGCGGGACGTCCTGGAGAACGCCCGGCGGCGCTGGCCGGCCGTCCGCTTCGAGGTGCGCAACGTGCCGGTGCAGGGCGTCAGCGCGGTCGAGCGGGTGAGCGCGGCGGTGCGCGAGCTGGACGAGCACCCCGAGGTGGACGTGATCATCGTGGCCCGGGGCGGCGGCAGCGTCGAGGACCTGCTGCCGTTCTCGGACGAGGGCCTGGTGCGGCTGGTCGCGGCCGCCCGGACGCCGGTGGTCAGCGCGATCGGGCACGAGCCGGACCAGCCGCTGCTGGACTTCGTCGCCGACCTGCGCGCCTCCACCCCGACCGATGCCGCCAAACGGGTGGTTCCGGACGTCGGCGAGGAGCTGACGAAGGTGCTGCACCTGCGCGACCGGGCCCGCCGGCAGGTGCTCGGCCGGGTCGACCGGGAGCAGCACGGGCTGGACGGCCTGCGCAGCCGCCCGGCGCTGGCCGCGCCGCACCGGATGCTGGACGGGCGCGGCCAGGAGGTGGCGGGCCTGCTGGAGCGGGCCCGGCGCACCCTCGGGCACCGGCTGGACCACGCGCAGAGCGACCTCGGGCACACCCTGGCCCGGGTGGTCGCGCTGTCCCCCGCCGCGACCCTGGAGCGCGGCTACGCGGTGCTGCAGCGCGCGGACGGCACGGTGGTGACCGATCCGGCGCAGGTCGCCGCAGGCGACGCGCTGCACGCCCGGGTGGCGGGCGGCGGCTTCGACGTGACGGCGGGCCCGCAGCCGTAGGGCGTGAGCGGGGTGCCCGCCGAGGGCGGGTTCCGCGCTCTGTCGGCGCCAGCCCCTACGCTGGCTCCCATGGCTGAGCAGGAGCAGGTGGAGGCGGCGCCGCGGACCCCGGACGACGCGCTGGGGTACGAGCACGCCCGGGACGCACTGCTGGAGGTCGTCCGGCAGCTGGAGAACGGCGGCACCTCGCTGGAGGAGTCGCTGGCGCTCTGGGAGCGCGGCGAGCAGCTGGCGAAGGTCTGCCAGCGCTGGCTGGACGGCGCCCGGGCCCGGCTGGACGCCGCACTGGCCGCCGAGGAGGGCGGGCCGGCCCGGGAGTGATCCGGATCACAGCACCCCGGGGAACAGTTGAAAGTTCACCCATGTTGGGATGAGATGACCGGCGCCGCCGGCCGTCCAGACGAACCCCGTCCCGCATGAGGTGCAGACAAGCATGACCACCGACGCCCTGGTACTCGACGCCGCCGCTCAGGACCTGCTGTTCCGCGAGGCCCGCACCGCGAACACCTTCACCGACGAGCCGGTCTCCGAGGAGCAGGTCCAGGCCATCTACAACCTGGTCAAGTTCGGCCCGACCGCGTTCAACCAGCAGCCGCTGCGCGTCGTCCTGGTCCGCTCCGCCGAGGGCCGCGAGCGCCTGGTCCAGCACCTGGCGGACGGCAACAAGGCCAAGACCGCCGCCGCGCCGCTGGTCGCCATCCTGGCCGTGGACAACGAGTTCCACGAGGAGCTGCCGACCCAGCTGCCCAGCTTCCCGCAGGCCAAGGACCTCTTCTTCACCGAGCGCCCGGTCCGCGAGTCCTCCGCGGCGCTGAACGGCGCCCTGCAGGCGGGCTACTTCATCATCGGCGTGCGCGCCGCCGGCCTGGCCGCGGGCCCGATGACCGGCTACGACGCCGCGGGCATCAACAAGGAGTTCTTCGCCGACGGCGAGCACTCGGTGCTGGCCGTCGTCAACATCGGCAAGCCGGGCGAGGACGCCTGGTACCCGCGCTCGCCGCGACTGGCCTACGACGAGGTCGTCACCACCGTCTGATCACCCTCGGGCGCGGAAGCCGCGAGGCACGCGCGAGGCATGCGGGAGGGCCCGCACCGGTCGTACCGGTGCGGGCCCTCCCGTTTTGGTCCGGGCCTACTTGAGCGCCTTGGCCAGCTCGGCCAGCTCCTCGTACGAGGCGGTACCGGTGAGCACGGTGGTGGCGCCGCCGTTCTGGACGGCCAGGGCGCGGGACTTGGTGCCCTGGATGCGGTCCCAGGTCTGGCCGGCCACCTCCGAGGTGCCGTCCGGCTTGCCGCCCGCCACCATCGCGTCGAGCAGGGTGTCGCGGGAGACGTCGCTCTGCTCGACGGCCGCGTACTGGCCGGAGGGGGTGACGAGGCCCAGGTGCCAGGCGTTGCCCCGGCCGCCGCCCAGCGCCGCCGGGTCGTACTTCACCGAGGTGGCGCGCCACTGGTCGGAGAGGCCCTCCGGAGCCAGCAGGGGGTAGGGCGCGGCCCGCTTCGCCGAGGCGGCCGCCACCTTGTACTCGACCTTCCGCACACCGTCGCCGTCCGCGTCGTGCGGGAGGAACAGGTATCCGACCCAGACCACGACACCGACCGCCAGCATCGACAGGACCATGTCCCGTACCGTCTGCCGGCCCCTCATGCCCTTGCTCTCCGCTGCCACCCCCACATGGTGACTCATGGGGTTCGCGCCCCCCTCACCCGGGGTGTCCACGTACGGGTGAAGCGGGGCAAACCGCACGGCCCCGGCAGGGGGTGGCGACCCACGCCACAGACAGTCATCTCGTGGGCAGATACGATCGCAGGACCCTCACCACGGCGTTCGACCAGGCAGTAGTCGGGCGCTTACTGGCCGTCGCGTACAGAGAGGTAACGACGATGACCACGCAGTACCCGCACAACCTCCCCCGATCCCTTGAGGTCGCTCCCGAGGCTCCCGACCGGAACCTCGCGCTCGAACTCGTCCGGGTCACCGAGGCGGCCGCGATGGCCGCCGGCCGCTGGGTCGGCCGTGGTGACAAGAACGGCGCCGACGGTGCCGCCGTGAAGGCGATGCGCACGCTCGTCTCGACCGTCTCGATGAACGGCGTCGTCGTCATCGGGGAGGGCGAGAAGGACGAGGCCCCGATGCTCTACAACGGCGAGCGGGTCGGCGACGGCACCGGCGCCGAGTGCGATGTCGCCGTGGACCCGGTCGACGGCACCACGCTGACCGCCAAGGGCATGAACAACGCCGTCGCCGTGCTGGCCGTCGCCGACCGCGGCACCATGTTCGACCCCAGCGCCGTGTTCTACATGGACAAGCTGGTCTGCGGCCCGGAGGCCGCCGAGTTCGTCGACATCACCGCCCCGGCGGCCGTCAACATCCGGCGGGTCGCCAAGGCCAAGGGCAGCGCCGTCGAGGACGTCACGGTCGTCATCCTCGACCGCCCGCGCCACGAGGGCCTGGTCCAGGAGATCCGCGAGGCCGGCGCCCGGATCAAGTTCATCTCCGACGGCGACGTCGCCGGCGCCATCATGGCCGCCCGCGAGGGCACCGGCGTCGACCTGCTGATGGGCGTCGGCGGCACCCCCGAGGGCATCATCGCGGCCTGCGCCATGAAGTGCATGGGCGGCGTGATCCAGGGCCGGCTCTGGCCCAAGGACGAGGCCGAGCGGCAGAAGGCCCTCGACGCCGGTCACGACCTGGACCGCGTCCTGACCACCAACGACCTGGTCAGCGGCGAGAACGTGTTCTTCGTCGCCACCGGCATCACCGACGGCGAGCTGCTGCGCGGTGTGCACTACCGCCAGGAGACCGCCACCACCAGCTCGCTGGTGATGCGTTCCAAGAGCGGCACCATCCGGGAGATCCACTCCACCCACAAGCTGTCCAAGCTGCGGGCCTACAGCGCGATCGACTTCGACCGCGCCAACTGACGGATCCCGAAAGCGGGTTGCGGCCGGCCGGCGAAGGACCGGCGGCCGGTGCGCACCCGCTTCGGCGACACGTTCACGACCGGTTCGCGACGGGTTCGCGGCCGGTCGTGCACGACGGGGCGCGGTCTCGGCGGAATCCCCCTCCGCCGAGGCCGCGCCCCGTCGTTCTCCCGCTCAGCCCGCTATCCGGCGGGGGGCGGCCGGCACCCGGGCCGCCTCGCGCAGCTCGGCCTCCCGGCGCCGCCGGCGGGCCAGCACCACCCGGCGCTCGGCGGCGGTCAGACCGCCCCACACCCCGTACGGCTCCGGCTGCGCGAGCGCGTGCTCCCGGCACTCCAGCAGCACCGGGCAGCGGGCGCAGACCTGCTTCGCCTGCTCCTCACGCGAAAGCCGGGCCGCCGTGGGCTCCTTGGAGGGCGCGAAGAACAGCCCCACCTCGTCCCGCCGACAGGCCGCACCGGTGTGCCAGGGATCGTCCTCGCTCTGCGGCTGGGCGCCTGGCCTGCGGTCCAGTACCTGGGCGGCGGCGATGGGCGATGTGGTGCGGGACTCGATCGGATGCAGCACGGCCGTACTCCTGACGAGGCTCTCGGACACGGGGAAGCTCGCTCCCCTGCCCGGCTGCGAGCCCCCGCTCTTCACCCCCCGGGCCGGCCACAGGCCGCCCCCGGTGCGCAGCCGTACAAGAAGCGATGTGCGAGAGGAATTACCCCGCCGCGCCGTGATTCATGCACACTGCACGCAATCGACTACAGAGTGCACCGAACACAACGAGGAGTGCCCGGCTGGGAGTTGTTCCCAGCCGGGCACTTCGGACAGTTCGGGCGCACCGGCCCCGGAGCGGCTCCGTACCGACCTCGGCACGACTCCGGCGCCGCTCCGGCGCTGCTCCGGCTGGTCCCGCCGGGCGGGCCTACTCGGCGCCCAGCTGCTTGCGCACCCACTCCTTGAGCTTCTTGCCCTTGCGCGGCCGCGCCTCGCAACCGCCGAACACCGCGGCCCCCTTGACCCGGACGACGGGCGCGTACGGGTCCGCGGCGGTCTGCTCCTTCACGTCGAAGCCTCCGAAGATGCCGACGCCGCCGCCGTGCAGGCTGACGTTCTCCGGCACCTTGATGTCGACCCCGCCGAACACCGCCGTCACCTCGATCACCACCTCGGGCGACTCGAAGACGGCGTCGGTCAGGTCGATCTCGATCCCGCCGAACAGCGCGACCGCCCGCAGGTGCGAACCGACCCGCCAACGGCCCTTGCGGGAGGCCCCGCCGAAGATCGCCACCATGGTCGGCGCCTCCTGCCGGGCCGGCAGCCGCACCGGTCCGTCCGGGCGGGCCTCGGGGGCGCCCAGCGGGGGCTTCTCGAAGGAGATCGACCGGTGGGTCGGAAGGTCCCGGGTGAGCGGTACGAGTTCGCCCAGGGTCTTCGCCCCGTACGCGGCCTCGATCCGCTCGGCGTGCTCGTCGACGTTCAGCCGGCCCTCGGCGTAGGCGTCGCGCAGCAGCTCCGCGACCCGCTCGCGGTCGGCGTCCGAGGCCCGCATCTCGGCCTCAGCGACCGGGGCGGGCACCGCCCGGACGGGCGGCGCGGCCTCCGGCTTGGTCATGGGTACGGGCGACTGGCCCTGGTCGTCCTGCGACGGCGAGTTGTCCACGGCCCAAGACTAGTCACCCGGGCAAGCCTCGTACGCATGTCCGAGTGACACCGGTCACGCAGGCTGCCCTGTCCGCGTGCGACGTTTCCCCGGGTCCTACCCTTGAGGGTGCTTCGCCGACGCAGCCGGAACACGGAACACTAAGGACCGCCCCCATGGCTCCCACGCCAGACTTCGAGTACAGCGACCTGCTCCCCCTGGGCGCTGACCCGACCCCGTACCGCAAGCTGACCTCCGAGGGTGTCTCCACCTTCGAGGCCGGCGGTCGCACCTTCCTCCGGGTCGAGCCCGAGGCCCTGCGGCTGCTCACCGCCGAGGCGATGCACGACATCTCGCACTACCTCCGGCCCGCCCACCTCGCCCAGCTGCGCCGCATCCTGGACGACCCGCAGGCCAGCCCGAACGACCGCTTCGTCGCGCTGGACCTGCTGAAGAACGTCAACATCTCGGCCGGCGGGATCCTCCCGATGTGCCAGGACACCGGTACGGCCATCGTCATGGGCAAGCGCGGCCAGAACGTGCTGACCGAGGGCGGCGACGAGGCCGCCATCGCGCGCGGCGTCTACGACGCGTACACCCGGCTGAACCTGCGCTACTCCCAGATGGCCCCGGTCACCATGTGGGACGAGAAGAACACCGGCAACAACCTGCCCGCGCAGATCGAGCTGTACGCGACCGACGGCGACGCCTACAAGTTCCTGTTCATGGCCAAGGGCGGCGGCTCGGCCAACAAGTCGTACCTCTACCAGGAGACCAAGGCGATCCTGAACGAGGCGAGCATGCTCTCGTTCCTGGAGCAGAAGATCCGCTCGCTCGGCACCGCCGCCTGCCCGCCGTACCACCTGGCCATCGTGATCGGCGGCACCAGCGCGGAGTTCGCGCTGAAGACCGCCAAGTACGCCTCGGCGCACTACCTGGACCAGCTGCCGACCGAGGGCGACGCGAAGACCGGCCACGGGTTCCGGGACCTGGAGCTGGAGGCCAAGGTCACCGAGCTGACCCAGCAGATCGGCATCGGCGCGCAGTTCGGCGGCAAGTACTTCTGCCACGACGTGCGGGTGATCCGGCTGCCGCGCCACGGCGCCTCGCTGCCGGTCGCGATGGCCGTCTCCTGCTCCGCCGACCGCCAGGCGCTGGGCAAGATCACCGCCGAGGGCGTCTTCCTGGAGCAGCTGGAGACCGACCCGGCCGGGTACCTGCCGGACACCACGGACGAGCACCTGGACGACGACGTGGTGCGCGTCGACCTCAACCAGCCGATGTCGGCGATCCGCGCCGAGCTCTCCAAGTACCCGGTCAAGACCCGGCTCTCGCTGACCGGCACGCTGGTCGTCGCGCGCGACATCGCCCACGCCAAGATCAAGGAGCGGCTGGACGCCGGCGAGGGCATGCCCAAGTACCTCCAGGACCACCCGGTCTACTACGCCGGCCCGGCCAAGACCCCCGAGGGCTTCGCGTCCGGCTCCTTCGGCCCCACCACGGCCGGGCGGATGGACTCCTACGTCGACCAGTTCCAGGCGGCCGGCGGCTCGATGGTCATGCTCGCCAAGGGCAACCGCAGCAAGCAGGTCACCGACGCCTGCGCCGAGCACGGCGGCTTCTACCTGGGCTCGATCGGCGGCCCGGCCGCCCGCCTCGCCCAGGACTGCATCAAGAAGGTCGAGGTGCTGGAGTACGCCGAGCTGGGCATGGAGGCCGTCTGGCGCATCGAGGTCGAGGACTTCCCCGCGTTCATCGTGGTGGACGACAAGGGCAACGACTTCTTCCGCGAGACCACCGAGGGCCCGCTCATCACCAGCCTGCGGGTCCGCTCGAAGGAGTAGCACCCCCGGCTTCCCGTCGCCCCGGCCGCGTCCGCGCGGTCGGGGCGGCCGCGTTCCCGGGGTCCGGGGCGGGATCGGGGACGCGGCCGGGGCTCAGGCGTCGAAGTCGTACTCCAGGACGTAGGACGCCGCGTCGAGCGTCATCTCGTTCAGCTCGACGACCTGGCCCTCGTCGGCGAAGGCCGTCCGGCAGATCACGATGACCGGCGTGCCCGCCGAGAGTTCGAGCCGGGCGCCCTCCTCGGCCCCGGGCATCCGGGAGCGGACCTCCTCGCGGAAGTGGACCGGCTTCGCGCCGATCTCCGCCAGCCGTGCGTACGTGCCGCCCGGGCCGGTGTCCTCGCGGGTGATCGCGGTGCCCGCGACCAGGCCGGCCGGCAGGTAGGACGTCGACAGCAGCACCGGTTTGCCGTCCAGCACGAAGCGGCGGTGGCGCACGCACATCGGCGTCCCCGGATTCACCCCCAGCACCCGCGCCACGTGCTCGGGCGCCCCCTGCTCGGTGACCGACACCTGGTCCACGACCAGCGTGCGGTTGTCGATGTCCGCGGACCATATCGACCGGCCCGACCCCCACTGCCCCTGGGCGAGGCGCTGGATCCCGCGCCGCCGCAGCGGCCGGAAGTCCCGGACGAAGACCCCCGCGCCCTTGCGCGCCTCGGCGATGCCCTCGCTCTGCAGGACGCCGAGCGCCTGGCGGGCCGTCATCCGGGCCACGCCGTACGCGTCCATGAGGTCGTTCTCGCCCGGCAGGCGGTCGCCCGCGCGGTACTCGCCGGAGTCGATGGCCGCCTTGAGCGTGTCGGCGATCCGTTGGTACTTGGGTTGCTTCCCGCCGCTGCTGCCGGTCATCGCCCCGTCCTCTCCCTCGCCAGAAATCGTAGGCGCGCCTCCGGCCGCTGGTAAGCCGGTAGGACCGTTGACATCTCTAGAGATATTAGCTTCTCTAGAGATGCTGGGTAGTCGCCGAGCAGAACCCGAGCACCGACAGCGACCAGGGCCGGCGGATCCGTCGCCGCGCCCGCACCAGAGCAAGGAGCAGTGCGGTGAGCACCCTGAAGCGCGACGCAGCGGCCTACCGGCCGTGTGTGGGTGAACTCGTCCTCGACCGGAGGACCGGACGCACCGGCATCTACATGGACACCATCGGCGGGGAGCGCTACCTGCGGCCGCCCGCCGGCGGCTGCGAGTGGACCGCCCGGCCCGAGCACCTCGGCCCGGCACCGACCCCCGCCGAGGACGGCCCCGACCCGGCGGCCGCGAGGGCCCTTCCCGGCGCCCGGCCGCCGGCCCGCGGCCACGATCCACGCCTCGACGGGAGCCGGGTCGCCTGACCTCCCGGGCCGTCCGCAGTGCGGCGAGTTCCGGCCACCGGCCCGGGAACCCGCGATTCGCCGCCCCCCGCACCCCTCCGACCGCTATTGATCGCCGGGCGAAAACCCGAAATCACCCACCTCGGGCAAAACACCGGCAATGACCTGATATTCAGGCGCCCGAAGCCGTCATCCGGGAATCCGGTCCGACCGGTGGGCACCGGATCAACGGGTGGCGATTTCCGCCCCGGTCACGGGCGCGGGCAAACACCGTCCGGCGGATCCGCCCCGCCGGCCCGGCCATGGCAAATGCCCCGCCCCCAGGTGAAACGGGGTGCGGGGCACTGGGACCGGCCGCGCCTACGGGCGGCTGTTGATCGCGCCGAGCGGCTCGAACGTCTCGCCCGCCTTCTCCTCGGCGTGCTCCGGCTCGACGACCTCGCCGCCGAAGAGCTCCTGCGGGTCGACGTGCTGCTCGTCCGCGGGGACGATGTGACCGGCCACACCGGCCGCCGCCGCGGCCACCACCTCGGCGTCGGCGGGCTTGGCCGCGGTGGCGGCCTCGGTGCCCGCTGGCTCGACCGACGGGGTTGCGGTGCTGGTGGACTCGTTCTCGGCCATGGGCTGGCTGCCTTTCAGGTCATCGGGCATCTGCTCGCGCCCGACCGGCTCGACCCAGGCGCCCGGACAGTATCGTAGGAGCCGTTAAATGTCCTATAAACATCGCGCCGCTTGTGCTGTTCTCCAGTGTTTGCAGGCGCCCGCCTAAGCTGGTGCGACCGCAGCGGGACCGCCGAACGCCCTGCACGTGCAGGGCACCGCCACAGGTCATCGGGGGAATTCATGGAGCCTCAGGAAACGCCGCACACCAACGCGCTGCGCTTCCAGGTGCTCGGTCCGATGCAGGCGTGGCGCGGCCAGCAGTCCCTGTCGCTCGGGTCCCCGCAGCAGCAGGCCGTCCTGACGTCCCTGCTGCTTCAGCAGGGACGCCCGGTCACCACGCAGGATCTCGTCGACGGCATCTGGGGGGAACGGCCCCCACCGCAGGCCATTGCCGCATTGCGTACTTACGTTTCCCGCCTGCGCACGGTCATCGAGCCGCATCGCGAGGTCCGCGCACCGGCCGAGATCCTCGTCTCCGTGAGCGATGGATACGCCCTGCGGATCTCCTCGGGCGCATTGGACCTGTCGGTCTTCGAGGCCGCCCTTTCCGAGGCCTCCACCGCCCGGGCGAACGGGGATTTGTTCGAGGCGCACCGGCTGCTGGTCTCCGCCCTGGGGCTGTGGAGCGGGCGGGCCCTGGCCGGCGTGCCCGGACCGTACGCCGAGAGCCAGCGGCTGCGGCTGGCCGAGCGCCACGTGTCGGTCTGGGAGGAGTGCTGCGCGGCAGCGCTGGAGATCGGCCTGCACACCGAGGTGGTCGCCGAGCTGAGCTCGCTCACCGCGGAGCACCCGCTGCGCGAGCGGCTGCGCGAGCTGCTGATGCTCGCCCTCTACCGCTGCGGCCGACAGGCGGAGGCGCTCGGCGTCTACACCGACACCCGGAAGCTGCTGATCGACGAACTGGGCGTCGAACCGGGTACCGGGCTCTCCACCATGCACGCCAGGATCCTGGCCGGCGACCCCTCGCTGACCCCGCCGCCCCCGGCCCGGCCGGCGAACCCCGGCGCGCGCGAGGAGGCCCCCGCCGGCACCCCGGCCCCGGCGCAGCTCCCGGCCGACGTGTCGGACTTCAGCGGCCGCACCGAGCTGGTGTCCGACCTGCGGGCGGTCCTGCAGAGCGCCACCGGCCAGGCGGTCGTGGTGACCTCGCTGGCGGGCATCGGCGGCGTGGGCAAGACGACCCTCGCCGTCCACGTGGCCCACAGCGTCCGGTCCGACTTCCCGGACGGGCAGCTGTACGTCGACCTGCGCGGGGCGGGCGCCTCCCCGGCCGACCCCGCCGTCGTCCTGGGCGACTTCCTGCACGCCCTCGGCACCGCCGAGGTCCCGGACTCGCTCGATCAGCGGGCCGCGCTGTACCGGTCCCTGCTGGCGAACCGCCGGATGCTCATCCTGCTCGACAACGCCCAGGACGCCGAGCAGTTGCGGCCGCTCATCCCCGGGGTCTCGGGCTGCGCCGTCCTGGCCACCAGCCGCTCCCGGCTCGCCGGGATCCCCGGTGCCCACCTGGTGGACGTCGAGGAGCTGACCCCTGCGGAGGCCCTCGCGCTGTTCTCCGCGATCGTCGGCGGGCAGCGGGTCTCCGCGGAGCCCGAGGCCGCCCTCTCCGTCGTCAGCGCCTGCGGCTTCCTCCCGCTCGCGGTCCGGATCGCCGCGGCGCGGCTCGCCAGCCGGCCCCGGTGGAGCGTCTCCGACCTGGCCCGTCGGTTAGCCGACCAACGGCGGCGGCTCGACGAGCTGCAGCTGGGCAACCTGGCCGTGGAGACCACCATCGGGCTCGGCTACGCGCAGCTGCGGCCCGACGAGGCCCGCGCCTTCCGGCTGCTCTCCCTGGTGGACTCGCCCGACCTGCCGCTCGACGCGGTGGTGGCGGTCCTCGGGGAGGACGAGCAGCGGGCCGAGCACCTGGCGGAGTCCCTGGTCGAGGCGAACATGCTGGAGTGCTTCACCCCGGGGCGCTACCGCTACCACGACCTGCTGCGGCTCTACGCCCAGCGGCAGAACGAGAAGGTCGCCGACACGGCACAGCAGCAGCAGGCCGTGCTGCGCCTGCTGCAGCACCTGTTGCCGACCATGCGCAACGCCGCCCGGCTCATCGAGCCGGACGACCAGCTGCCCGAGCCGCTGGACGGCATGACCGGCCCCGGCCTCGCCATGCCCAGCGGCACCGACGCCCAGCAGTGGCTCCGGGCCGAGGTCGGCATGCTGCTGAGCACCGTGGAGGCCGCGCTGGACGGCCCGTCCGCGCTGCTGCGCCCCGCGCTGGACCTGCTGATCGCGCTCAACAGCATCGTCGAGGACCCGACCCACGCCTCGCGCGCCCGCCGACTGCTGGAGATCGCCGACACCAACGCCCAGTCGCACGGGGACACCCAGGCGCTCGCCCGGGTCCACTTCGCGCTGGGCACCCTGGAGTACTTCACCAACAACTTCCAGAGCGCCGAGCGCTCGCTGCGCACCAGCCTGTCCTTCCAGAACCCCGACGACGTCACCGTGCTGCGCTCGATGGTGGCCAACACCCTGGGCATCATCCTGAGCCTGGCCAACCGGGGTGCCGAGGCCCTCCCGTTCTTCGAGCAGGCACTCGGCATCAGCAGGGTGGTCGGCGCCGCGATCGGCGAGGCCCGGCTGCTCGGCAACATCGCCCGGGCGCAGTTGGACGTCGGCCGGAGCGCGGAGGCGGTGCGCTCGGTGGAGGAGGCGGTGGCCACCGCGCGGCGCTCGGCGAACGACCCCTGTCTGGCGGACACGCTCTACCAGCTCGGCGTGGTGCTCTCGTCGACCGGCTCGCCCGGCGAGGCGGTCGCGCACCTGCGCGAGGCACACGCGCTCTACCAGTCGCAGCAGAGCCGGCTCCGCGAGGGCTACGCCCTGGCGCGGCTGTCGGTGAGCCTGCTGGCGAGCGACCGGACCGCCGAAGCGGCCGAGGCGGCGGGCGAGTCGCTGGTGATCGCCCAGGAGATCGACGGCGCGTACTGCCAGGGCCTCGCCAACGCCGCGCTGGGCGAGGCGCTGCTCGGCCTGGCGCAGCCGGCCCGCGGGCTGGCGTGTCTGCGGGAGGCCCACGCGATCTTCACCCGGCTCGGTGTGCCAGAGGCCTCCCCCGTGGCGGACCTCATCTCCCGGCAGCACACCGAGCCCGTCCCTCCCCCCGCGCCGTGAGCCTCCGTCCCCCGACGGGAGGCTCCCCCCTGAAGCGTTCGGCGCTCCCGCAGCCCCCCGGCTGCGGGAGCGCCCTCAACGCTTCCCCGGCGCTGGACTCCACTGTGCACTGCGGCAATTGACGTTCGATAAACGTCGGATTGTCGGCCCGGAGAAGCGGAAAACCGCAGGTCGGACGGGCCGCTCCGGCGCGCCGTGCGGCGCGCGCACCCCGTCCGCACCACCCCGGCCCGCACCCCGTGCTTCCGCGAGAGGGGCCGCCGCACGCCAACCGGCGCGAGTTGGCCGGAAACGGACCCCATGGCGCAGTGATCACGCTTATTCTCAGATGCCAGTACACACACGAGTGCAGCACCGGGTCGTCCAACCGGGCAGGTCGACCGACCTGTCCGGGGAAGCATCCCGGAAACGGCAGCGCGGCGGCGCTCCGACAGTGCAGAGTGTCCCTGTGCAGTGTGTCAGAGTGCAGTCAGTGTGACGCGGGGAGCGTGACGTACCGCCACCGGCAGCGGGCCGGCGGGGCAGCACGGGCGCCGGGAGGGCGGGGCGGCCCAAGCCCCGTACAGCCGACCGGAGGCCAGGGTGGAAAGGTGCCTCTCAATCGTGACGACCGGACAGATATCCGACCCGTTCCCCGTCGGCGAGGACGCGGGGGACGGCCAGGACGACGTACTGCGCCGTAGGGCCGAGCGCGCCCTGCAGGCGGTCGCCTTCGACACCATCGGCGCGGACTACGGCGAGGCCTTCCCCGCCAAGAGCGGCCAGCTCGCCTGCGGGCGCCGGCTGCTGGCCGAGCTCGAACCGGGCGCCGCCGTCCTGGACGTCGGCTGCGGTACCGGCGAGCCGACCGTCCGGCAGCTGACCGCCGGCGGGCTTCGGGTCACCGGTATAGACCTCTCGGACGTCATGCTCGCACTGGCACGACAGGCCGACCACCCGGGCGCGCACGCCCCCGTCCTCCACCGCATCGACATGTACGACCTCGCCACCGAGCGCGCCGACCACGCCTGGAACGTCCCCGCCCTCGGACCGCGCGGCCGCGGCGGGTTCGCCGCCGTCACCGCCTTCTTCTCCCTGATCCTGCTCCCCCAGGAGGAGATCCCCACCGTCCTCACCCGGATCCGCGAGCTGCTGCGCCCCGGCGGGCTGCTGGCGCTCGGCATGGTCGAGGCGGACCTGGACCACGTCCCGCTGCCGTTCCTCGGCCGGGAGCTGCGGATCAGCGGCTATCTGCGGGAGGATCTCGAACGGGTACTGGTGGAGTCCGGGTTCGCCGTCGAGGAACAGTCGGGGCACCCCTACGCACCGGCCAGTACCTCGCTGCCGCCGGAGGAGCAACTGTTCCTGTGCTGTCGACGCGTCGGCTGAACCCGGCCCACCAAGGAAAAGCCAGCACCCCACACCACTCCCCAGGACAGGCAGCCGTGCGCGACCAGCTCAAACCACAGGCCGGGCAGCCGCCTGCCGTCCCGAGTCAGCGCCGTCCGCCGCCCCAGGACGACGACCGGGTCGCCGAACGGCTCGCCTACCTCGACTCCGCGACCCGGCGGATCAACAGCGCGCTCGACCTCGCCGCGACACTGCGCAACATCGGCCGGGTGCTCGTCCCCACCCTGGCCGACGCCGCCGTCGTCCACCTGCGCGACCCGCTGCCCAACGTCGAGCGCGAGCCCGGGTTCCCCGACGAGCTGCGCATCCACCACAGCCACGGCACCCGGCTCGGCCGCCGCGGCCGGCCCAGCACCGGGGACGACCACCGCAGCTCCCGCTACGGCACCCGGTACGGCTCGCGCTCCTCCGCCGACACCGGGCCCGCCACCCCCGTCACCCGCGGCGGCGCGCTCGCGCACGCCCTGCTCAGCCGTCGCCCCGTCGAACCCGTCGTGCTCGGCACCCCCGGCGACGAGCGGACCGCCACGCTGCTGCGCGAGCTGTACGGCGCCCGCGGGCTGGCCCGGCTCGGCACGGGCGCCTCCGTCCTGGCCCTCCCGCTGCGCGGGCGCAAGGCCGTCCTCGGCCTGCTGGTGCTGATCCGCCGCCCGCCGGAGAAGACCGGCCGCCCCGGCTTCGACGCCACCGACACCGCCACCGCCACCCACCTCGCCACCCAGGCCGGCCTCGCCGTCGACACCGCCCTGCGGTACGCCCGCGAGTGGGAGATAGCGAACGAACTCCAGCGCAGCATGCTGCCGCTGCGCCTGCCCCAGCCGCACGGCGTCCGGCTCGCCCAGCGGTACCTGCCCGGCGAGCGCGGCGCCCAGGTCGGCGGCGACTGGTACGACGCCGTCCCGCTGCCCGGCAACCGGGTGGCGCTGATCGTCGGCGACGTGATGGGCCACTCGCTCACCTCGGCCGCCATCATGGGCCAGCTCCGCACCAGCGCGCAGACCCTGGCCGCGCTCGACCTGCCACCGCACGAGGTGCTGTACCACCTCGACGAGCAGGCCCAGCGGCTCGGCCGCGAACAGCACCTGGCCACCTGCGTGTTCGCGGTCTACGACCCGATCGCCAACCGGGTCGTGCTCGCCAACGCCGGACACGTCCCGCCCGTGCTCGTCCGGCCGGACGGGACGGCGGAGCTGCTGGAGCTGGAGTCCGGGGCACCGATCGGGGTCGGCGGCGTCGACTTCACCTCCGTCGAGCTGCCCGCACCGCCCGGCTCGGCGCTGCTGCTCTTCACCGACGGCCTGGTGGAGACCCGCAGCCGCCCGCTCAGCGACGGCCTGGAACTGCTGCGCGCCCGGCTCGCCAACGCCCACCGGCACTCCCCCGAGCACCTCTGCCAGGACGCGCTGCGGATCCTGCCGCCGGGCGACCGGGGCGACGACATCGCGCTGCTCGCCGCCTGCTTCGACGGCATCCCGGCGGGCGACGTCGCGCACTGGTACCTCCAGCCGCGCAACGAGACCCCGGGGCGGGCCCGCCGGCTGGCCGCGCACACCCTGCGCCGCTGGGGGCTCGAAGAGCTCAGCGAGGCCACCGAGCTGATGGTCAGCGAGCTGGTGACCAACGCCGTCCAGCACGCCACCCGGCCGGTCACCCTCAGCCTGGTGCGCACCACCCGGCTGCGCTGCGAGGTCGGGGACGACAGCCCGCTGCTGCCCCGGCCGCAGCGCGCCGGACCGGAGGACGAGCGGGGCCGCGGGCTGCAGATAGTGGCCAGGTGCGCCGAGCGCTGGGGCTCCACCCGGCTGGGGGCGGGCAAGGTCGTCTGGTTCGAGCAGCGCCTGCCCTAGGCGCCCTGCCCTGGGAGCCCTGCCCTGAAAGCCCTGCCCTGGGAGCCCTGTCCGGGGAGCCTGATGCCTGTCGCAGGAGCCCGCCACGGACCGCGCGCACAGGTGCCCGACGGTCCGTGCGGACCGCCGGGCACCTCGCGTCGGACGGCTCAGACCCGCTCCGCCACCCTGGCCTCGGCCGGGCCGGTGGCCTCGGCCGCCAGTCGGGCCATCAGCTGCTCGCCCTCCATGTCGACCCTCGGCACGACCTTCTCCAGGCTCTTCGGGAACCACCAGGCCGCCCGGCCGAACAGCGCCATCGCCGCGGGCACCAGGGCCATCCGCACCACGAAGGCGTCCACCAGCACGCCCACCGCGAGGGCGAAGCCGATCGGCTGGACGATCGGGTCGTGGCCGAAGACGAAGCTGCCGAAGACCGCCACCATGATCAGCGCCGCCGCCGTGACCACCCGGGCGCCGCCCTGGACCCCGGCGACCACCGCGTCCCGGGGGGCCATGCCGTGCACGTGCTGCTCCTTCATCCCGGAGACCAGGAACAGCTCGTAGTCCATCGCCAGCCCGAACAGCACCCCGATCAGCAGGATCGGCACGAAGCTCACCACCGGGCCGACCTTCGGCACGTCGATCACACCGTCCAGCCAGCCCCACTGGTAGACCGCGACCACCGCGCCCAGCGAGGCCGTGATGCTGAGCAGGAAGCCGGCCACCGCCTTGAGCGGCACCAGGACCGAGCGGAAGGCCAGCGCCAGCAGCACCATCGCGATGCCGGCGATCACCAGCAGGAAGGGCGGCAGGGCCTGCCCGAGCTTGGTGGAGACGTCGATGTTGGCGGCCGTGGTGCCGGTGACGTCGATCCGCGCGCCGGTCTCGGCCACCAGCGCGTCGCGCTGGCCGCGGATGTCGGAGACCAGCGCCTTGGTGTCGGCGTGGTCGGGCCCGGTCTCCGGGATGACCGTCAGCAGGGCCGTCCGGCCGGACGCGTCGACGGTCGGGGGCAGCAGCGTCCGGACCCCCTCCAGCGTGCCCAGCCGCTCGGCCACACCCTGCACCGCCTGCTCGGGCCGCGGTGCGCCGGCGGCGTCCACGACGACCACCAGCGGGGCGTTGAAGCCCGGACCGAAGCTCTCGCCGACCAGGTCGTAGGCCTTGCGGGCGTCGGTGCCGGCCGCCTGTGAACCACCGCCCGGCAGGCCGAGGTCGAGGCTGGCGGCGGGCACCGCGAGGGTGATCAGCGCGGCCAGCCCGGCGAGCAGCACGGGCAGCGGGCGGCGCACCACGAACCGGGCCCAGCGCTCGCCCAGCGGCCCGCCCCGGGGTGCCTTCGGCGCGCGGCGGCGGACCGGCAGCCGGTCGATGGACCGCCCGGCGAAGCCGAGCAGCGCGGGCAGCAGGGTGATCGCGACGAGCACCGCCACCACCACCGCGCCGGAGGCGGCCAGGCCCATCACGGTCAGGAACGGCACGTCGGCGACGGCCAGCCCGGCGAGCGCGACCACCACCGTCAGACCGGCGAAGACCACCGCGCTACCGGCCGTCGCGTTGGCCCGGGCGGCGGCCTCGTCCGGCTCCAGGCCCTCGGCGAGGTGGCGGCGGTGCCGGGAGACGATGAACAGGGCGTAGTCGATGCCGACCGCCAGGCCGACCATCAGCGCCAGCACCGGCGCGGTGGTGATGATCTCGAACGAGCCGGAGAGGGCCAGCAGCGCGGCCATCGCCACGCCCACCCCCACGAAGGCGGTGAGCAGCGGCAGCCCGGCCGCGACCAGCGAGCCGAGGGTGACCACCAGGACCACGCCGGCCACCGCGAGACCGACCGCCTCGCCGCCCTCGACCTGGGCCATCCGGTTGTACGCGTCGCCCCCGAAGGCGACCGTCAGCCCGGCGGCGCGGGCCGGTTCGGCGGCGGCCTTCACCGCGTCGCGCTGTTCCTCGGTGATGTCGCCGAGCTTGCGGTCGAAGGAGACCAGGCCGATCGCGGCCCGGCCGTCCGGCGAGAGCGCTCCGGTGGCGTACGGGTCGGGCGCGGCCGCGACGCCGGGGGCCGCGGCGATCCGGGCGACCGCCTCCTCGACGGCCCGGCGGGCCTCGGGTGCGGCGATCCCGCCGGGCGATCCGGCGGCGAAGACGACCTGGCCGGAGCCGTGGCCCTGCGCCGGGAAGGTGTCCTTGATGCGGTCCAGCGTGGTCTGCGCCTCGGTGCCGGGCACCTTGAACTCGTCGCTGGTCTTGCCCGCGAACGCCCCGGCGGCGCCGCCGACGGCGATCAGCACGGCGATCCAGACGGCGAGCACGGCGCGCCTGCGGCGGTAGCAGTAGCGGCCTAGGCGGTACAGGTACGTGGCCATGAGTGAGCCTTCGGTCAGGTCGGTCGGGCAGGCGAGTGCCCGAGCGGGTCGGGACCCACCGTACGCATAACTTGTTCAGGTGACAAAGTCGACCGACAGGGGCAGCCGACAGATTCGTCCGACCTGGTTGCATGATCGGAGCGCTACCCTGGCCCAATGGCTCATGTCCCCGCCTCCGAAAGACGCCCGCAACTGATCCGGGCCGCGATCGACCTGATGACCCGCGAGGGCGTCGCCGCCGGCAGCACCCGGGCCATCGCGGCCGAGCTGGGGGTGGCACAGGCGACGGTGCACTACACCTTCGGCACCAAGAAGGACCTCTACCGGGCGGTGGTGGAGCAGCTGATGGCCGACTTCATCGGCCAGGTGCGCGCCGCCTCCCCGGGCGACGGGCCGTTCGGGGAGCAGGTGCGGACCCTGGTGCACGCACTGTGGACCAGCACCGTCTCCGAGCCGGGGCGGTGCATCCTGCTGTCCGAGGTCGAGACGCTGGCGCTGCGCGATCCGGAGCTGCGGGAGGTCATCCGCGGCCTCCAGGACGAGACCGAGCAGATCGCGGCGGGCATGCTCAGCGCGCTCGCCGACGCGCACGGCCAGGCGCTGGCGGTGCCCGCGCGCGATGTCGCCGTGCAGTTCCTGGCGGGCTTCGACGGCCTGTGCGGCCGCTACCTGGTGCTCGGCCCGGCCGACGAGCAGGCCGACGCGGAGGCGCTGCGCGCCCTGGACCTGCTGGTCGCCACGACGGTCGGCCTCTGCGTCTCGGCCCCCTGAGCCGCCGGGATCACTGGACGATCCGGACCGGCAGCTCCGCCAGCACCTCCCTCAGCGAGGCGGCGAAGCGGTCGTACTCCGCGCTGCGGGCCGAGCCCGGCCGGGTGGCGAGGCCGATCCGGCGCCCGGGCGCGGGCGCGGCGAAGCGGACGGCGGCCAGCCGGTCGGTGCGGCCGGCCTCGACGTCCAGGGCGGTGGCGGGCAGCAGGGTGACCCCGAGGCCGCCGGCCACCAGCTGGACGAGGGTGGAGAGCCCGGCCGCCCGGGTGGTGGAGCCGGACTGGTCGGAGCCGACCTCCCGGCAGATGTCGAGCGCCTGGTCGCGCAGGCAGTGGCCCTCCTCCAGCAGCAGCACGTCCAGGTCGAGCAGCACGTCCCGCGGGACGTCGATCCGCCCGGCCAGCGCGTGCCCGGGCGGGGTGACCAGGACGAAGTCCTCGTCGAACAGCGGGATGTCCCGGGTCGACGAGGTCCCGCCGGCCGGCAGGGCGAGCAGCAGCACGTCCAGCCGCCCGGCCGCCAGCCCCTCCAGCAGCGAGGGCGTGCGCTCCTCGTGGACGTGCAGCTCCAGATCGGGGTAGCGGCCGCGGACCAGCCGCAGCACGTTCGGCAGCAGGTACGGCGCAACGGTCGGGATGACGCCCAGGTGCAGCGGGCCGGTGAACGGTCGGCGGGCGGCCTCGACCTCCTCGGTGAGCGCCTGGAGCGAGCCGAGCACCCGGCGCGCGTGCTCGACCACGCGCTCCCCCAGTGGGGTGACAATCACCTTGCGCGTCGTACGCTCGACCAGCTGCGCGCCCAGGGACTCCTCCAGGGCCGCGACCGCGCCCGAGAGCGCGGGCTGGCTCGTCCCGGTGGCGGCGGCGGCCTCCCGGAAGTGCCGGTGTTCGGCCACCGCGACGAACGCCCTGAGCTGGGCGACCGTCGGCGCACGGGGGCCGCGGGCTGTGGGACTCGCCACACCGGGTTCGGGTTTGCGCGGGGCGCCCCTGCGGGGCTGGGGCCGGGACGGGCGCTGAGGGGTATTGATAACTCTCTCCGATCAGACACATCGAGTGTAGCTATTTCCCTGATCAGTCCACGATGTGGAATCGTGGAACTCGTACCGCAATCCGGACAAACCTCCCCTCATCTCACTTCAGGAGAAGCGAACGTGCTCACGATCGGTGACCAGTTCCCCGCCTACAACCTCAAGGGCGTCGAGGGGCCTTCCGCTGACAAGCTGGAGTTCAAGGACTACTCCTCCGAGGACCAGAAGGGCTGGTCGGTCGTCTTCTTCTGGCCGATGGACTTCACCTTCGTCTGTCCGACCGAGATCGCCGCGTTCGGCAAGCTGAACGAGGAGTTCGCCGACCGCGACGCCCAGATCCTCGGTGTCTCGGGCGACTCCGAGTTCGTGCACCACGCCTGGCGCAAGGACCACAAGGACCTGGGCGACCTGCCCTTCCCGATGCTGGCCGACGTCAAGCACGACCTGATGCGCGCGTGCGGCGTCGAGGGCGCCGACGGCACCGCCCAGCGCGCGGTGTTCATCGTGGACCCGAACAACGAGGTCCAGTTCGTCATGGTGACCGCCGGCTCCGTCGGCCGTAACCCCAAGGAGGTCCTGCGGGTGCTGGACGCCCTGCAGACCGACGAGCTGTGCCCGTGCAACTGGACCAAGGGCGAGGACACCCTCGACGCCCAGGCCCTGCTGGCGGGCTGACCCATGGCCCTCGACGACCTGAAGTCCGCCCTCCCGGACTACGCCAAGGACCTCAAGCTCAACCTGAGCGCGGTCATCGGCAACTCCGACCTCCCCGCCCAGCAGCTCTGGGGCACCGTGCTCTCCTGCGCGATGGCCACCCGCAGCGCCGCCGTCCTGCGCGCGCTGGAGCCCGAGGCCAAGGCCAACCTGTCCCCGGAGGCGTACACCGCCGCCAAGGGCGCGGCCGCGATCATGGGGATGAACAACGTCTACTACCGGACCACCCACCTGCTCTCCGACAAGGAGTACAGCGGGATGCGGGCCGGTCTGCGGATGAACATCATCGGCACTCCGGGCGTCGAGAAGATCGACTTCGAGCTCTGGTGCTTCGCGGTCTCCGCCATCAACGGCTGCGGCCAGTGCCTCGACTCGCACGAGAACGTGCTGAACAAGGCCGGCGTCGCCCGCGAGGTCATCCAGACCTCGATCAAGATCGCCGCCGTTCTCCAGGCCGTGGCGGGCGTGCTCGACTCGGAGGCCGTCCTGGCCACCGTCGACGCCTGACCCGACGCGACACCTCGCAGGGCCCCGCCGGACACCCCGTCCGGCGGGGCCCTCGCGTGTTCGGAACCGCGCCGGGCAATCCGGGCGTCCGAGCCCAAGGAAGATCGACTCCGGGGGGAACCGCCATGCCCGACCTGCACCGTCCACCACCGGGCTCGGCCTGGCCGACCCTCGCGACGATCGGCTGGGGGCTGGCCGCCATCGTGGTGGCCGGCTGGGTGGCGATCGCCTCCCTGGCCACGGACTTCGGCCGGGACGGCGCCGCCCTGTCCGCCGTCCTCCCCCCGCTGGCCGGACCGGCCCTCGGCACCCTGCTCGGCTGGTCCGCCCTGGCCCTGACCCCCGCCCGCCACTGGGCCCGCCCGGTCAGAGCAGCCCTGACCGGCCAGGCCGCCCTCCTGGGCTGCCTGGCCATGCCCTTCCTGTTCGCCCTCTAGCGCCTGTCGGACAAGCCCTAGGGTCCGTCTTCAAACTCCCGTCGTTCGCCCGCAGGGCGGGCTTGGCGGCGTTCGGGTGCGTGCATCGCAAGGCGGAGGAGGGAGCCACTGCGGAGCATTGGCGACTGACGACAACGCGGCGAGGTGCGTGCCCGGGCGTCGCCAAGCAGGCGGGAGTTTGAAGACGGACCCTAGGCCTGCCCGGCCGGGGCGGGTGCCGACGTGGCCGGGGCCTGGGCCGGAGCGGGGGGCGCCGGGGGCGGGGTGGCGGCGGTGCGTTCGGCGGCTTCGCGGGCGGCTTCGAGGGCGGTGAAGACGGCCTGGCCCGCCTCGTTGCGGCGGCGCAGGTGGGTGACCACGGTGTTGGTGACGGCGATCAGGGGGACGGCGACGATCGCACCGCCGATGCCGCCGATGATGCCGCCGGCGGCGACGCCGAGCACCACGCCCAGCGGGTGGACCCGGACGGCGCGGCCGAGGATCAGCGGCTGGAGGATGTGGCCCTCGATCTGCTGGACGGCGATCAGCACCACCAGCACCATCAGCGCGGTGAACGGCCCCTCGGTGACCAGGGCGATCAGCACCGCGACGGTGCCGGTGACGAGCGCGCCGACCAGCGGGACGAAGGCGCCCAGGAAGATGATCACCGCGAGCGGCAGTGCCATCGGGACACCCAGCATCTGGATGCCGACGCCGATGCAGACCGCGTCGATGAAGGCCACGCAGACGGTGCCGCGGACGTACGCGGTGAGCGTCGCCCAGGCCTTCGGACCGGCTCCGGCCATGGCGTACCGGGAGTGCCGCGGCAGTCCGCGCAGGGCCCAGTTCCAGATCCGCTCGCCGTCGTAGAGCAGGAAGAAGGTGGTGAAGAAGGCCAGCAGGACCGTCGTCAGCACCTCCACGGCGATCTGCGCGCCGGTGAGGCTGGCCGAGGTGATCTGCTCGGTGTTGGTGCTGATCGCCTTGGTGATCTGGTTGGCGAAGTCGGTGATCTGCTGCTGGGTCAGGTGCAGCGGTCCGGTGATCAGCCAGTCCCGCAGCTGGTCGACACCGGCCTGGACCTTGCTGGTGACCGTCGACAGGTTGGTGGTCACCTGCCAGACCACGAACCAGCCGACCAGCCCGATCCCCGCCAGGCCGCTCATGAACACCCCGCCCGCGGCCAGCGACCGCGGCACCCCGTGCCGGCGCAGCCAGGACACGGTGGGCTCCAGCAGCGCGGAGATCAGCACCGAGGCGAGCGCCGCGAAGGCCACCAGCCGCAGCATGTCGACGACCATGAAGACGACGTAGAGCGCGGCGCCCAGCAGCAGCAGCCGCCAGGTCGACTCGGCGGCCACCCGCAGGCCCCACGGCACCGCCTCGGCCGGGGTGGCGGGCCGCCCGGGGTGCAGCTCCCGGCCGAACGCACCGTGCGTGACCGGGGCGACGGCGCCGGCCTGCGCGTCGGCCGCGACCGGCGCGGCCACGGCCGCGGGCGCCGCGGTCGACACCGCGCCAGGGGCGGCGACGGGGGTGGCGACCGGAGCGGCGGGCAGCGCCTCGGCGCGCGGCGCCGGGAGCGGACCCACCGGACCGTCCAGCCCGACACCGGCCAGCGGGGGCTCGTGGAAGTCGGCCGCCATCGCGGCCCGTCGGCGCCGTTCGATCACGGCGGCCGCGCTCGCCACCACGGCCACGCCCTTGGCCACGGCCTTGAAGGCCTTCCCGCCCCGCGCCATCCTCACTACCACCGCTCACCGCTGGGCCGCCGAGCCCGGCGGTACGCCGTGGTCCCGCCACGGCCGTCGGGGACGACGCTACCCGCCCCACCCGCCGCGAGTCCGCCCGGACGGGGGATCTCGGGGATGACTAAGGGTCGGTACGACCTCGATGCACCGAGCCGCCGCAGGGCATTACCGGTCAAAGCCGTCTGTACCGGGTGGTTTCAGGCGTCGGGCAGCGGGGAGGAGTCCGACGAGGACCGGAGCCATCTGTCGGCGGACCGGCGCCGGAAGCAACCAGGACCCCTTCCGCGCCCCGCGTCCGCACCAGGACCGCACCGCCCGTGGGCGCACTGGTCAGCGCAGCCCGGGCGGCGCGGTTCGCCTGTCGTACGAGCAGGACGTCGACGGCCCCCGACCGCTCGGCGCGGTCGGGGGCCGTCGACGAAGAAGCCGTCCGGTCTCTTTAGTACCAGTGGTGCGACTGCCAGAACGACCAGGCGCCACAGGGGCTGCCGTAGCGGCTGTTCATGTAGTCCAGGCCCCACTTGATCTGCGTCGCCGGGTTGGTGCGCCAGTCGGCACCCGCCGAGGACATCTTGGAACCGGGCAGCGCCTGGACGAGGCCGTAGGCGCCGGAGCTCTTGTTGGTCGCGGTGTAGTCCCAGCCGCTCTCGCGCTTCACGATCTGGCTGAAGCACTGGAACTGCGCGTCACTGCCGACGATCTGCTGGGCGAGTGCCTGGACCGAACCGGGGCTGACCGAGACCGGGGGAGCCGCCTGGGTGGTGGCGGAGTCGGTGGCGGCCATCGCCGAGCGGGCCTTGGAGCGGTTCGCAGCGGCCTCGTCGGCCTTGCGCTTCTCCTCGGCGGCCTTGGCGGCCTTCTCCGCGTCGGCCTTCGCCTGGGCATCGGCCTTCGCCTGGGCGTCGGCGGCGGCCTTCTGGCGCGCGGCCTCCTCGGCAGCCTTCTGCTCGGCGGCCGCCTTCGCGGCGGCGTCGGCCGAGGCCTGCTGCGCGGAAGCCTGCTGGCCGATGTTGTCACTGATGGTCTGCGCCTGGGCGCCAGAGGGGACTTCGGCAAGCAGCGTCGCGCCGGCGACATCGACCGTCTGCATCGTCTTGCCCTCGCTGCCCGAGGCCACACCCACAACGGCACCGACAGCGGTGACCGCGGTGGCGGAGGCCACAGCAACTCCCCGGACCGAGATCCGAGTCACATGGATTCCTTCCAGCATCGCCCACGCGTGACCGTACGGGCGCAACATGCCCCTTGGCGCTGCCCTCCGTGCGGTGCTGGTCACGGGAGGTACTGACCCGGCGTCCGACCGCGTTGGGGCGACCGGGCGTTGTGAACGGGCGGCGTACGGCTCATCGGTGTTCAATTGTGCGTCCACTGACCGGAGTTGGCGGACCGTCCGAGCCGGGATCCCGCTGCGCGGAAGCCCTGTCATGCCGTACGCGGGGCCTGACAGAACCCTCACCATGCCGCACCGGGCACTGTCGACGCAATTCCCTGTTGCGTGGCGCATCTCACATTCACCGCACCGGAGTTCTCCGGACAGAAAGCACTCGATGTGATGAAAGGGACGCAGGGCCCGCTCCGTCAGGAGCGGACCCCGCGCCGAAAGTTGACCGGATTGTCCGACTATGGGCAGAACGCCCGGATCAGTCGTCGCTCACGGGTTGATGTCCTCCAGCATCTCCGTGACCAGAGCCGCGATCGGCGAACGCTCCGAACGCGTCAGCGTGATGTGGGCGAACAGCGGGTGCCCCTTGAGCTTCTCCACCACCGCCACCACGCCGTCGTAGCGACCGACCCGGAGGTTGTCCCGCTGCGCCACGTCGTGGGTGAGCACCACCCGCGAGCCCTGCCCGATCCGGGACAGCACCGTCAGCAGCACGTTGCGCTCCAGCGACTGCGCCTCGTCCACGATCACGAAGGCGTCATGCAGCGAGCGCCCGCGGATGTGGGTCAGCGGCAGGACCTCCAGCATCCCGCGGGAGATGACCTCCTCGATCACGGCCGGGGTGGTGACGGCGGAGAGGGTGTCGAAGACCGCCTGCGCCCAGGGGCTCATCTTCTCCGTCTCGGAGCCCGGCAGATAGCCGAGCTCCTGGCCGCCGACCGCGTACAGCGGCCGGAACACCATCACCTTGCGGTGCTGCTGGCGCTCCAGGACGGCCTCCAGCCCGGCGCAGAGCGCCAGCGCGGACTTGCCGGTGCCGGCCCGCCCGCCCATCGAGACGATGCCGACCTCCGGGTCGAGCAGCAGGTCCAGCGCGACCCGCTGTTCGGCGCTGCGCCCGCGCAGCCCGAAGGCCTCGCGGTCCCCGCGCACCAGCCGCACCCGGCCGTCGCCGGCGACCCGGCCGAGCGCGCGGCCGCGCTCGGAGCTGAGCACCAGTCCGGTGTGGACCGGCAGCTCGGCCGCGCCCTCGATGTCCACCCCGGCGTCGTGGCCCGCGCCGAACAGCGCGTCCACGTCGTCCCCGGCGACGTGCAGTTCGGCCATGCCCGTCCACCCGGAGGTGATCGCCAGCTCGGCGCGGTACTCCTCGGCGAGCAGGCCCACCGAGCTGGCCTTGATCCGCAGCGGCAGGTCCTTGGAGACGACCGTGACGTCGTACCCCTCGGCCTGCAGGTTGCGGGCCACCGCGAGGATCCGGGTGTCCGCCTCGCCGCCCCCGGCCCGGTAGCCCGCCGGCAGTATCGAGGTGTCGGAGTGGTTGAGCTCGACCCGGATGGTCCCGCCGAGCTCGCCGACCGGGATCGGCTCGTCCAGCCGGCCGAAGCGGATCCGGTAGTCGTCGAGCAGGCGCAGCGCCTGGCGGGCGAAGTAGCCCAACTCCGGGTGGTGGCGTTTGGCCTCCAGCTCGGTGACCACGACCACGGGGAGGACGACCTCGTGCTCCTCGAAGCGGGTCATGGCGAGAGGGTCCGCCAGGAGCACACTGGTGTCGAGAACGTACGTGCGCCGGTCTGGCGTCCGGCGGCTCTTGGAACTGACCACTAGGCCTCCAGAGCGGATGACCCTGCGTCATCCGCGGCAAGCCGGCCCCCGCTGCCCCGGTGGCCTCGGGGCCGGTCTGAGTGGAGTATTCCCAGGCGAGGGGCGGTGCATTCGCGTCATCGGAGAACTGACGGATCATTGCCGGTGAACGTTTGGCCTCGCCCGGCGGCCGGGTAGGCCAGCCCTACTGGGGTCCTGGTCCCGTCCGACCGGGATCAGAGACCCATCCGCCGGTGCCGCTCCTCGTACGCGCGCAGCGCCCGCAGGAAGTCGACCTTGCGGAAGGCCGGCCAGTACGCCTCGCAGAAGTAGAACTCGCTGTGGGCGCTCTGCCAGAGCAGGAAGCCGGAGAGCCGCTGCTCGCCCGAGGTGCGGATGACCAGGTCCGGGTCCGGCTGGCCCTTGGTGTAGAGGTGCTCGGCGATGTGCTCGACGTCGAGGATTTCGGCCAGTTCCTCGATCGAGGTGCCGCGCCCGGCGTGCTCCTGGAGCAGCGAGCGGACGGCGTCGGCGATCTCGTGCCGACCGCCGTAGCCGACGGCGACGTTGACGGTGATCCCCTCGATCCCGGCGGTCTCCTCGGCGGCCCGCTTGAGCACGTCGGCGGTGTGCTGCGGCAGCAGGTCCAGCGCGCCGACCGGGTTGACCTTCCAGCGGCGGGCGGCGGCCAGGCCGGTGACGGCGTCCTCGATGATCCCGAGCAACGGGACGAGCTCGTCGGCCGGGCGGGAGAGGTTGTCGGTGGAGAGCATCCACAGCGTGACGACCTTGACGTGCGTCTCGTCGCACCAGCCGAGGAACTCGCTGATCTTGTCGGCGCCGCGCTGGTGGCCGTACGCGGTGGAGCCGCCGGTGGCCTTGGCCCAGCGGCGGTTGCCGTCCAGGATCACGCCGATGTGGTGGGGGGTGCGGGCGAGGTGGACCTCGACCCGGCGGCCGTAGAGGCCGTACATACCGTCCAGCAGGGTGCGCAGCCCCGGCGTACGTTCGACGACATCGCGCAGACCCATGGTTTTCGGCCCCTCCGTAACTCTTCACCGGGGTGCGTCACAACCCCCGGCGCAGCCTACTCCCGCCCGGAGGCAGGCGGTAAAGCCGCAGGTAGCGGTCCGGTCACGGTCCTGTGTGGAGTCCATTGCGACCGGCGTGGCGGATGTGGCCGGAAGGCGTTCGGGGGCCGGCCGGCCGGTCCCGACTACTCCGGATACGGAACGGTCTCCGATTCCTTAAGGAATCCGTAAGCCGACGTTCGATGCTTGACGACCACCAGTGGTCTAGTCCAGCTTTTGACCAAGGCGGAACGAGCACCCCGACCGCCCCACCCCGAGGCAGTACTGCGGACCTCCCCTCCCCCACACGCGGCCGCCGCGACCCCCACCGCGGCGGCCGCCCTCCTCTCCCAGGAGCGCACGCCATGGCCCGTACGCTGAACCAGCCCGCGCACAAGCGCCGGCGCAGCACCCTTCCGGCCCTCGCGGCCGGCGCCACCGCCCTCGCCCTGGCCGGCACCGGCCTCGCCCTCTTCGCCGGCGGCGCCAACGCGGCGGTCGGCAACCTGGTCTCCAACGGCGGTTTCGACACCGGCAACCTGGCCGGCTGGAGCTGTACCGGTGCCGCGAGCGCCGTCTCCACCCCGGTCCACTCCGGCACCGGCGCGCTGCAGGCGACCCCGGGCGCCGCGGACACCGCCGAGTGCACCCAGACCGTCAGCGTCCTGCCCAACACCAGCTACACGCTCAGCTCCTGGGTGCAGGGCCCGTACGTGTACCTCGGCGCGCGGGGCACCGGCGGCACCGACCCGAGCGCCTGGTCCAACCAGACCAGCTGGAACCAGCTCTCCACCACCTTCACCACCGGCGCCTCCGCCCGCAGCATCACGCTGTACGTGCACGGCTGGTACGGCCAGAGCGCCTACTTCGCGGACGACATCACGCTGACCGGCCCGGCCGGCACCGCCTCGCCGACCCCGACGGCCACCCCGAGCCCGACCGCGACCGCCACCGCCTCGCCGACGGCCACGGCCACGCCGACCCAGACGGCGTCCCCGACCGCGACCGCGACGCCCACGCAGACCGCGACGCCGACCCAGACCGCCACGCCGACCCCCACGGCCACCGCGACCACCACCCCGCCGGTCACCGGTCTGCCCAAGCACGTCGTCACCGGCTACTGGCACAACTTCGACAACGGCGCCACCGTCCAGAAGCTGAGCGACGTCCAGAGCGCGTACGACATCATCGCGGTCTCCTTCGCCGACGCCGTGCCCACCAAGGGCGGCGCGATCAGCTTCACCCTCGACCCGGCGCTCTCCAAGGCCCTCGGCGGCTACACCGACGCGCAGTTCCGCGCCGACGTGAAGGCCAAGCAGGCGGCCGGCAAGAAGGTCATCCTCTCGATCGGCGGCCAGAACGGCGCGATCGCCGTCGGCGACACCGCCGCCGCGACCGCGTTCACCGACAGCGCCTACGCGATCATCAAGGACTACGGCTTCGACGGCATCGACGTCGACCTGGAGAACGGCGTCAACCCGACCTACCTCGGCAACGCGCTGCACAGCCTGCAGAGCAAGGTCGGCCCGAACTTCGTGCTGACCATGGCCCCCGAGACCATCGGGATGTACAGCACCGCCGGCGCCTACTTCCAGCTGGCGCTGAACACCAAGGACATCCTGACCGTCGTCAACACCCAGTTCTACAACTCGGGCGGCATGAACGGCTGCGACGGCAAGGTCTACACCCAGGGCACCATCGACTTCATCACCTCGCAGGTCTGCACCCAGATCCAGGGCGGCCTGCGGCCCGACCAGGTCGGCATCGGCGTCCCGGCCTCCAGCAAGGCGGCCGGCGGCGGCTACGTCTCGCCGACCGTGGTGAACAACGCGCTGGACTGCCTGGCCACCGGCAAGAACTGCGGCAGCTTCGTCCCGCCGGCCAAGTGGCCGACGATCCGCGGCGCGATGACCTGGTCCACCAACTGGGACGCCAACAACGGGAACGCCTTCTCCAACGCGGTCGGCCCGTTCGTCCACCAGATGCCGTAACTCCCGCGGCGCGCCGCTCCTTGAGGGTGGGGCCTGCGCGCCGACGGCGGGGCCCGTCGTACCGGACCGGTACGGCGGGCCCCGTCCCGTTCCCGGCCGGCCGTCTGTCCGTCTGCCCGTCTGTCCGTCCGTCCGAGCCGTCCGAGCCGTCCGAGCCATCCGGGGCCGGGCCTAGCCGAGCAGCGCCGCCGTGAGCGTGCCGAGCAGCAGGAACGGGCCCATCGGCACGTCCAGCCCGCGCACCCGGCGGCGGCGGACCAGGGCGGCCACGGCCAGGCCGACGGACCAGAGCCCGGCGAGCACCGAGGCCGCGAACAGCCCGGTGAAGGCGGCGGACCAGCCGTACCGGCCGAGCAGCGCGCCGAGGCCGAGCGCGAGGACGGAGTCCCCGCCGCCCATCAGCCCCAGCCAGACCGGCAGTTCGTACAGCGCACCGGCGGCGAGCGCGACCAGCAGGCAGCGCAGCAGGACGTCCGGCCGGCCGGCCGACAGCTCCACCACCGTCAGCAGCAGCGCCAGGCCCGCCGCCAGCGTCCAGCTGAGCGCGTACGGCAGCCGGCGCGCCCGGGCGTCCACGAAGCCGAGCACCACACCGGGGCCGGCCGCCCAGAGCAGCAGCACCGCGTCGGCCGGGTGCGCCGCCGAGAGCGCGGCCGCCGCCACCGCGACGGTGACCGCCTCCACCTGCCAGGCGCCGGGGCCGAGCCGCTCCCGGCACCCCGGGCACCGGCCGGTGGGCGGCAGCCCGCGCAGCGCCCGCCCGCACGCCGGGCAGCTCGTGCACGCCGGTTCGCCCTCCGGCACGGCGTGGCGCACCACCAGACCTCGCAGGGCCGGCGCCACCAGCAGGCCCCCCAGCACCGCCCCGAGCGCGGCTGCGATCACGGCGCCCCCTCTCGCTCACCCCGCCGGCCCCGGCCCCGGAGGGCCGCCCGGCGCTCCTCGGCGTCCGACGTCGGCGGCTCCCCGGTCGAACCCGGGCACCGCACGGACCACATCATCCACGTCACGCGGGCCGCCATCGAGGGCGGACTCGGCGCCGGGCCGGGCGCCGGGCGGACGGCCGGCGCCGGCAACGGTGTGCGGTCCGTCTCCTCCCCTTCTCCCACCACGCGAGGATTCCTCGCCTTCGGCAGCGTTCCGCAGGCCCGGCCACTGATCCGGAAGGCCGGTCGCCACCCCCGCCTGCCGATCGAAGGACGCCCTCGCGGGCGGTGCGGCACGTGTCCCGGACCACGCGCCGCGGGGCCCCGCCGTACCCCTAAAGTAGGCAGGCATGCAGGTCATCCAGTCCAGCAAGCTCGCCAACGTCTGCTACGACATCCGCGGCCCGGTGCTCGACGAGGCGATGCGGCTGGAGGAGCAGGGCCACCGCATCCTGAAGCTCAACACCGGCAACCCCGCCGTGTTCGGGTTCGAGGCGCCCCCGGAGATCCTCCAGGACATCCTCCGCAACCTGGCCTCCGCGCACGGGTACGGCGACTCCAAGGGCCTGCTGTCCGCCCGCCGCGCCGTGGTGATGCACTACGAGGACCGCGGTCTGCACGGGCTCACCGTCGAGGACGTCTTCCTCGGCAACGGCGTCTCCGAGCTGATCCAGCTGGCGATGACCGCGCTGCTGGACGACGGCGACGAGGTGCTCGTCCCCGCCCCGGACTACCCGCTCTGGACGGCCTCGGTCTCGCTGGCCGGCGGCACCGCCGTGCACTACCGCTGCGACGAGCAGTCCGAGTGGTACCCGGACCTCGCCGACATCGCGTCCAAGGTCACCGACCGGACCAGGGCGATCGTGGTGATCAACCCGAACAACCCGACCGGCGCGGTCTACCCGCGCGAGGTGCTGGAGGGCATCGTCGAGATCGCCCGCCGGCACAAGCTGGTGGTCTACGCGGACGAGATCTACGACAAGATCCTCTACGACGACGCGGAGCACGTCCCGCTGGCGACCCTGGCGCCGGACCTCTTCTGCGTCACCTTCAACGGCCTGTCCAAGGCCTACCGGGTGGCGGGCTTCCGCTCCGGCTGGATGGTGCTCTCCGGCGACCGGCAGCGGGCCGCCAGCTACATCGAGGGCCTCACCGTGCTCGCCTCGATGCGGCTGTGCGCCAACATGCCGGCCCAGCACGCGGTGGCGGCGGCGCTCGGCGGGCGGCAGTCGATCAAGGACCTGGTGCTGCCCGGCGGCCGGCTGCTGGAGTCCCGTGACGCCGCGTACCGGCTGCTGAACGAGATCCCGGGCGTCAGCTGCGTCAAGCCGAAGGGCGCGCTGTACGCCTTCCCGCGGCTGGATCCGAAGGTCTACAAGATCAAGGACGACGCGCAGATGGTGCTGGACCTGCTGCGCTCCCAGCGCATCCTGCTGGTCCAGGGC
Source organism: Kitasatospora sp. NPDC058170 (assembly GCF_042883905.1). Lineage (NCBI taxonomy): Bacteria > Bacillati > Actinomycetota > Actinomycetes > Kitasatosporales > Streptomycetaceae > Kitasatospora > Kitasatospora sp. NPDC058170. The sequence goes on from NZ_JBHVUV010000009.1 coordinate 212,303, forward strand.
ACCGGCTTCAACTGGCCCGAGCCGGACCACTTCCGCCTGGTGACCCTCCCCCGCGCCGAGGAGATCACCGACGCCGTCACCCGGATCGGCGACTTCCTCGGCGGCTACACCCAGCCCTGACGGCGCCGCACCCAGCCCTGACAGCACCACACGCGGCCCTGGGGACGCCGCCCGCAGCCCCGGCGGCGCTGCGGGCGCGCCCCGGGACCGGAAAAAGCTACGGCCGGAGTCCCGGTCCGGACGATCTCCTTGGTCGGGGAAAGATCATCCGGCGGGGCTCCGGCCGTCCTGTCGCTCGTCCGGTGCGCGATTCGTGCCACGCACCGGCCGTCATGCCGGCTGAGGCTCAGGCTCAGCCGAGGCGCGCGACCAGGTCTCGGTACTCATCCCACAGCTCGGTGGGGGTGTGCTCGCCGAACAGCTCCAGGTGGGCCGGGACGAGCGCGGCCTCCTGGCGCCAGATGTCGGCGTCGACGGTGAAGAGCAGGTCGAGGTCCTCCTTCGACAGCTCCAGACCGTTCAGGTCGAAGCCGTCGACCGTCGGCAGCACGCCGATCGGGGTCTCGACGCCCGCGCCGTCGCCCTCCAGGCGCTCGACGACCCACTTCAGCACGCGGCTGTTCTCGCCGTAGCCGGGCCAGACGAACTTGCCCTCGCCGTTCTTGCGGAACCAGTTCACGTAGTAGATCTTCGGCAGCTTCGCGGCGTCCGCCTGGGCGCCGACCTTCAGCCAGTGGCCGAAGTAGTCGCCCATGTTGTAGCCGCAGAACGGCAGCATCGCGAACGGGTCGCGGCGCAGCTCACCGACGGTGCCCTCGGCGGCGGCGGTCTTCTCGGAGGCGATGTTGGCGCCCAGGAAGACGCCGTGCTGCCAGTTGAAGGACTCCGTCACCAGCGGGACGGCGGTGGCGCGGCGGCCGCCGAACAGGATGGCCGAGATCGGCACACCCGCCGGGTCCTCCCACTCGGGAGCGATGGTCGGGCACTGCGCCGCCGGGACGGCGAAGCGGGCGTTCGGGTGGGCGGCCGGGGTGCCGGACTCCGGCGTCCAGTCGTTGCCGCGCCAGTCGGTGAGGTGGGCCGGGGGCTCCTCGGTCAGGCCCTCCCACCACACGTCGCCGTCGTCGGTCAGCGCGACGTTGGTGTAGACGGTGTTGCCCCAGAGGGTCTCGATGGCGTTGGCGTTGGTGTCCACCCCGGTGCCGGGGGCGACGCCGAAGAAGCCGGCCTCGGGGTTGATGGCGTACAGGCGGCCGTCGGCGCCGAAGCGCATCCAGGCGATGTCGTCGCCGATCGTCTCGACCTTCCAGCCCGGGATGGTGGGCTGGAGCATGGCGAGGTTGGTCTTGCCGCAGGCGGACGGGAAGGCGGCCGCCACGTACTTGGCCTCGCCGCTCGGCGGGGTGAGCTTGAGGACGAGCATGTGCTCGGCCAGCCAGCCCTCGTCGCGGGCCATCGTCGAGGCGATGCGCAGCGCGTAGCACTTCTTGCCGAGCAGGGCGTTGCCGCCGTAGCCGGAGCCGAAGGACCAGATCTCCCGGGTCTCCGGGAAGTGCGAGATGTACTTGGTGGTGCTGCACGGCCAGGCGACGTCCGCCTCGCCCTCTGCCAGCGGGGCCCCGACGGTGTGCACGGCCTTGACGAACTCGCCGTCCTCGCCGAGCTGGTCGATCACGGCCCGGCCCATGCGGGTCATCACGCGCATCGACACGGCGACGTAGGCGGAGTCGGTGATCTCGACGCCGTACGCGGCCAGCGGGGAGCCCACCGGGCCCATCGAGAAGGGCACGACGTACATCGTGCGGCCCTTCATCGAGCCGCGGAACAGGCCGTTCTCCCCCTGGAAGACCTCCCGCATCTCGGCAGGCGCCTTCCAGTTGTTGGTCGGGCCCGCGTCCTTCTCCTGCTCGGAGCAGATGTAGGTCCGGTCCTCGACGCGCGCCACGTCCGTGGGGTCCGAGGCGGCGTAGTAGGAGTTGGGGCGCTTCTCCTGGTTGAGCTTCTTGAAGGTTCCCTGGGCCACCAGCAGGTCCGCGAGGCGCTGGTACTCCTCCTCGGAACCGTCGCACCACTCGATGCGAGCCGGCTGGGTGAGCTCCGCGATCTCGCTCACCCAGGCCAGCAGTCGCTTGTGGCGGGTGGGCGCGGATGCGCTGAGAGCAGAGTTCTCGTACGACACGATCGCTCCGTTTCACGCCATCTCGGCAGGGAGACGGCGTAGCGGGGGTTTGAGGGTGCTTGCAGCGTAGCTCCGGCCTCAAGGCTCGAATACGGCACAGCGGTGAAATTGACGCATCTTTTACTACTTTCAGTACTATTACTTGCCAGTAACAAGTCGCTTCCGGCCGAGCGAGGGCATGCGCACCATCACCTCGAACACTCCAAAACGTCCAAGAGTGACGATCGCCACTTCCTACGGGCGAGTAACCTACGCATCCGTAGGTAGCCGGTAGCATGCTGCGCATGACTGCTGAGCTCTCCGAGAGCAAGCCGAAGTGGCGCGGCTGGCTGCACGCCGGAATGTTCCCCGCCACCGTCGCCGCCGGGATCGTGCTGATCTGCCTGGCCGAGTCCACACCCGCCAAGATCGCGTGCGCGATCTACTCGGCCAGCGCCTGGCTGCTGTTCGGGGTGAGCGCGGTCTACCACCGCTTCGACTGGGGCCCGCGCGGCGACGCCGTGCTGCGCCGGCTCGACCACGCGAACATCTTCCTGATCATCGCGGGCACCTACACCCCGTTCACCATCCTGCTGCTGCAGGGCGCCTCGCAGCAGGTGCTGCTCTGGGCGGTCTGGGGCGGCGCGCTGGCGGGCATCGCGTTCCGGGTGTTCTGGGTCGGCGCACCGCGCTGGCTGTACACGCCGGTCTACATCGCCCTGGGCTGGGCCGCCGCGTTCTTCCTGCCGGACTTCCTGCGCACCGGCGGCGTGACCGTCCTGGTGCTGATGATCGTCGGCGGCGTGCTCTACAGCCTCGGCGGCGTGGTGTACGGCCTCAAGCGGCCCAACCCGTCACCGCGCTGGTTCGGCTTCCACGAGGTGTTCCACGCCTTCACCCTCGGAGCCTTCATCGTGCAGTACGTAGGGGTCTCACTGGTGGCGTACAGCACGGCCGGCTGAGCCGGACAGCCCGTGACGGGCGGCAGGCCGGTCCACGGACCGGTCGGCCGCCCGTTCTGCGATCCCGCCCGGCGGGCGGCCCGGAGGCCGGCCCGGGGCCCGGCGGACGTGGCGGGCGTCCAGCGCCTCGCGGGCCCGCGCACAGCGCTCGCAGTGCGCCGCGACCGGGGCACCGCGCCGGTGCTCGCGGTGGCCGCTCGGCTCGGACGGCCGGTGCAGCGCCCGCCACCGCCGGGCGACGTAGACCATCAGCAGCAGCGTCTCGACCCCGGCGACCGCCAGGACCAGCGCGGCGCCGTTGATCAGGTAGGCGGCGACCACGGCCAGCGCGGATGCCACCACCACGGCGGCACCCCACACCTGGGCGCCACCTGTTTCCTTACCGGCCATTCGGCTCTCCTTCCTGCGCCCGGGCTTGTGGTCGGCTCCTGCCGCCCCACCCCTTCTCCGCTCTCGGCACGCGTCGGTCCGCACTGACCGATTGCCACATGGTATCTACCGACAGTCACCCGCCAGGCCCCTGAGGCGGCGAACGACAGATCAACGTTGCGTCAATTCCGTGTGCGGAACGCGCACTTCCCAGACACGTCACCGAGCGTCGCACACTCGTCATAGGTCCAGATGTTGACGGCCCCCACCTTTTGGGAGTTACTGTCATTTGACAGAGACTTTCCCTGGGCTTCCCGGAGGTTGGCCATGCCGTCCGTTCCCGACCCACGCCGCTGGCTCGCACTGGTCGCGGTCGCGCTCAGCGTCCTGGTGATCAGCTTCGACATGACGATCCTCAACGTGGCCCTGCCCACCCTGGCCACCCAGCTGGAGGCCACCACCGGGCAACTGCAGTGGATCGTCGACTCCTACACCGTGGTCTTCGCCGCCGTGATGCTCCCGGCCGGGCTGATCGGCGACCGCTTCGGCCGCCGCCGCACCCTCACCACCGGCCTCGCCCTGTTCGGGCTCGCCTCCGCCGTCGGCATGCTCGCCGACAGCCCCGGCACCCTGATCGCCGCCCGGGCCGCGATGGGCCTGGCGGGTGCGCTGGTCATGCCGATGTCCATGGCGGTGATCCCCGGGCTGTTCCCGGCCGGCGAGCAGCGCCGCGCGACCGCGATCCTGGCCGGCGCACTCGCCGCCGGCATGCCGTTCGGCCCGCTGATCGGCGGCTTCCTGCTCCAGCACTTCTGGTGGGGATCGATCTTCCTGATCAACCTGCCGCTGGTGGCCGTCGGCATCACCGCCTGTCTGCTGCTGCTCCCGGAGAGCCTCAACCCCGACGCGCCGCGGATCGACCTGGTGGCCACCGTGCTCGGTGCGGGCGGACTGTCGGCGCTCACCTACGGGATCATCGAGATCCCCGCCCGCGGCTGGGCCGACCCCCTGGTCCTCGGCGTGCTCGGCGGCTCGGTGGTCGCGCTCACCGCGCTGGTGCTGCGCAGCCGCCGCCAGCGCAGCCCGATGCTCGACCTGGCGCTGCTGGCCGACCCGACCTTCCGGTGGTCGGCGGTGGCCGCGACGCTGGTGTCGGTCGTGCTGTTCGGCGGGTTCTTCGTCCTGCCGCAGTACTTCCAGAACGTGCTCGGCGCCGACGCCCTGGGCACCGGTCTGCGGCTGATGCCGCTGATGGGCGGCCTGATGGTGGCCGCCAAGCTGAGCGACCGGCTGGTCACCAGGATCGGCCCGCGCGCCGTGATCTCCATCGGGCTCGCCGTGCTGGCCGCCTCCCTCCTGCTGGGCAGTACCACCGACGTCTCGGACGGCTACGGCCTGGCCGCGGTCTGGCTCCCGCTGCTCGGGCTCGGCATGGGGATGTCGATCATCACCGCGCAGGCCTCGGCGCTGCTCACCCTGCCGCCCGCCCGGGCCGGCGTCGGCTCCGGACTGATGCAGACGCTGCGCCAGGTCGGCGGTGCGATCGGGGTCGCCGTGTTCGGCAGCCTGCTGGCCGGGTCGTACCGGCACGCGCTGGACACCACAGGGCTGCCCGCCGGGGCCGCGGACAAGGCCGGGCAGTCGGTGGTCGCCGCCGACGGCGTCGCCACCGCCACCGGAAACCCGGCGCTGGCCGCCTCCGCGCACGCCGCCTACGTCCACGGCATGACGCTGGTGCTGCTGGTGGCCGGGGTGATCGCCGTCCTGTCGGCGGTGCTGGTCGCCCTGCGGATGCCCGCCGCCGAACCGCAGGCCGCCGCCGGGCCCGCACCCGAGGCCGCGCCGGAGCCGGGTTCGGGACCGGCCGCCGTGCCCGCCGCCGATCGCGGATAATCGAAGATATGAGCGCACTGCAGCCGACAGCGGCACCCCCGGCAGGCCCGACCAACCTGGTCCAGGCGATGCTGGAGGCGCCGCTGTCGCTGCGCGAACGGAAGAAGCTGAAGACGCGCCAGGCGATCCGCCGCGAGGCGTACCGGCTGATCGCCGAGCAGGGGTACGAGAACACCACGGTCGACCAGATCGCGGCGGCGGCCGAGGTATCGCAGTCCACCTTCTTCCGGTACTTCGCCACCAAGGAGGACCTCGTCCTCACCGACGAGTACGACCCGGCGATGGTCACCGCGCTGCTGGCCCGCCCGGCCGACGAGCCGTTCCTGCACTCCTGCCGGGAGGCCGTGATCGGCCTGATGCGCGAACTGCTCCAGCACGAACGCGAGGAGCTCCTCACCCGGATGCGGCTGGTCAACGACGTCCCCGTGCTGCGGGCCCGGATGCACGAGGCGCCCAACGACCCGCAGCAGCTGTACCTCACCGTGCTCACCCGGCGGGCCGGGGTCGAGCAGCCGACCCTGGACATGCGGATCACCGCCGCCGCCGTCGGCGCCGCCACCACCGAGGTGGTGCTGCACTGGGCCGAGAGCGGCGGCCAGGACGACATCGCCGACCTGGTCGACCACGCGTTCGCCGTCCTGGAGCGCGGTTTCCGCGGCGTCTGAGGCCCGACTCCGCGACGACGACGTTGTCGCGTTGTCGCGTTGTCGCGTTGTCGCGTTGTCGCGTTGTCGCGGGGGCGGTGGGACCGGCCGCCGCCGGATCCACCGCCCCCGCGCACGGGCGGGCGCCCTACCCTCGTCGGGCACCCGCCCGCCGCCGCAGGGCGATGCCCGCGCCCGCGAGCGCCGTGACGCCCAGGGCGGCGGCCGCCGTGACGGCGGGCAGCGCCGTGCCGCCACCGTCCGCCGCCGCCCCGGACGTGGCGTCGGGCTGGTACCCGCCGCCCTTCCCGGCCCGGTCGTACGCCGAGCCGGGCAGCTTGTCGCCGTACCGCTGGTGGACCAGCTGCTGGTACGCCGCCAGGCTCACCCCGGACGCGCCCACCGAGCGCCGCGCCTCGTCGTCCAGCGGCAGCACCCGGCCCTCGCGCAGCACGTACCAGGCGTTGAGCTGCGGCTCGCGGAACGCCGTGCCGCCGCCCGCCGCCGCCTTCGCCGCGTAGTCGCCCTCGTCGCCGCCGGAGGCGATGTTGACGACCTGCCAGGTGTCGCCCTGCTTGACCGTCCAGACCGAGGCGACCTGGCCGTCCGCCGACACGGCCCGGCTCGCGGTGAACTCGGCCTTCGCCACCGGCACGCCCGGGGTCCCGGCCACGAAGGCCGCGTCCAGGGTGTAGACCGGCACCGTCTCGCCCGCCAGCGTCGGCGCGGCCGCCGTGGCCGCCCTCGCCTCCTCGGCCGCGCCGATGGTCAGCTGCTGGGTCGGCGGCACGCCCTTGCGGGCGAAGAAGTGGCCCAACCGGTCCAGGACCGCCGGGTTCTGGGCCGCACCGCGGGCCTGCGCCAGCTCGGCGGCGGTGACCGGCGTGGGGGCGCCGGCCGGGGTGTCCGCGTGCGCGGCCGGGGTGACGGCCAGGCCGAGGCCGGCCGCGAGCAGGACGGTGACGGCTGCCCGGCGGGCCTTGCTGAGGTCAGTCATGATCGCCCCTCACGCGCCGATCCGGTACAGGGAGTGGGTCCAGGAGAACGTGCCGTTGGACACGTAGTAGTTGTAGTCCGCCCAGTTGTAGCGGTTGTTGGAGGGCCACGGATCGCCCCAGTAGACCCAGTTGCTGCCGGTGTCGTAGCCGTACAGCACGTGCATGTGGCCGCCGCCGGAGCTCCACTGGATCCGGGTCTCGATCGGCCGGTTGGCGTTCACCTCGGTCTGCACCGTGCTGTAGCGCAGGTAGCCGGTCACGTAGGAGCCCGGGTTGATGCCGACCCAGCTCAGGCCGTTCTGCACATCGCCCAGCGTGGCCTGGTTGTTGGGGCAGCTGGAGTTGACCGAGCGGCCGAACGCGGCGTTGCAGAACTGGTTCTGGCTGTAGGTGTAGCCGAACCAGGTGGCGATGGTGTTCCCGCTCGCCGCCCAGCACCAGTTGGTCTGCTGTTGCTGCTGCATGGTGATGTTGAGCTTCTTGTACGTACCGGCCAGGTCGGCCGTACTGCCCGCCGCGGCGGCCGGCCTGACCTGGGCCGACGCCGTGGGGGCGGCGTGGGCCGGGGTGGTGGCGGCGACGGTGAGGGCCGGGCCGAGCACACCGAGCGCGAGCGCCGAGACCGCACGGCGCAGGCGTGTCCGTGAACGTGGAGACATGGGGAATCCTCCTTGCACAGGGCAGGAGTTGGAGTGTGGGGGTGCGGTCCGGATCGCGTCCTGAGCATCGCGCCGTTGACACAGTCAGGTCAACGGCTCCACGTCCCCCCGCACCGGGGTGTGAACAGCCCCGGGCAGGTGTGAACGTGCCCGCGGAAATCCCCGCGCGACAGGGCCCGACCAGTGACAAACCGGGCTCCGCATGTGAATATTCACGACCAGCCGGGTGCCCGCCGGCCGAGGAGGAGCCATGCCGCGCAGCGACCACACCGACCTCGCCACCGCACTGCGCAGCGGACCGTTCCACCTCGCCCTGCGCACCGCCATCGCCGCCCGCGGCCTCGCCCTGCACCGGGTCCGCGAGCACCTCGCCCAGCGCGGCGTCCACGTCGGGCTCACCAGCCTCAGCTACTGGCAACAGGGGCGCCGCCGCCCCGAACGCGCCGAATCCCTGCGCGCGGTAAGGGCGTTGGAGGAGGTCCTGGACCTACCCGAGCACTCCCTCACCCGGCTCCTCGGCCCCCGAAGAGCCACCCCCGCCGACCCGGCCGGCCCGCCCGTCCGCCCCTACCGGGACCTGATCGCCCCGCCCGGTGCCGTCGACGACCTGCTCGCCGCCATCTCGGGCCCGCGCGACACCGGGCTGCACACCATCACCCACATCGAGCGCATCCGCATCGGCGCCGACCGCGCCCTGCTGCGCCGCGACTCCCAGCACGCCCTGCGCGCCCACCGCGACGGCATCGACCGCTACCTCGCCCTCTACCAGGGCGACCCTGGCTGCGACATCGCCCGCGTCGGGGTCCGCGCCGAGGAGAACTGCCGCCCCGGCCGCGTCCGCCGCGACCAGGCCCACGACCTGCTCGTCGCCGAACTCCTGCTGGACCGCCGCCTGCGCGCCGGCGACACCCATCTGCTCGGCTACGGCTTCGACGACGCCCCGTCACCCGAGCCCAGCTGCGAGTACGTCCGCGGCTTCAACTCCGGCGCCGGCCAGTACGTCCTCCAGGTCACCTTCCACCCCGACGCCCTCCCCGTCCGCTGCCACCGCTTCGCCCTGCGCTCCCCCGGCGAGACGCCCTACGAGACGGAGGAACTGACCCTCGACGGCCACCGCTGCGTCCACCTGGTGGCCACCGCCCTGCAGCCGTGCCTCCTGGGCATCCGATGGGACTGGGAGTAACCCCTCCGACGGACCCTACGCGTCGATCAGGGCCGGGTGCTCCGCCGACCGCCTGCGGTCGTACGCCGGGTCGATCGTGCCGAACAGGCGGTCCCAGACGGTGGTGTAGAAGCCCAGGTTCACCCCCGGGTCGGCGTGGTGGCCGGCGTGGAACATCGGCAGCGCCACCCAGCGGAACAGCGCGCGCCGCCGGATCCGGGCGGGGAAGGGCTCCACGCCGAGGTGCCCGAGCAGGCCGAAGACCAGGTTCACACCGACGTACCCGGCCAGCGCCACGAGGGAGATCTCCCGGAGGCAGAGCACCGCGAGCCAGGTGCCGCCGAAGCCCAGCACCTCCAGCGGGTGCAGGACGAACAGGGTGGACGGCCTCGGGTCCGGGTAGCGGTGGTGCAGTTCGTGCGCCAGCCGGTACAGCCGGCGCTGGTGGGCGAGCCAGTGGCCGACGTACATCAGGGCGTCCATCACCAGGGTGAACACCAGCAGCTCGGCGGCCGCCCGCAGTCCGGTGTCGGCCGTCAGCCGGATCCAGTCGGCCTGCCACAGCGCCCATCCGGCCACACCGACGGCGGAGTTGAGCAGGACGGCGACCACGACCAGGGCCAGCTCGCGCCGGTCGGGCGGCGGGGGCGCCGGGGTCACCCGCCGCCCGCCGAAGCGCCGGACCAGAAGCGTGCCGGCGGCCAGCGACACCGCCAGCAGCCCGAGGTTGGCGGCCAGTGCGCCGGCCGCCACCTCCGCAGGGCCCAACCGGCCCGCCCACGCCAGCAGTTCGTCCATCATCCTGACACCCCCACCCCCCGGCCTACCCGGACGGGCGGCACGGCAGACCCCCGGGCCGGCGGCCGCGGGCCGGCCGTCGGCCGCTCAGCGCCGGAAGTCCAGCGTCAGGCAGTCCTCCACCGGACGGTAGCCGATCCGCTGGTAGATGTTGTTGCTGGTCGGGTTGGCCAGGTCGGTGTAGAGCAGCACTTCGGCCGCCCCGCTGCGCAGCGCGTGCGCCGAGGCCGCGGCGGTGACCCCGCTCGCGTAGCCGCGCCCGCGCAGCTCGTGCGGGGTGTACACCGGGCCGATCCGGGACATCCCGGCGATCACCGGGCTGACGCCGGCCATCGTGACCGGGCGGCCGGCGACCTCCCAGACGTGCAGCCCGCCCGCGGCCGTCCGATCGTCCACGCTGCGAGCGATGTTGGGCAGCAGCACCCCGGTCTCGGCCAGGAACGCCCGATACCACCCGATCAGCAGCTCGCGGTCGGCCGGAACCGCCAGGCGGTGGTGCCCGGCCGGGGTACGGGCCGGGTCCAGCGTCAACTCGCCCAGCCGGTAGAGCCGCTGGTTGTTCTTGACGGAGTCGGTGGCCCCGGTGGCAGCCTGCCAGGCCGCGCTGAACGCCCGCGCCGGGGCCTCGCCGCCGGACACCCCCTGGACGTCCGCACCGGCCGCCGCCAGCACCTCGGCGAGCTCGGCCGCGGCCTCGACGGGCATCACGCCCAGCCGCGGTTCGAACGGCGGGGTCTGCACGAAGGCACCCGCGACCGGGCCGCCCGGCTCGGCCCGCCACCAGCCGAAGACCGGCGGCAGCTCCCCGAAGACGTCCAACCCGTGCCCGGCGAGCCGGTGCACGACCGTGAGCAGCACGGTGTTCTCCGCCGGGCGCTCGGCCAGGAAGGCGTCGGTGTGCGCGCGGAAGTCGTCGAGGGAGCTGCTCACCGTCCAGGTCATGGCGCATTGTCCCGCGCCGGCCCGGCCGGGGACAAAGCGATTTTCCGCCGGACCGCGCCCCTGCTACCGGGCGGTACCGCCCAGCCGCTCCACCAGGACCTCAGGGTCGGTGGTCGGCGCGTCGCAGCTGAAGTGCCGGCAGACGTACGCGGCGGGCGCACCCCCGACCAGCGGGCGGTCCGCCAGCAGCGGCACCCCGTCCGAACCCGGACCGCCGTCCGCGCCCGGCTCGCCGAGGGCGACCACCGCGCCGGGCGCGGTGCCCAGCAGGGCGGCCCGGTGCAGCGCGGCCGTCGCCGGATCGCCGGCCGGGCCGACCACGGCGACCTCGCGCGGGCCGTCCGCCAGCGCCTCGGCGGCGGCCAGGCCCCAGCCGATGAAGCGCGGGGCCCGCGAGGCGAGCGCCCCGACGATGCCGAGCGCCCGCTCGGCCGCGGTGCGGTGGCGCGCCGAACCGGTGTACGCGGCGTAGCCGAGCAGGGCGTTCGCGGCAGCCGTCCAGCCGGACGGGGTGGCGTTGTCGGTCGGGTCCTGCGGGCGCCGGATCAGCTCCTCGGCGTCGTCCGCGGTGTCGTACAGCGCGCCGGACGCCTCGTCGGCGAAGTGCTTCAGCACGGTGTCGAGCAGCCCGCCGGCCAGCTGCAGCCACTCCGCCTCGCCGGTGACGGCGTACAGCGCGAGGAAGCCCTCGGCGGTGTCGGCGTAGTCCTCCAGGACACCCGCGTTGGCACCGGCCCGGCCGTCCCGGGAGGTCCGCAGCAACCGGCCCTCGGGTGTCAGGTGGACGGCGAGCAGCAGGTCGGCGGCGCGCTCGGCGGCCTCGACCAGGTCGGGCCGCTCCAGCAGGGCGCCGGTCTCGGCGAGCGCGGCGATGGCGAGGCCGTTCCAGGCCGCGACCACCTTGTCGTCCCGGGCGGGCGCCGGCCGCCCGGCCCGCGCCTCGAACAGCCGGGCCCGGACCCGCTCGGCCGCGGCCCGGTCCTCGGGGTCGCGCAGCAGCTGCAGCACCGACGAGCCGTGCTCGAAGGTGCCCTCCGGCGTCACCTCGAACAGCTCCGCCGCGTAGCCGCCGTCCGCCTCGCCCAGCACCTCGGCCAACTGCTCCGGCGTCCAGGCGTAGTAGGCCCCCTCGGCCGGCTTGCCGCTCGCCGGGTCGAGGCTGTCCGCGTCCAGCGCCGAGGCGAACGCGCCTTCGGGGGTGCGCAGTTCGCGCAGCAGGAAGTCGGCCGTGGCGAGCGCGACGCGACGGGCCAGCCCGTCGCCGGTGGCGCGCCAGAGGTGCAGGTACGCGCGAAGCAGCAGCGCGTTGTCGTAGAGCATCTTCTCGAAGTGCGGCACCACCCAGCCCGCGTCCACCGAGTAGCGGGCGAAGCCGCCGCCGAGCTGGTCGTGGATGCCGCCGCGGGCCATCGCCTCACCGGTGCGGACGGCCATCTCCAGGGCGGCCTCGGAGCCGGTCCTGGCGTGGTGGCGCAGCAGGAACTCGACCACCATGGCCGGCGGGAACTTGGGCGCCCCGCCGAAACCGCCGCGGGCGGCGTCGAAGGAGCGGCTGAGCGCGACCAGCGCCTGGTGCAGGTCGGCCTCCCCGGGCGGCTGGTGCACCCCGCTGCCCGTCGAGTACACCGAGGCCCGCTCGGCCAGATCGGCCCGGATCCGGGCGGCGACCTCGCCGACCTCCTCCCGCCGCTCGCGCCAGGCGCTGTCCACACCCTCCAGCACCTGCCGGAAGGACGGCATGCCGTGGCGGGGCTCGGGCGGGAAGTACGTGCCGAAGTAGAACGGGTCCTTGTCGGGCGTGAGGAAGACCGTCATCGGCCACCCGCCCTGCCCGGTCGCGGCCTGCACCGCCTCCATGTACACGGCGTCGACGTCCGGCCGCTCCTCACGGTCGACCTTCACCGCGACGAACCGCTCGTTGGCGTACTCGGCCAGCGCCTCGTCCTCGAAGGACTCGTGCGCCATCACGTGGCACCAGTGACACGCCGCGTACCCCACGCTCAGCAGCACCGGCACCCCCCGCCGGCGTGCCTCGTCGAAGGCCTCGGGCCCCCAGGGCCACCAGTCCACCGGGTTGTCGGCGTGCTGCTGCAGATACGGCGAGGTCGCGTCGGCGAGACGATTCACCCCGCCACCCTCTCACGGCGGCCCGGGCCCGGAGGGAACGCCGTGGCCACGGGTCGGCGCGCGCCCGGTCGGCGCCGGGCCGGCCGCCGCACGTCCGCCCGCAGGGCCTGCGTCACTCCTTCGGGGGCTCCGGCTCCTCGACGAAGTTCACGCGCTTGAACTGCTTGTTCATGGACTTGACCAGGAACCACGTGGCGACGCCGAGGGCGGCGAAGACCACGAAGCCCAGGAGGCCCGGGGTCACCTTCTCGTCGGGGACGAGGTCGGCGGCGAGGCTGGTGAGGTTCACGGGGGTGCTCATCTCTCCATGGTGGCCCGGCTCACGGGGAGCCGGGCCACCGGGGGTGGGTCAGTCGCGCGTGTCGGCGGCCTCGGCCGCCAGGCTCGGCGTGCGCAGGCCGGCGAACAGGTCGTCCTCCGGCAGGTCGGCGTCGATCAGGGTGCGGGCCAGCTCGTAGTCCTCGGTCGGCCAGACCTCCCGCTGGACCTCCAGCGGGACGCGGAACCACGGCCCGTCCGGGTCGATCTGGGTGGCGTGCGCGATCAGCGCGCGGTCCCGGGTGTCGAACCAGTCGTCGCAGCGGACCCGGGTGGTGATCTCGCGCTCCTTGCGGCCGCTCTTCTCCCAGCCCTCGATCCACTCGCCGTACGGCGACTCGTGGCCGTTCTCGCTGAGGTACGTGTGCAGCGCCCGGATGCGGCCCATCGGGAAGCCGTGGTTGTAGTAGAGCTTCAGCGGCTGCCAGGGCTCGCCGGCCTCCGGGTAGGCGTCCGGGTCCCCGGCGGCGTCGAAGGCCAGCATGGTGATCTTGTGGGTCATGATGTGGTCGGGGTGCGGGTAGCCGCCGTTCTCGTCGTAGGTCGTGATGACCTGCGGCTTGAACTCGCGGATCAGCCGGACCAGCGGTTCGGCCGCGTCCTTGACCTCCTGCAGGGCGAAGCACCCCTCGGGCAGCGGGGGCAGCGGGTCCCCCTCCGGCAGGCCGGAGTCGACGAATCCCAGCCAGGCCTGCCTGACCCCGAGGATCGCGCGGGCCTCGTCCATCTCCTTGCGCCGGACCTCGTGGATGTTCTCCTCGATCTCCGGACGCCCCTGCAGCTTCGGGTTGAGGACGGATCCCCGTTCCCCCCCGGTGCAGGTGGCCACCAGTACGTCCACCCCCTGCTCGACGTACATGGCCATGGTCGCCGCGCCCTTGCTGGACTCGTCGTCCGGGTGGGCGTGCACCGCCATCAGTCGCAACTGCTCAGTCAACGCCTGCGTTCCTTCCACCAATGTCCGGGCCTGCCGTCGTCTCCGGCCTGCCCATCGTCCGAGCCGCTCGGTTCGGGGACCGCGTCGCCGCGGGACCGGCCGCCGGACATGCCACCGACACGGCCGAGCCCCGCCCCCGCCGCAGCGGCCGCGGGCGTGCCCCTCCTATAGTGACGGACTGGAGGACCCTTACATTCCCCGCACCACCCTGGCGGCCCTCCGAGGAGAGGACTGAGCCCGATGAGCGCAGGTACCACCGCCCCGCAGCTGCCCGAGGGCCGCTACGGACGGCGCAGCGACCGCGAGGCGGACCGCCGGCTCAAGGTGGTGGGCGCCGTCGTCGCCGTCCTGGCGCTCGGCCTGGTGGCCTGGCTGGGCGCTTCGTACCTGATCCGCGAGACCACCATCAACGGCAGCGTCCCGGCCTTCCAGGCGGTCTCGGACTCCGAGGTGAAGCTGCACCTGGCCGTCCGCAAGAGCGACGGCACCGCGGGCAGCTGTACCGTCCGCTCGCAGAGCGCGGACGGCGCGGTGGTCGGGGTGGCCGACTTCCCCGTCCCGGCCGAGCACGACAGCTACGACGCCTGGGTGAGCCTGCGGACCACCGCCCGCGGCACCACCGCCGAGCTGCTGGGATGCACTCCGGCCGAGTAGGGCCGGAGAGGACCGGCCGGCCCCCGCGCCAGGCCGGGTATTCGGTGGCGGTTGCCGCCCGCCCCGGCGCATATTCGATCCGGCGAGCGGGAATCGGTTCAGGAAGTCCGACGCACCGGTCCTGTACACCTTGGCGCAATGCCGTCGTCAATGGCGCGCCAACGACCCTCCCGCTTGTCGGCAGGAGTTGTTAGGCTCGTGGTTTCGCCCCTCTCGCACCGGATGGTACGGGAGCGGGCGTTGCTTTGTAGTTAAGACCGATATCACCACCACACCCCTGCTGACGACTCACACCCTCAGCACAGCCCCAGCACCTACGAGGAGCACCCGTGACCCAGACCAGCGACCACGTGACCTGGCTCACTCAGTCCGGCTACGACCAGCTCAAGGCCGAGCTGGAGCACCTGACCGGCCCCTGGCGCATCGAGATCGCCCAGAAGATCGAGGCGGCGCGCGAAGAGGGTGACCTCAAGGAGAACGCCGGTTACCACGCCGCCAAGGAGGAGCAGGGCAAGTACGAGCTGCGCATCCGCCAGCTCACCCAGCTCCTGGAGCGCGCGAAGGTCGGCGAGGCCCCGGCGGACTCGGGCGTGGTGGCCCCGGGCATGGTCGTGACGGTCGCCTTCGACGGCGACGAGGACGACACCATGACCTTCCTGCTGGGCTCGCGCGAGATGGCCGGCGGCGCCGACCTGAACATCTACTCCCCGCAGTCCCCGCTGGGCCGCTCCATCGACGGCAAGGCGATCGGCGACGACGCCAGCTACGAGCTGCCGAACGGCAAGCAGGCCTCGGTCAAGATCATCGAGGTCAAGCCGCACGCCGGCTGACCCCGCGCAGCACCGACGAGGGCGGCCGTGGAGGCGATCCACGGCCGCCCTCGCGCGTGCCCGTTCGTACCCGCGCCGGCCCGTTCGTACCCGCGCGGGCCCGGTCAGCCCGAGGCCGAGCGGTACTTGCGCACCGACAGCCAGGAGAACACCGCGGTGATCACCAGCGACCACAGCACCGACATCAGCACCGCGTGCTGCATCGGCCAGGCGCTGTCCACCGGGCCGACCTGGTTGCCGAACAGGTCGCGGCAGGCCTGCACGGTGGCGCTGAACGGGTTCCAGTAGGCGATCCCCTGGAGCCAGCCCGGCATGCTGCTGATCGGCACGAAGGCGTTGGAGATGAAGGTCAGCGGGAAGAGCCAGATCAGCCCCGCCGAGGTGGCCGCCTCCGGGCTGCGCACCGAGAGGCCGATCAGCGCGCCGATCCAGGAGAAGGCGTAGCCGAGCAGGAGCAGCAGCGCGAACGCGCCCAGCGCCTTCGGCACGCCGTTGTGGATCCGCCAGCCGACCAGCAGCGCGACCACCGCCAGCACCACCAGGGTGAACGCCGTCTGGCAGAGGTCCGCGAGGGTGCGGCCGACCAGCACCGCCGAGCGGGCCATCGGCAGCGAGCGGAACCGGTCGACCAGGCCCTTGGTCATGTCCTCCGCGATGCCGGCGGAGGCGCCGGCCGTGGCGAAGGTGACGGTCTGGGCGAAGATGCCGGCCATCAGGAACTGGATGTACGTGGACGAGCTGGCCTGCGTCCCGGGGATCTGGATGGCCCCGCCCATGACGTACGAGAACAGCAGCACGAACATCACCGGCTGCATGAGGCCGAAGACCACGATCTCGGGGATCCTGGTCATCCGGCGCAGGTTCCGCTTGGCGACCACCCAGGAGTCGTGCAGGGTGGCTGCCGCCCCCCGGCGCTGCTTGGGGATCGCCCCGCCGATGGCGTGCTCGGTGGCGGTCGTCATCTCACAGCTCCTTGCCGGCCGGAACGGCCTGCTTGTCCGGGCCCTGGTCGTCGCCGCCCGACCCGCTGCCGCCGTGCCCGCGGCCCCTGCCCTTGCCCTTGCCCGCGGCGCCCTCCTCCTCCTCGGCCTCCGTGACGTGGCCGGTGAGCGAGAGGAAGACGTCGTCGAGGGTCGGGCGGCGCAGGCCGATGTCGTCGATCTCGATCGAGCGGGAGTCCAGCTCGCGGATCGCGTCGGCGAGCACCCGGGCGCCGCCGCTGACCGGCACGGTGATCTTCCGGGTGTTCTTCTCCACCGCGGCCTCGCCCTTGGCGTACGCGGACAGCGCGGTGACCGCCTCGGCGACCAGGTCGGCGCGGTGCACCACGACCTCGATCCGCTCACCGCCGATCTGCGCCTTGAGCTGGTCGGCGGTGCCCCGGGCGATCACCCGGCCGTGGTCGACCACGGCGATGTCGTGGGCGAGGCGGTCCGCCTCCTCCAGGTACTGGGTGGTGAGCAGCAGGGTGGTGCCCTGCTCGACCAGGGTCTCGATGACCTCCCAGAGGGCGAGCCGGTTGCGCGGGTCGAGGCCGGTGGTCGGCTCGTCCAGGAACATCACCGGCGGCCGGACGACCAGGGCGGCGGCCAGGTCGAGCCGGCGGCGCATACCGCCGGAGTAGGTCTTGGCGATGCGGTCCTTGGCCTCGGCGAGGTTGAACCACTCCAGCAGCTCCAGCGCCCGGGCCTTCGCCTTGCGGCTGCTCATCTGGTAGAGCTCGCCGACCATCTGCAGGTTCTCGAAGCCGGTGAGGTACTCGTCGACGGCGGCGTACTGGCCGGAGAGGCCGATCAGGCTGCGGACCCGGTTGGGGTGCTTGAGCACGTCGACCCCCGCCACCACCGCGCGGCCGGAGTCGGGCTGGAGCAGGGTGGTGAGGACGCGCACGGTGGTGGTCTTGCCCGCGCCGTTCGGGCCGAGCAGCCCGAGCACCGTGCCCTCGGGGACGTCGAGGCTGACGCCGTCCAGGGCTCGTACGTCTCCGAAGGTCTTCACCAGGTTCTCGGCTTGGATGGCTGGCGGCATGGGCCTGCCTCATCTCCTCGGACGATATGGGGTGATCTGTCCCACTCTGCCCCGAACACCGGCATGCGGGCGACTCGGTTTCCGCGCGCTCGGACCCACCCAGCACGAAGAACGCGATGTATCGCGAGCCTGGCAGCTCACGATATATCGCGTCAAGGGGTTTATGTGATCCGGGCCACTCCGGTCGGCCATCCCGGCCCACCCGGGCCACGGCCCGGTCAGACCGGGCCCGCCCCGGTCGGCCCGGGCACTACCGCGACACGACGAACCCCGCGTCCCGCAGCTCGCCGACCACGACCGCGCAGTGCTCCGGCCCCTTGGTCTCCAGGTGCAGGTCCACCTCGACCTCGGTCAGGCCCAGCTGCGGGTCGATCCGGACGTGCGCCACGTCCAGCACGTTGGCGTCCACCCGGGTCAGCACCGCGAGCAGGTCCGCCAGCGCGCCCGGCTTGTCCGCCAGCCGCACCCGCAGCGAGAGGTAGCGGCCGGCCGCCGCCAGCCCGTGCCGCAGCACCCGCTGCATCAGCTGCGGATCGATGTTGCCGCCGGACAGCACCGCCACCACCGGTCCCTCGAAGGACTCCGGCTGCTCCAACAGCGCCGCGATCGGGCTCGCCCCGGCGGGCTCCACCACCAGCTTCAGGCGCTCCAGCCCGAGCAGCAGGGCCCGCGACAGCGAGTCCTCGGAGACCGTCCGGATGCCGTCGGCCAGGGTGTTGACCACCTCGAACGGGATGTCCCCGGGCCGGCCGACCATGATCCCGTCGGCCATCGTCGCGAAGTGCTCCAGCGTCACCGGCCGCCCGGCCGCCAGCGAGGGCGGGTACGCGGCCGCGGCCGCCGCCTGCACCCCGATCACCCGCACGTCCGGGCGCAGCGGCTTGACCGCCGCCGCGATCCCCGCCAGCAGTCCCCCGCCGCCCACCCCCACCAGGATGGTGCGCACCTCGGGGCACTGCTCCAGGATCTCCAGGCCGACGGTGGCCTGGCCGGTGACCACGTCCCAGTGGTCGAACGGGTGGATGAACACCGCGCCGCTCGCCTCCGCGTACCGCTGCGCGGCCTGCAGCGCCTCGTCCACCGTGGCACCGTGCAGCCGGACCTCCGCGCCGTACTCGCGGGTCGCCGCGACCTTGGGCAGCGGCGCGGCCACCGGCATGAAGACGGTCGAGCGGACCCCGAGCAGCGCGGCCGCCAGCGCCACGCCCTGGGCGTGGTTCCCGGCACTCGCCGCGACCACCCCGCCGGCCCGCTGCACCGGCGAGAGCCCCGCGATCCGCACGTACGCCCCGCGCAGCTTGAACGAGCCGGTGCGCTGGAGGTTCTCGCACTTCAGGTGGACCGGTGAGCCGATCAGCGCGGAGAGGTGCCGGCTGCCCTCCATCGGCGTCACCCGGGCGACCCCGGCGAGCATCTTCTGGGCGCCGCGGACATCGTCGAGGGTGATCGGCCAGCTCTGCATAGCGCCAGCCTACGGCGGTCGTCACCGCCAACCGGGGATGTCGGGACTGTTCCCGGGCCCGCCCCGCGCGCGTACGCTGCTGCTTCTGAGCCTCCCTCACCGCACGACGATCGTGAGCCGCGATGACGACGACCTCGCCCCAGGCCACCGACCGCACCGACCCCGTGCACAGCCAGCTCCAGTACCACCTGGCGGTGTTCGCCCGCCGGATGGAGCAGGTCCGGACCTCCGACGGCGTGGGCGCCCTGGACCGGGCCGCCTACCTCCTGCTCGACCGCCTGGAGCGGCACGGGCCCGCCAACATCAAGGCCCTCGCCGACGCCCTCGGCGTCGACTCCTCGACCGTCACCCGGCAGGTCGCCCCCCTGGTGGCGGCCGGGCTGGTCGGCCGGGTCCAGGACCCGGCCGACCGCCGCGCGGTACGGCTCGCACTGACCCCGCTCGGCGCCCGCCGGCTGGCCGAAGTGCTGGCCGGCCGGGCCGAGTTGGCCCGCCGGCTGGTGGCCGACTGGCCGCCCGAGGAGCAGCGCGCGTTCTGCGCCCTGCTGGCCCGCTTCAACGACTCGATGGAGTCCTACGCGGCCGGGCGGACGGGCGACTGGCGCGGGGCCGCCGCGGACCGGACCTAGGTCCTGGTCCCGACCTCCGACCTCCGACCTAGCCCAGCGCCTGCTTCAGGTCCGCCAGCAGGTCGTCGATCGACTCGATGCCCACCGAGACGCGCACCAGGTCGGCGGGCACCTCCAGGGCGGAGCCGGCCACCGAGGCGTGGGTCATCCGGCCCGGGTGCTCGATCAGCGACTCGACGCCGCCCAGCGACTCGCCGAGGGTGAACAGCTGCGCGCGGTTGCAGACCTCGACCGCCGCCTCCTCGCCGCCGTTGACACGGAAGGAGACCATGCCGCCGAACGCCTTCATCTGCTTGGCCGCGATGTCGTGGCCCGGGTGCTCGGGCAGGCCCGGGTACAGCACCTGGCTGACCTTGGGGTGGCCCGCCAGCAGCTCGGCGACCTTCTCCGCGTTGGAGCTGTGCCGGTCCATCCGGACCCCGAGGGTCTTGATGCCGCGCAGCACCAGCCAGGCGTCGAACGGGCCGGAGACCGCGCCCATCGCGTTCTGGTGGTACGCGACCTCCTCGCCGAGACCGGCCTCGGCCAGCACCAGGGCACCGCCGACCACGTCCGAGTGGCCGCCCATGTACTTGGTGGTGGAGTGCACGACCGCGTCCGCGCCCAGCGCGATCGGCTGCTGCAGGTACGGGCTGGCGAAGGTGTTGTCGACCACCAGCAGCGCGCCGGCGCCGTGCGCGATCTCGGCGAGCGCGGTCAGGTCGGTGATGCCCAGCAGCGGGTTGGACGGGGTCTCCACCCAGACCGCGCGGGTGTTGGGGCGCAGCGCCGCGCGGACGGTCGCCAGGTCCTGGGTGTTGGCGACGGAGAACTCGACACCCCAGCGGGTCAGCACCTTGGCGAAGAGCCGGAAGGTGCCGCCGTAGGCGTCGTTGGGGATCACGATGTGGTCGCCCGGCTTGAGGATGGTGCGCAGCAGGGTGTCCTCGGCGGCGAGGCCGGAGGCGAAGGCGAGGCCGCGGGCGCCGCCCTCCAGCGCCGCGAGGCACTCCTCCAGCGCGGTCCGGGTCGGGTTGGCGCTGCGGCTGTACTCGTATCCGCCGCGCAGGCCGCCCACCCCGTCCTGCTTGTAGGTGGACACCTGGTAGATCGGCGTGACGACGGCCCCGGTCTGGGGGTCTGCTTCCTGACCCGCGTGGATGGCGAGAGTCTCGAAGCCCTGGGGAAGCTGGTGCTCGGTCATGGCTCCGAGCGTAGTGGGCGAATCCGGGAGTGCCTCCCGGAATGCGGCGGTGCCCGCCGGAAAGCCGCCGCGCCCCAGGAATCCGCGGGCGGCCGTTCGCGTTGGAACCTGCACCACCCCTCCCGACCAGCTGGAGCAGGCCGTGCTGTTCAACCGCGACAAGACCTCGCTCGTCCCCGCCGACCAGGCGCTGCCCGGCCGGGAGGCCCCGGCCTTCACCCTGCGCGAGCCGCACACCGTGCTCGGCCACCCGCTCTCCGGCCCGTACCCCGAGGGGCTGGAGGTGGCCGACTTCGGGCTGGGCTGCTTCTGGGGTGCCGAGCGGACGTTCTGGCGTCTGCCGGGCGTCTGGACGACCCTGGTCGGCTACCAGGGCGGGTACACCCCCAACCCGACGTACGAGGAGGTGTGCAGCGGGCGGACCGGGCACACCGAGGCGGTCCGGGTGGTCTTCGACCCGGCGGTGATCCCGTACGAGCGGCTGCTGAAGACCTTCTGGGAGGCCCACGACCCGACGCAGGGCAACCGCCAGGGCAACGACGTGGGCAGCCAGTACCGCTCCGCCGTCTACACCCACTCCCCCACCCAGGCGGCCACCGCGGCCGCCACCCGGGAGTCCTTCCAGCCCGCGCTGACCGCGATCGGGCTCGGCCCGATCACCACCGAGATCGCCCCGGCCGGCCCCTTCTACCCCGCCGAGCCGTACCACCAGCAGTACCTGTCCGACGCCAAGAACCCCAACGGCTACTGCGGCCTCGGCGGCACGGGCGCGAGCTGCCCGATCGGGGTCGCCCGCACCGGGGGCTGAGCACCGCTCCGTCCGGCCGTCACGGTCCGGGGCCTGCCGGTCGGCAGGCCCCGGGCGGGGGTCGGCCGCGTCCTCAGGCCCGCCGGACTTCGTGCATGAAGCAGCCGAAGTGCAGCGCGCGGACGTGCACCACGGCCACCTCGGGGTCGGCGAGCAGCGCGGCCGCACCGGCCTCGGCCGTCTCGGGGGTGACGGGCACGCCGCCCAGGATGTGCCCGTGCCGGTCGTACGCGCGCAGCACCCGCTCGGCGCCGTGGAACGCGGTCGGCCAGTCGGAGCCCGCGCCGGGGCAGGGTCCGTCGTGGAGGAAGACCGGGCCGACCTCGTCGTACGGGCCCGGGTCGGCCCCGGTTTCGGCGGCCCAGCGGCGCAGCGGGGCGTAGGCGACGAGGGCGATCCGGTCACCGGGCAGCGCCCGGCCGAGGCAGCAGCGCAGCGGGGCGCCGCCGGTGTGGTCCACGGACCGCACGGGCGGGCGGCCCGCGTCGTCGCGGACCAGCAGGGTGGCGTGCACGGCCGGGTCGATCGGCCGGACGGTCAGGACGGGGGCGGTGGTGGTCGTCATGCCGTCCAGCCTCCCTCCGGGGCCGCGCCGAGTCCGGCGGGTTTCGGTCGTCGCGTTGGACCGCGCCGCACGAACCGCGCCGACGCAGCACAGGCAGACACAGCACAGGCAGACACCCCACACGCAGACACAGCACAGGCAGGCCCGGCAGGAGCCGGACCGGCCTGCGGGCCGTTCGGAGGTCAGATCGCGCTGCCGGCCCGCCAGGCCGCCCAGCCCAGGTTCCAGCCGTTCAGGCCGTTGGACGGCTCGACGGTCTTGTCGCCGGAGTTCACGACCTCGACGACGTCGCCGACCATCGAGCTCCTGTAGAACCGGTAGCCGTCGGTGCTCTGGTCCTGCCCGCCCTTGGCGTCCTTCAGGCCGATGCAGCCGTGGCTGGTGTTCTGGCTGCCGAAGATCGAGGACGACGACCAGTAGTTGCCGTGGATGAAGGTGCCGGAGGTGGTCAGGCGCTGGGCGTGCGGCACGTCGGAGATGTCGTACTCGCTGCCGAGGCCGACGGTCTGCGAGTTCATCCGGGTCTGCTGGAACTGCTCGGAGATGACCATCTTGCCGCCCCAGGTGCGGTACTCGGGCGCGCCGCCGGAGATCGCGTAGACGGCGCTCACCTGGCCGTCGGTGGTGACGGTGAGCTTCTTGGTGGCGAGGTCGGCGACGCTGGTCTGGGCCCGGCCGACGGTGAAGCGGACGTCCTTCGACTGGGTGCCGTACACGCCCTTGGCGCCCTCGACGTCCTTGAGCCGGAGCTTGACGGTGACCTTGGTGCCCTTCGCCCAGTACTCCTGGGGCCGGAAGTCGAGACGGGTGCTGGAGAACCAGTGCCCGACGATCTCGACACCCGGCTCGGCTATGACGGTGATCGCCTGCTGGACGGTCTTGCGGTCGGTGACCGGCTTGCTGAAGTTGATCGAGACCGGCATGCCGACGCCGACGGTGGAGCCGTCCTCGGGGGTGAAGTAGCCCACGAAGGTGTTGGCCGGGGTCGCCGTGGTGAAGGAGGTGTTGGCGTCCGCCTCCAGCCTGTCCTTGTCGGTGGCGGTGGCGGCGATCGTGTACCTGGTGCCGCTGACCGGCGCGGCCGCGGAGGTCCAGCCGGTGCCGTCGGAGGAGAGCTGACCCGCCAGGGCCTTGCCGGCGGCGTCGGTGACCTTGACCGAGCCCAGGGTGCCGTTGGCGACGGTGACCTTGACCGGGTCGCTGAAGCTGGCACCGGTGGCGCCGTCGGCGGGGGTGACGGTGATGACGGCGGCCGAGGTCTTCGGCGAGCTGCTCGCGGCGGTCGTCGCCGCGCCCGAGCCGCCCGAACCGCCGGTACCCGGGGTACCCGCCGTCCCGCCGCCGCCCGCGTTGCCGCCGGAAGCCCCGGAGCCGCTCTTGTCGTCGTTGCAGGCCGCCAGCAGCAGGACCGGCGCCCCGATCAGACCCGCCAGCACGCCGCGTCGGCTCCAGTTGCTCCCGGTCGTCCGACCCTGCCCGTCCCGTGCTGTCACGTCACGCTCTCCCTGCTGATCATCCCGGGCATTACGGATAGAAAAACGCAATCCGCCCCTTCACGGTTCCACCACCAACGGGAAGCGATCGTATGAGACTACTCAACTTCCCGCCAAATATGGACAAAATGCCCGGCCTGCACAGGGCAGACCGGGCAGTCACGCAATGTGACGTCGGGGGTCGCCCCCCGGGGTGACTACTCGGCGGACTCGTCCACCGTGTACTCGTCCCACTCCCCCTCGGGGTCGAACTCGGTCTGCGCGGACTCCCAGGTCGCCGAGGCGAGCTCCACCCCGGGAACGTCGCCGAGCAGGGCGACCGGGTCGATGAAGTGGGCGAGGGAACCCGACGGGTCCACCTCGATGGCCTCGACGGACTGCGCGCGCTCGTCGTCGTCGAGGTACTCGTCGGCCGTCACCTGCTGCAGGGCGGCTGCCTTGAGCGCCTGCTCGTCGGTGATCTCGGCGATGAGCTCGATGCTGAGCCGGACGTAGCGCGGGGCGTCCTGGCCGGTCGTGTCAGTGCTGGTCATGCGTGCGAGGTTACGGGAAACAGGAAACGCACACGGGAAGGGCCGGTCCCTCCGAGGAGGGACCGGCCCGCCGCCTCCGCCGGGCTCCCCCACCCGGGAGCCGCGGAGACGCGCCAAGCGGCGCGGTGAACGCCGTGGGAGCCGCCGCACCCTGTCGACCGGCCGGAGCCGGACAGGGGCGGGACGACGGCGCCTCCCACAGGCGGGCCCCTCCTGCTCCCGATGCCGGGGAAGGAGGGCGGGACACGGCCGGCCGGGTCAGGGCCGGCCGGTGTGTCCGGAGACGACCGCGGGCGCCGGGGAGCCGCTCCCGGACGGTTGCCGTCGTCTCGCTCGGCGTCTTGCCGTGCACACAACGATGCCCGACCGTTGTTAACCACGTGCTGCGCGGAGGTGACGCCGGTGTACCACTTCGGCCGTGGACGAATCCTCAGCCGCGGCGGCGGCGGTCAGGGCTGACCCGGCGTCAGTGCGCGACTCGGCTGGCCAGGAAGCCCAGCAGGTCCTGGCTGGTGACGATGCCCTGCGGCTTGCCCTCCACCAGCACCACCGCGGCGTCGGACTTCTCCAGCACGGTCATCAGGTTGGTGACCGTCTCGCCCGAGCCGACCACCGGCAGCGGCTTGGACATCACCTTGTCCAGGGTGTCGGTCAGCTGGATCTCGTTCGAGAAGACGCCCTCCAGCAGCAGCTTCTCGACCACCGAGCCGATCACCTCGCCGGCCATGATGTCGGGGTGACCGGCACCCGGGGAGACCACCGGCATCTGCGAGACGCCGTACTCGCGCAGCACCCGGACCGCCTCGGCGACGGTCTCGTTGGGGTGCATGTGGACGAACTGCGGGATGCCCTCGTGCTCGATGGCGTCCTTGCGGCCCAGCACCTCGCTGATGTGCGCCTCGTCGGTGGCCGAGGGCAGGAAGCCGTAGTCGGCCATCCAGTCGTCGTTGAAGATCTTGGACAGGTAGCCGCGGCCGCCGTCCGGCAGCAGCACGACGACCACGTCGTCCGGGCCGAGGCCCTTGGCGACCTCCAGCGCGGCCACCACGGCCATCCCGCAGGAGCCGCCGACCAGCAGGCCCTCCTCCTTGGCCAGGCGGCGGGTCATCTGGAACGAGTCCTTGTCGGAGACGGCGACGATCCCGTCCGCGACGGCGCGGTCGTAGGCGGTCGGCCAGAAGTCCTCACCGACGCCCTCGACCAGGTACGGCCGGCCGGTGCCGCCCGAGTAGACCGAGCCCTCCGGGTCGGCGCCGATCACCTTGACCTTGCCGCCGGAGACCTCCTTCAGGTAGTTGCCGGTGCCGGAGATGGTGCCGCCGGTGCCGACGCCCGCCACGAAGTGGGTGATCCGCCCCTCGGTCTGCTCCCACAGCTCCGGGCCGGTGGAGTGGTAGTGCGAGGCCGGGTTGTCCGGGTTGGAGTACTGGTCCGGCTTCCAGGCGTTCGGGGTCTCACGGACCAGCCGGTCGGAGACGTTGTAGTACGAGTCCGGGTGCTCCGGGGCGACGGCGGTCGGACAGACGACCACCTCGGCGCCGTACGCGCGCAGCGTGTTGATCTTGTCGGTGGACACCTTGTCCGGACAGACGAAGATGCACTTGTAGCCCTTCTGCTGGGCCACGATCGCCAGCCCGACACCCGTGTTGCCGGAGGTCGGCTCCACGATCGTGCCGCCGGGCTTGAGCGCACCCGAGGCCTCCGCGGCCTCGATCATGCGCATCGCGATGCGGTCCTTGACCGAGCCGCCGGGGTTGAAGTACTCGACCTTGGCCAGCACGGTCGCGCTGATGCCCTCGGTGACCTTGTTCAGCTTGACCAGCGGCGTGTTGCCGACCAGGTCGATGATCGAGTTGTGGTACCGCACGGGGGTCCTCCCGGTCTGTGGGCATGCGAGTGCATTCGGTACTGCAAAGCCTAGGGCGTGCCACAGGCCCCAGCCCGCCCTCGCGCCACACCGTTCCCGGCCCGGCCGCCGGAGGGCCGCCCCACGGATGGCCCACGCCCGCCGATAGCTCGCGGCCGGGGGCGGGTAGGAGGGGTGTGCAGGCAACGGGAGTGGCCCCGTCGGGGGCGGCACGAGGACGCGAAGGGGGCACCGGATGCCAGGGGCACAGGAGTCACGGGCCCGGGTGGCGCGCCGGATCGCCACCGCGGCGGCGTACGGCGGCGGGGGGCTGGGCCTGCTGGGGGTGGGCCTGGTGGGCCTGCTGGTCACCGAGAGCAAGCTGGCCGTGCAGGCCATCGGCATCCTGGAGGGCGATCCCCCCAAGGCCGACGGCGTGTACGGGGAGGCCTTCGCGGACGGCGGCGCCGAGCCGCAGCCGCCGCTGGTGCTCGCCTTCCTCGGCGACTCCACCGCGGCCGGCCTGGGTGTGCTGCGCGCCCGCGAGACGCCGGGCGCCCTGCTCGCCGCGGGCCTCGCCTCGGTGGCCGAGCGGCCGGTCCGGCTGATCAACGTGGCCCGCTCCGGCGGGCGCTCGGCGAACCTCTCCGGCCAGCTGGAGCTGGCCCTGCCGCACCGCCCCGACATCGCCGTGATCATGGTCGGCGCCAACGACGTCACCCGGCACAGCCCGGCCCAGCTCGCGGTCCGCCAGCTCGGCGAGGCGGTCGCGGCGCTGCGGGCCAACGGCTGCGAGGTGGTGGTCGGCACCTGCCCGGACCTCGGGACGATCAAGCCGGTCCACCCGCCGCTGCGCTGGGTGGCCCGGCGGCTGAGCCGACAGCTGGCCGCCGCCCAGACCATCGCCGTGGTGGAGGCGGGCGGCCGGACGGTCTCGCTCGGCTCGCTGCTCGGGCCGGAGTTCGCGGCCCGCCCGGAGATGTTCGCCGCCGACCGCTACCACCCCTCGGCGCAGGGCTACGCGACCGCCGCGATGGCCGTGCTGCCCTCGCTCTGCGCGGCGCTCGGCCTCTGGCCGGAGGAGGACCGCCCGAGCGGCCCGGTGCCCGGCGACACCGTGCTGCCGGTGGCGGTGGCCGCCGCGGCCGCGGCCGGCCGGGCCGGCACCGAAGTGGCCGCCGTCGGAGCCGAGGGGGCGGCCACGCGCTGGGCGCTGCTGCGCCACCGGCTGCGGGTCGGCCTGCCCGGCTCCCTGGCGGCCGAGGAGGCCGCCGCCCGCCCTGCGGCACCGGACGGGAACACGTCGGCGAGCTCACACGCCGGGGCGGGTGACGCCTGACCTACCAGACGGTAACTTTCCTCCCGGGCGTCCGACCGTCCCGCCCGGCCGGCCGCCGGCCCGGGGCCGGGCGCCCCCAGCCCGAAGGTCACTCAGCGAGGAGCACGCCATGCCCGAAGCCGTCATCGTCAGCGCCGCCCGTTCGCCGATCGGCCGGGCTTTCAAGGGCTCGCTCAAGGACGTCCGCCCGGACGACCTGACCGCGCACATCATCGGCGCCGCGCTGGCCAAGGTGCCCCAGCTCGACCCGCGCGACATCGACGACCTGATGCTGGGCTGCGGCCTGCCCGGCGGCGAGCAGGGCCACAACCTGGCCCGCATCGTGGCCGTCCAGATGGGCATGGACTACCTGCCCGGCGCCACCATCACCCGGTACTGCTCGTCCTCGCTCCAGACCACCCGGATGGCACTGCACGCGATCAAGGCGGGCGAGGGCGACGTCTTCATCTCGGCCGGTGTGGAGACCGTCTCGCGCAGCATCAACGGCACCTCGGACGGCATGCCGGGCACCATGAACCCGCTCTTCGACGCGGCCCAGGCCCGGACCGCCAAGCGGGCCGAGGTGGGCGGCGGCGAGTGGCACGACCCGCGCGAGGACGGGCTCGTCCCGGACGCCTACATCGCGATGGGCCAGACCGCCGAGAACCTCGCCGCGCTCAAGGGCATCACCCGGGCCGAGCAGGACGAGTTCGGCGTGCGCTCACAGAACCTCGCCGAGGCCGCCATCAAGGCCGGCTTCTGGGAGCGCGAGATCACCCCGGTCACGCTGCCGGACGGCACCGTGGTCAGCACCGACGACGGCCCGCGCGCGGGCGTCACCGTCGAGGGCGTCTCCGGCCTGAAGCCGGTGTTCCGCCCCGACGGCACCGTGACCGCCGGTAACTGCTGCCCGCTGAACGACGGCGCCGCCGCGCTGGTCATCATGTCCGACACCAAGGCCCGCGAGCTGGGCATCACCCCGCTCGCCCGGGTCGTCTCCACCGGCGTCAGCGGCCTCTCCCCCGAGATCATGGGCTACGGCCCGGTCGAGGCCTCCAAGCAGGCGCTCCGCCGCGCCGGGCTGAGCATCGGCGACATCGACCTGGTCGAGATCAACGAGGCCTTCGCCGCCCAGGTCATCCCCTCCTACCGGGACCTCGGCATCGACCTGGACCGGCTGAACGTCAACGGCGGCGCGATCGCGGTCGGCCACCCCTTCGGCATGACCGGCGCCCGGATCACCACCACCCTGATCAACTCCCTGCAGTGGCACGACAAGCAGTTCGGTCTGGAGACCATGTGCGTCGGCGGCGGCCAGGGCATGGCGATGGTCATCGAGCGGCTCAGCTGACCCTCCCGCGTCAAGCCCGGGCGGTCCAGACCACCCATTTGGAGTGACGCAGAGTAATTGAGGGCCGGATCACACCGCGAGGTCGATCCGGCCCTCTTTCCTTTCGAAAACGGCCCGGAAATCGACAGTGCGGAGCGGATCAACTCCGCAGCGTAGAACGGTGTTACCTAACAATTTGGGGACAAGTGCGAAAGTCACGGACAAATTAGACATTCGCCACTGCGGTAACACCCCCGCATGCGGCAGTGTGGAGAGGTAACCCCGTTCCACTCCTCCCTAGGAGTACGTTCCGTGAGCGCCGTCTACACCATCCTGCTGCTGATCCTGATCACCGTGTCGACCACCGTGCTGTTCCACCTCCGGGGGCTCTCCCGGCGGTTGGACGCCCAGGCCGCGACCGAGCCCGCACCCGTCGACGAGGCCGCGATACGCCGGGCCGTGACCGAGGCCCTCGCCGCCGACCGCGAGCGGGAGATCACCGAGGCCCGCGCGTTCTGGGCCGAGCAGGAGGCCCGCGCGGCCGAGGACGCGCCGCTGTTCGACTCCCCCTTCGCGAGCGTGCTCGGCAGCACCGAGGAGTGGCCGCTCTTCTTCCCCCGGCCGACCGGCCCGCAGGACGCCGCCGACAACTCCGGGACGATGGACCCGGAATTCGGCGAGGCACTGCGCTCCGCGCTGGAGGACCTGATCAACGAGGGCGGCACCGGCCCGGCCGAGCCGACCGCGGGCCCCGAGGGCGGCGCCCCGCTGCGCCCCGGGCACCCGGCGGGCGCGGCGTCCGCCGAGACCGGCGGTGACGCCCGGGCCCGGCGCGAGGCGGACCTGCTGGCCACCGGTCTGGAGGCCGGGCTGCTGGACGCCGAGGCGCTCGTCGAGGAGGCCCCGGTGGTCGCCCCCGACCCCCGCCGCCACCCCTCCCACCCCGACTTCGTGCCCAGCCAGGCACCGTCCCGCGAGTGGACCGACACCCGGCTGGCCACGCTCGCCGAGGAGTGCGTCGCCCTGATCGACGTCCGCCCCGGCCCGCTCGGCACCCTGGACGTGTACGCCTTCGCCGACGGCACCACGCTCTGCGTGGCCCCGGGCGACCGCGAGGCCGCCTACCGGCTGATCGACGCCGTCCGGGCCGGCGAGGACGTCCGGCTGCTCGGCGGCTCGCGGTTCTCCGGCTCGTACTCGCTGACCTTCTCCACCGACGAGGACGCCGTGTACGTGCTCGCCGACCGGGTGGTCGCGAGCATCTGACACCTCACCAGGAGGCCGGCCGGATCGGGGGGTTACCGATCCGGGCGGCCTTTCGCCTGTCCGGGCCCGCGCCGCTCAGGCGCAGAGCTCGGCGGTGGCCGCCACCTCGGCCAGGGCCCCGGCCAGCACCGCCGCACCGTCGACCCCAGTGCCGTTGGCCCCGGCGCCGTCGGCCGCACCCGGGCCGTCCGCCGGGCCGGGCAGCAGCACCCGGGCGCCCTCGGGCAGGGCGGCCAGCGCGGCCGCCAGGTCGTGCCCGGCCACCGCGAGCTGGTCGCCGACCGCGAACGCCCCGGCGTCCGGGAAGTCCCGCACCGCCAGCCCCTCCGCGGCCCGCGCCGCCCCCGCCAGCCACCGGGCCAGCGCCAGCGCGGCCGCCGCCCGCGAGGCGTGGCCGGGCACCGCGCCCAGCAGCCGGCTCTGCGGCATGGAGCGGAAACGATCCGCCAGGGAGTCGACGGCTTCCACGAGGGGCGTTGCTTCGGGCATACGGCGAGCCTAACGAACGCCGCCGGGCCCCGGAGCGGGAGGCTCCGGGGCCCGGCGGGCCGTGCACAGGTGCGGCGGGACCGCGGGGACTAGTGCCGCGTCAGGCAACCTTCGCCCCGTCGCGACGCCCGGCACGCACTCTCGCCGCACCGGCCGAAAGCCCAAGTACGTCCAGTACGA
>NZ_JBHVUV010000010.1:0-77134 GCF_042883905.1 Kitasatospora sp. NPDC058170
TCAAGATCGAACGGGTGGGGAAAGTGGTCCGGGCCACAGCGGGAGGGCTGTGAGGCCGCGCACATCGTCGACGGTGCGTGACGACCCGTCCGCGGGCCGTACCGGAACCGGTGGGCGGCGACCCGCTCCCGGGTGGCCCGCACCACAGCCCCCACCCGTCGTGGTCCCTCCGCTCACGCACCGTGTCGGGCATAGCCTCTGGCCATGAGCAACGAGAGCGATGCAGAGGCCGTCGGCGGAGCCGAGGAGCCCGGGGCGGCGGTCGCGCCGGCGGGGTTCGAGCTGGGGACCGACGGGCCCAAGGTGATCCTGGCGGGGCTGGACGGCTCCGACTCCTCCTGGCGGGCGACCGCCTACGCGGCGGGCCTCGCCCGTCGGCAGAAGGCGACCCTCGCCGTGGCTTACATCCAGCCCGTCCTCGGGGCCGCCACCGCGCTCGCGGGCGCGGCGATCGAGGAGACCACCCAGGAGATCGCCGACGAGCTGCTGGCCGCGCTGCGCGAGGCGGAGCAGCGGATGAGCGGCGTGTGGCAGCTGGACTGGCGCTTCCTGACCGTCCGCGGCGACCCGTACACGGGCCTCGCCAGGATGGCGGACGACCTGCGCGCCGACGCCGTCGTCGTCGGAGCCTCCGAGCAGGCGGGGCACCGGGTCATCGGCTCGGTCGCCGTCCGGCTGGTGAAGGCCGGCCGCTGGCCGGTCACCGTCGTTCCCTAGGCGCGGCCCCCGCCGCGAGGGACTTGCCCCCCGCCGCGAGGGACCGGCCCGGACCGGGACAGGGCGCAGGGCCGGAACGGGACACCGGCCCCGTGCCCTCGGGACATCCGCCGCCCGATCCTCGGTGCACGGGCCGGGAGCAACGGCCCGCGACCCGCGGACGAAAGGGACACGCGGATGTACGTGCACTGGGGAACCTTCACGAAGAACGACACCCTCGGCTACTGCCTCGGCCTGGCGCAGAGCGCGCTGCGGGAGCGCGGCTTCCAGGTCTGGGACCTCGCCGGCGACGGCGACTACCAGGTGATCGGCGGGAACAACGACGTGATCGCCAACATCGTCTGCGTCCCGCAGGGCGGAAACACCTGGATGACGGTGAGCGCCTACTCGACGGACTCGACGCTCGCCGAGCGCACCCGCAACGAGGTGCGCACCTACATCGTGAACTCGATCCGCATCGACTGAGGCGAGAGAGGCGCGAGGGGCACGGGAGGTGCGAGGGCTCGACGGGCGCTCCCGGGGAGCCCTCGGCCGGGAAGGCCACCGGCGGGCCGACAGGCCGCCCGGCCCGGCGCGACCGCTCGATCCGAAGGCCCCGGGGCGGGCGACACCGCCCGCCCCGGGGCCGCGGCGCGCCCGGCGATAGAGTGCGTGATCATGACGGACTCCCCGGTCGTAACGGCCCGGTCGACCGGCAGCGACCTGCACCTGGAGCTGCCCGCCACCGGCGGCCGCCGCGCCGCCCTGATGACCGCCCTGCGTGAGGCGATCCGCAGCGGACGGCTCGCCCCCGGCACCCGGCTGCCGCCCTACCGCTCGCTCGCCACCGACCTGGGCATCGCCCGCAACACCGCCGCCGACGCCTACGCCGAACTGGTCGCCGAGGGCTGGCTCACCGCCCGGCAGGGCTCCGGCACCACCGTCGCCGAACGCGCCGAGCCCGCCGGACCGGTCCGCTCCCGCCGGCCGTCGGTGCCGCCGCGCCCCGCCCACGACCTGCGCCAGGGCCAGCCCGACGCCGCCTCCTTCCCCCGCACCGCCTGGCTGGCCGCCGGCCGCCGGGCGCTCACCGCCGCGCCCAACGAGGCCTTCGGGCCGGGCGACCCGCAGGGCCGCCGGGAGCTGCGCACCGTCCTGGCCGACTACCTGGCCCGCGCTCGCGGGGTGCGCACCGATCCGGACCGGATCGTCATCTGCTCCGGCTTCGCGCACGCGCTGCGGCTGCTGTTCGACGGCGCGGGTGCCGTGCTGCCGGGCCCGCTGGCCGTCGAGGGGTACGGGCTGGCCTTCCACCGGTCGCTGCTGGCCCGGGCCGGGGTGCCGACCGTTCCGCTGTCGCTGGACGAGGACGGCGCGCGGGTGCGGGAGCTGGCCGCCCACCCGGCGGTGCGGGCGGTGCTGCTCACCCCGGCCCACCAGTTCCCGACCGGTGGGCCGCTGCATGCCGCCCGGCGCTCGGCCGTGGTCGACTGGGCCCGGGGGAGCGCGGGGCTGGTCCTGGAGGACGACTACGACGGGGAGTTCCGCTACGACCGGCAGCCCGTCGGGGCCGTGCAGGGCCTGGACCCGGACCGGGTGGTCTACCTCGGCTCCGCCAGCAAGAGCCTGACGCCCGCGCTGCGGCTCGGCTGGATGGTCCTGCCGGAGCACCTGGTGGACCGGGTGCTCGCCGTGAAGGGCGAGCGGGAGGGCTGGGCCAGCGCCCTCGACCAGCTCACGCTCGCGGACTTCATCGACGCGGGCGGCTATGACCGGCACCTGCGCCGGATGCGGCGCCGCTACCGGGACCGCCGGGACCAGCTGGTCGCCGCCCTGGAACAGCGGGCGCCGCACATCGGGGTGTCGGGCATCTCGGCCGGCCTGCACGCCGTGCTGCGGCTCCCGCCCGGCACCGAGCGGTCCGTCCTGAAGGCCGCCGCCTACCGGGGCCTGGCCGTGGACGGCCTCGCGGACTACCGGCACCCGCTCACCGGCGAGACCGCGATGCCGGCGGCGGACGGCCTGGTGGTCGGCTACGCCACCCCGCCCGACCACGCGTACCCGGCGGCGCTGGCCGCGCTCTGCGACGTCCTCCCGTCGCCGGAGTGAGCCCCGGCCGACGGCGGAGGCGCGGTGGGCGGTGCGCAGGACCGAGCCCAGGACCGAGCCCAGGAGGGAGCCCAGGAGGGAGCCCAGGAGGGAGCGCAGGGTGAAGGGCGCAGCCTAGGGCGCCGGGCCACGCGGCGGTCGGCGGGTGCGGGCACAATGGCCCGTCGCGTCCGCTCCGCTGTCATATGCCAATACGGGCCCGGGCGGAGCCTGGTGCCGCAGGCGCGGCCGCCCCCTACGCTCACTGGTCATGCGCAGAACACATGTGAGCCGTTTCGGTCTCTCCGCGATCTTGGCCCTTGTCGTCGGTCTGCTCCTCTCCGTCGCCCCGGCCCGTGCCGACACCCCGCTGCTCTCCGTGAGCTCCGACAAGGCGACGGCGACCCCGGGATCCTCGGTCACCCTCACCCTGACCCTGACCAACCCGCACGACACACCCGTGCAGTTCGTCTACCAGTCGATCCAGCCCACCTACGGGACCAGCCAGAACACCGCGCTGAAGTACGCCTTCTCCGCGTGCGGCGGCAATGTCGGGGGCTGCGACACCGGCGCCACCAGCGGGATCGTCCACCACACCGTGCCCGTCGCGGCCGGTGCGAGTACCACCGTCACGCTGACCTACGACATCGCCGCCGACTCCGGCTGCGGCTCGGGCGCCCGGATCGACTTCTACACGTACGTCTACTACGAGTACCAGTCCGGCCTGGCCAGTGACTCCGGCATCTTCGGCGTACCCGGCAACGAGGTCACCTGCTCCTGACCCGTCGCCCCCCGAACACCCGTCAGGTGCCGGCCGCCCCCGTACCGGCACCTGACGGGCCGTCCGCCCCCGAAGAGCTGCCCGCGCCGGAGCGCCGGACCGGACGGCCGCACCGGACTGTCGGACCCGGATGGCAGGCTGGGCCCATGGCCGAACCGCATCTCGTCGACACCCCGACCGGGGCCGCGTCGCTCCCGGTCCCCGACGCCGTCCGCGCGGCGATCCGTGCCCGGGCCGACGAGCACACCGCACCCCTGGTCGAGGCGCTGCTGCGCTCCTCGCTCGTCCTGACCGGCGGGTCCGCCGCGCTCGAGGGCCCTGCCGCGGGCCGCCTCGGCGGGTTGCCCCCGCTGCCGGCCGGCACCGACTGGCCCGAGTTCGCCGGGCTGCCGATGCAGCTGCTCGCCCAGCTCGACTGCGCAGGTCTGGCCGAGGCCTTCCGGACCACCGGCCACGGCGGTGTCTGGCCGCTCCCCGCCTCGGGGCTGCTGCTCTTCTTCCACGACGACCGGGTCTCCGACTACACCGGCGGCGGCTGCCGGGTGCTGCACGTCCCCGGGGACGCACCGCCCCGGCCGGCCCCCGCGAGCGGGACGGGCGACCCGGTGGTGCCGGCCGTCGCCGTCCGGGCCCGCTGGGAGCTCTCCGCCCCCTCCTACCAGGACCAGGAGCTGGAGAACCTCTTCCCCGACGACTTCCTGGTGGCCCTGGACCTCGCCTCGGACTTCCGGGACCACCTGCCCCGGCCGGACGTGCGGGTACTCGGCTGGTGCGACACGGACACCGGCCGCCCCGCCGGGCACCGTCCGCTGCTCCAGGTGGAGAACCGCGCCCTGGCGGCCGACTGGGGCGAGACCGTCAACATCTCCTTCTGGATCACCGACGAGGACCTGGCGGCCGGCCGTTTCGACCGGGTCCGGCACGGCTTCGAGGTGGCCTGAGGCGTCCGGTCGGCCCGGGCCGGGTGCGGCCGCCCACCCGGCCCCGGCCTCGCCCACCCGGCCTCGGCCACCAGGCCCCGGCTCCCAGGGCCCGGTCCCGCCCGGCCTGAGCCGACCGCCGGCGCGGGCGCCGACGGCCCGCCGCGACTAGGCTGCTGGGAGACGCCGGGACACCCCGGCCCACGTCGGCCGAGACGCGCGCTGCGCGGTGGGACGAACATGGCAGCAGAGGCACCCGACGGGCCGGAGGCCCCGGTCAAGGAGCTGGTGCGTTCCGTCCGGGCGCACCCCTCCCGGCTGGCCGAGGTGCTCGCCGTCTTCGCCGTCCGCCACCGCGGCCCCCGCGCCGCCCGCCGGATCGCCGGGCTGCGGAAGGCGCACCCCGAGGCCTCCCCCGCCGAGCTGGTGGACCGCGCGGTCACCCACGCCAAACGGGTGAGCGAGAGCGAGGGCGCGTTCGTCGGCGGGCCCTTCATCGTCCTCGTCCCGTTCGCGTTCTGCACCGCGCTGCTGGCGCAGGCGCAGCTCCTGCTGGAACTCGCCGCGCTGTCCGGGAAGGACCCGACCGACCCCGCCCGGGCCGCCGAGCTGATGGTGCTCCAGGGCGCCTACCCCGATGTCGCGAGCGCCGAGCGCGCGATCGCCCGGGGAGCCGCGGCAGACTCGGTGGCGGGCCCGGCGGCGGGCCCCGGCGTGGGCCGCTGGCGCGGCTTCTGGTCGCTGATCTCGCGGATGGCGAGGCTGCTCGGGCTGACCGGGGCGGACACCGACCCACCGCCCGCCCGGTGGCGGACGATCGGCGGGTGGGTGCTGGTGGCGGTGGTCTTCCTGGTCGGGCTGGTCGCGCCCCTGGTGTGGCTGCCCTACATGGGGATGTCGTACGCCCGCGCGACGGACCGGATCGCGGCCCGGGCCGCCACCTTCCACTTCGGCGATGCCGCCGACTGGCGGGCCGGGCCGTCCCGGGTCGACCCCGGCATGGCCGCCGGCGGTCTGCGCGCGCTGGTGTCCCTGATCCTGCCGCTGGTGGCGATCGTCATCGTGGTGGGTGCCGACGTCAGACTGGCCGGCAGCCGGTGGCCCGCCCTCGGGCTCGCCCTGATCGGCCTCTCCAGCCTGGTGGGCTGGCGCTGGTACCACGGCCACCTCCGGCGCCGCCGCTCGTCGGAGCCCGACCCGGGAGAGCACGCGGAGTGACCGCGCGGGGCCGTGGCGCCCCGCCGGCCCCACTCGAACCCCGTGTTCGACCAGGCGAACATCTGTGCCCATTCGGTGGGGGTGGTGCGGCGGTGCGGCGCACTCCGGTTCGTCGCGTCCGAACGGGGGTGGGCGTTCTCGCGGGCGGGCTATTCGCATGCGCAGTGATTCGAAGATGTGTCCGGAGGTGGTTGGGGGATGCCAACCACTCCATCGTTGAGATTCACCCTATCGGGCGGCGCGGAGTGCTCGGAGCGGTCCGGTCGGGCGCTGGTGATCTAGGGTTCCGGATGGGCCAACCGAGCGGCAAGCGCCCCTCGAGAGTTCATCAAATCGACTACTGATAAGCCTATCTGACGGTCCGTCATGGCCTCTGCCGAGACGGGTCGGCGTGACCTGACCAGATGAAGGAGACCCCTGCCGATGCCCGTGGACACGAGTCCGGAGACGCAGCAGGTACCCCCGCAGTCGAGCCTGACCACGGCCGCTGCCCGCAACCTCGCCACCACCACCAAGTCCGCACCGCAGATGCAGGAGATCACCTCCCGCTGGCTGCTCAAGGTGCTGCCCTGGGTGCAGGCCGCGGGCGGTGCCTACCGAGTGAACCGCCGGCTCACCTACACCGTCGGTGACGGCCGGATCGAGTTCATCAAGACCGGTTCGGAGGTCCGGGTCATCCCGCGCGAGCTCGGCGAACTCGCCCTGCTGCGCGGCTTCGACGACGACGAGGTGCTGACGGCCCTCGCCGACCGCTGCGAGCAGCGCGACTTCGGCCCGGGCGAGCTGCTGGTCGAGAAGGGCGCCCAGGCGGACCGGATCTTCCTGATCGCCCACGGCAAGATCAACCAGATCGGCACCGGCAAGTACGGTGACGAGACCGTGGTCGGCACCCTCGGCGACGGCGACCGCTTCGGCGAGCAGGCCGTGCTCGACCCGGACGCGGTCTGGGAGTACACCGCCAAGACCGTCACCGCCGGTACCGTACTGTCCCTGCCCCGGCGGGACTTCGAGGCCATCCGGGACGGCTCGCCCGCTCTCCAGGCGCACCTGCACGACTTCCTGGCGCTGCCGCTCCAGCGCCAGAACGAGCGCGGCGAGGCCGAGATCGCGATGTCCGCCGGCCACCACGGCGAGTACGAGCTGCCCGGCGCCTTCGTGGACTACGAGCTGAAGCCGCGCGAGTACGAGCTGAGCGTCGCGCAGACCGTGCTCAAGGTGCACACCCGGGTCGCCGACCTCTACAACCAGCCGATGAACCAGACCGAGCACCAGCTCCGGCTGACCATCGAGGCGCTGCGCGAGCGCCAGGAGTTCGAGCTGATCAACAACCCGGAGTTCGGCCTGCTCAACAACGCCGACTTCGGCCAGCGGATCCAGACCCACTCCGGCCCGCCCACCCCGGACGACCTGGACGAGCTGCTCAGCCGCCGCCGCGACCCCGACTACCTGCTCGCGCACCCGCGCACCATCGCGGCCATCGGCCGTGAGCTGAACGCGCGCGGGCTCTACCCCCACCACGTCGACCTCGGCGGGCAGCAGGTGCCGGCGTGGCGCGGGGTGCCGATCCTGCCGTGCAGCAAGATCCCGATCACCAAGGAGAACACCAGCTCGATCCTGGTGATCCGGACCGGTGAGGACAACCAGGGCGTCATCGGCCTGCACCAGACCGGTATCCCGGACGAGTACCAGCCGGGGCTCTCGGTCCGCTTCATGGGGATCAGTGAGAAGGCGATCATCTCCTACCTGGTCAGTGCCTACTACTCGGCGGCGATCCTGGTGCCGGACGCGGTGGGTGTCCTGGAGAACGTCGAGATCGCGCACGGCCGCCACTGAGGCCACTGAGCCGCGGCCGTTACCGAGTTGCGGCCCCTATCGAGCCGCTGGTGGTGCCGAGCCGCTGGTGGTGCCGAGCCGCAGCCGCCGCTGAGGCCGGCTGCCGCCGCCGAAGGCGTCGCGTCGAGCGCCGCCGGGCCGTAACCGGTCGCCAGCAAGATCGTTTCACCTGATGTCGGACGGCCCGCCCCCGCAGGCGGGCCGTCCGCTGTCGGCCCCCACTCCCGGTGTCGACCGCCCCCAGACCGGAAGACGCGAAAGGTGCGTGACACGCATGCCGCAAGCCCAACCGATACCGGTGGACGGGCAGTTATGAGTGGAGAGCCGAGCATCACGACCGGCGGTACCGGCCGAGGGCGCCGGACCAGATTGGTCGGTGCGGCCGCCGCCGTGGCGGCGCTCTGCGCGCTGCTGGGCGGCGCGGCCGACGCGCCGCTGGCGACGGCGTCCGGATCGCACTGCGGCGGCCACGTCCACGGCCACGGGCCGGTCGTCGAGACCTGTGTCTGCACCGGGACGGACGTCTCGGTGTCGGTAGGCCGGGACGGTGTGGATGTCGACGTGGACGTCGACGTCGAGGTGGGTGTCCACGTCGACCCGTTCGGCGCTCAGCACCACCCCAAGCCCACGCCGACGCCCAAGCCCAGCCACTCCAAACCGAGCCACCCGCCGACCCACCACCCTTGTCCCAGCCCGACCCCGACCCCGTCGCCGTCTCCCAAGCCGAGTCCGAGCCCGACGCCGACCCCGCGTCCGACTCCGAGCCCGAGCCCGACGGTGACCGCGACGCCCCAGCCGACACCGGCGCCCGTGCCACCACCGAAGCCGGTGCCCACCCCGCCGCCGGCCCCCGCGCCGGTGCCGCCTCCGGCGCCCGCTCCGACACCGCGGCCCACCCCGCCGCCCGCGCCGCGGACCACCACCCCGCCGCCGCGACCCGCGCCGTCACCCGCGCCGACCGTGCAGCCCGTGGTCCCGCCGTCGGCCCCCGAGCCCTCGCCGCCGGCGCCGACCGTACGGCCCACCCCGGTGAAGCCGGTGCCGAAGCCCGTCCGGCTTCCGGCGGCGCTGCCGCCGCCCGTCGCCCAGCGCCACCACGGCAGTTCGCCCACCACCACGATGCTGCTGGTCACCGTGCCTGCCGTGCTCGCCGCCGCGGCCCTGCGCCCGCGTGGCCGGTCCGGACGGGGCGGCTCCGGGCGCGGTGGCTCCGGCCGGTCCTGAACCGCTCCTGAACCGGGCCGTACCGGCTCGATCGCCCTTCCCCCCCCCAAAAAACAACTGGAAAGGAGTCCTGATGTCCGAGTGGTTGGCACTGGCCATCGCCATGTCGGCGGCCTGTGCCGTCGTGGTGGCGGTGGTGGTGCTGAGGCACCGCCGGGTCAGCGAGGACGAGAACACCGACGAGACACCCGACGTCATCGAGTACATGACGATGATGATCGGCGTGGTCTACGCGATCGTGCTCGGCCTCGCCATCGCGGGCGTCTGGGAGGCGCGCGGCGCCGCCCAGGACGACGTGGTGCGCGAGGCGCAGTCGCTGCACGAGGTCAGCGAGCGGGCCCAGGTCTACCCGGTGGAGTTCCGCGACAAGATCCGGGCCGACGTCGACGGCTACGTCTCGTATGTGATCGACGTCGAGTGGTCCTACATGCGCGAGCACGGCGAGATCTCCGACCGGGGCACCGAACTCCTGGAGAAGCTGCGCCAGGACTTCGCCAACCGCGCCCCGGCGAGCGACCTGGAGGCCCAGGCCTACCAGCCGATCATGGACCGGATCAGCAGCGCCGACGACGCCCGCACCGCGCGCGGCCAGAACGTCGGGCCGACCATTCCGGGTGTGGTCTGGTTCGGTCTGATCGTGGGGGCGCTGATCACCGTCGGCATGGTGTTCGCGCTGCAGATCCGCCGCTCCACCCGGGAGTTGGTGCTGGCAGGCGCGTTCAGCGCGCTGATCGCCTTCCTGCTGTTCCTGATCTGGGACTTCGACGACCCGTTCGGCCGGAGCGTCTCGGTGACCACCCAGCCGTTCATCGACCTCTTCCCGCCCCTGGGTGGCGGCCAGGACTGAGATCCGACCAGGGCGCCGAAAGCTCCTCCGATAGTCTGACCGGATCTCCGGACAGACCCGGAGGCCGCGTCGAAGGGATCGTCAGCCGTGTCCTACCCGCCGCCCAGCCAGGGCGCCCCGAATCCGCCGCAGCGCCCCGGGCGGGCCTGGTGGTGGCTGCCCGAGCAGGAGCGCCGGCGCCGCCGGGAGCAGCGGCGGGCCTGGGAGGAGTACCGGCGCCGCCACGGCAAGAAGAAGCGCGACAACGACTGCTCCGACGCCTGCGACTGCTGCGACCTGGGTGATCCCTGCCTGATCGCGCTGATCCCGGTGATGATGGCCTCGGGCGTCCGCTTCGCCCTCGGCGCGGGCCGGGCCCGGGTGGGCGAACGCGTCCGGAACGGCCACCGGCACGGGCAGGAGCACAGCACCGGGCACAGGAAGGGGAACGGGCACGGGCACGGAGCGGACCCGGCGGCGCCCGTGCCGGGCGGGTTCGCGGCCGGCGTGCTGTACGGCGCGGTGCGATACTACCGCGCCGAGGTCAGCCCGAAGCGCCCGGCGTGCTGCCCGTACACGC
Source organism: Kitasatospora sp. NPDC058170 (assembly GCF_042883905.1). Classification (NCBI taxonomy): domain Bacteria; kingdom Bacillati; phylum Actinomycetota; class Actinomycetes; order Kitasatosporales; family Streptomycetaceae; genus Kitasatospora; species Kitasatospora sp. NPDC058170. Next base: position 10,167 of record NZ_JBHVUV010000010.1, read on the forward strand.
CGACCTGCTCGACCTACGCCGTCCAGGCGCTGCACCGGCACGGCGCCCTGCGGGGCGCCCGGTTGACGGTCGGCCGGCTGTTGCGCTGCCGCCCGGGCGCAGTGCGGCGCGGCGGTGCGGACCCGGTGCCGGACAGGACCTGACCGCTCACCGCCGGGGCCTGCCGGGTATGGGGGGCCTGCCCGGAACGGCGGGGGCCGCGCGGATCATTGCGATCCGCGCGGCCCTTCGGCATGTCTGACGATTCGTCAGTGCAGGCTGCTGTTCATGGCGTTGAGCAGTGTGCCGGAGGCGTCGTCGTTCTCCAGGGAGAAGGCGAACATGCCGGCCAGGCCCTTGCTCTTGACGTACGCCCCGCGCGCCTGGATGGCCTGCGGGGTGTCACCCGTCCAGAAGTTGGTGCCGTCGTAGACCCACGAGGTCTCCGTCACCGGGTCCCAGTGGGTGGTGGCGGCGGTGGGGTTCAGCTCCTTCCAGGCGGCCAGTCCGGCCTCCGCGCTGAGCGGCTTGGCCGGGGTCGGGCCGGTCGCGGTCTGGTACAGGCCGAAGTTGGAGCCGGCCGGCACGCCGGTCCAGCCGCGCCAGTAGAACGGGACGCCCAGCACCAGCTTGCTCACCGGGAACCCGCCGGTGATGCCGTACTCCGGCAGGCCGGTGGTGTACGCGGCGAGCGTGGTGTCCACGTTGTACTTCCGGGTGCCCGGGGTGATCGGGGTGGTGGGGTCGGCCGGGCTGTCGTGCAGCGGGTCCTGGTGGTTGGTCGGGCCCTTGGCGTCCCAGGCGCCGTGCATGTCGTACGTCATGATGTCGGCGTAGTCCAGGTAGGCGCCGATCTTGTCGGTCTCCAGCAGCGCGATCTTGTCCTGGCCGCTGGGCAGGGCCGCCGTCAGCAGGAAGCGCTTGCCCTGGGCGCTGCCGAGGGCGTCCAGCTGGGTGCGGAACTCCTTGAGCAGCAGGGTGAAGTTCTGCTTGTCGGCGGGGGTGTAGTGGTTGCCGGTGTGGCCGCCGGCCGAGCCCGGGTACTCCCAGTCGAGGTCGACGCCGTCGAAGAGGCCGGCCGCGGTGGCGGCGCCGCCGGAGGCGTCACCGGCGATCCCGGTCGGCAGGTTCCCCTTGAGGAACATGTCCAGGCAGGAGGAGACGAAGGCCTTGCGGGAGCTGTCGGTGGCGGCCGCGTCCGAGAAGTACTTGGAGTACGTCCAGCCGCCGATCGAGATCGTGTACCGCAGGTTCGGGTACTTGGCCTTGAGCTGGCGCAGCTGGTTGAAGTTGCCCTTGAGCGGCTGCTCCCAGGTGTCGCTGCTGCCGTCCACGCTGGTGGCGCCGTTGTAGTCGGCCTGGTAGTCGGCGTAGGCGTCGCCCGCGCCGTCACCGGCGTTGGGGTTGGACTCGTTGGCCGAGTCGGAGGCCTTCACGGCCTGGAAGCAGGTGTGCGAGGTGGGGTGGATGTTGGCGAAGGCGTAGTTGATGACGTCCAGCTTGCCGGCGGCGCCGCTGGTGTCGACGTTCTTCGCGTTGTACGCGTTCTCGTAGACGCCCCACTGGTCGAAGTAGGCGGAGCGGAACGGGCTCGCGGCCGGCGCGGCGGAGGTGGTGGTGGCGACCCGCGCGGACTGGGCGGAGCCGTGGCTGCCCGAGTAGCCCTGCACGGTGAAGGCGTAGGCGGTGCTCGGCAGCAGCGAGCTGACGGCCACCGAGGTGCCCATCGAGGTCGCCACCAACTGGTTGCCCGCGTACACCTTGTAGGCGATCGGGCCGTCGCCGCTGGTCAGCGTGGAGGGCTGCCAGGTGAGGACCACGGCGTTGTGGGTGACCTTGCTGACCGTCACCCCGGCGGGCGTGGTGACCTTGCCGTCGCCGGCCGGGCCGGTGGCCGTGGAGGTGGCGGTGGCCGTGGCGGTCGGGCTGGTCGACGCCGTGGGGCTGGTGGAGGCGGTCGGGCTGGTGCTGGCGGTCGGACTGTTGCTCGCCGTCGGACTCGTGCTGGCGGTGGGGCTGTTGCTCGCCGTCGGACTGGTCGAGGCCGTCGGACTGCCGGACGCGGTGGGGCTGGTGGAGGCCGTCGGGCTGGCGCTGCCGGTCGGCCCGGCCGGCCCGGTCAGGGTGAGGTCGTCCGCGCGGTAGGTGCCGGTGCCGTACCAGCCGTGCGTGAACACCGTCACCGAAGTGGTGCCCGCGCCGGTGGTGAAGGTGGTGCTCAGCTGCGTCCAACCGGTCGCGTTCGGCGCCCAGGTCGAGGAGTTGATGCCGGTACCGGTCGCGCCGAGGTAGACGTAGCTGCCCTGCACCCAGCCGGCCAGGGTGTACGTGGTGTTCGGCTGGACGGCCACCGTCTGCTGGCACTGCGCGGTGTCGGAGGCCGAGGCGGCGCCGCTGAGCGCGTAACTGCCGGCGTGCACCGGCGTGGTGACGACCGAGCCGTTGGCGCAGCTCCAGCCGGCCAGCGAGCCGGTCTCGAAGCCGGCGTTGGTCAGCAGGTTGACCGCGGCCGCGGAGGCCGTGTCGAGCGAGAGGGCGAGGGCGGCGCTGCCGGTGGTGAGCGTGGCCGCCAGGGCCAGTGCGGTGGCCCGTCGGCGTGGCGCGGCGGCCCGGCGCTCGGCGGGGAGCGCGGGCGTGACTCTGTCGTGCATGTGCTGTCCTCCGGATGGGTGGGGGATTCCGGCGGTGCGCTGACCCGGGACGGGTCGAAGGGAGCCGACCCGAGCGCTGTGGGGGCGCGCGGGCGGTGGGAGCTGGAGCGAGCGACGCGGCGGTTCCACTGTCCCGGCTACGTCACGACACCACAGATTGGACTGGACCAATATTCGCCGTCAAGAGTGTCCGGCCACCGGACTGTTGGCACCCGCTCCGACGGGCGCCCCGGCGGTACGGTGAAGATCCGCAGAACGGAGGACACGCGATGGACAGCCAGGACTGGGACGACCGGTACGCCGCGAGCGGGTTGGTCTGGGGCGCCGAACCCAACCGCTGGGTGGTCCGCGAGCTGACCGGCCTGCGGGCTGCGGCCGATCCCGCGGAGGGCCCCGCCGAGGCGTTCGCCGAGGGCGCCGACGAGCCTGCCGAGGGCCCCGCCCGCGGCCGCGCCCTGGACCTCGCCGCCGGGGAGGGCCGCAACAGCATCTGGCTCGCCCGCCAGGGCTGGCAGGTCACCGGGCTCGACTTCTCCGCCGTCGCCCTCGACCGGGCCGCCCGGCTCGCCGAGGGCCTGCCCGCCGCGACCGCCGCCCGGCTGACCTGGCGGCAGGCGGACGCCCGGACCTTCGACGCCCCGGCCGGGGGCTACGACCTGATCCTGGTCGCCTACCTGCAGCTCCCGGCCGAGGACCGCCGGAGCGCGCTGCGCCGGGCCGCCGCCGCGCTGGCCCCCGGCGGCACCCTGCTGGTGGTCGGCCACGACTCCAGCAACCTGACCGAGGGTGTCGGCGGCCCGCAGGATCCGCGCGTCCTGTTCACCCCCGAGGACGTGCTCGCCGACCTCGCGGAGGCCGGTCTGCGCACCGTCCGGGCGGAGCGGGTCCGCCGCCCGGTCGGTGCGGAGGCCGCGCACGTCCGGGCGGGGGAGGACCGGGCGGCCGAGGCCGTCGACGCCCTGGTGCGGCTGGAGCGTCCTTAGCCCTGGGCTGGACGTGGAGCGTGTCACTCGTCGGCTGGCTCCCGCGGTCCTCGGATCATGTGGTGATGATCGGAGAAGCGGGGTACGAGCTGGAGAGGGAAGACGCTGCGACCCGCAATCTTTCTACAGTGCTGTAGATTCAGGGCGCGCCCGCAACGGCGCCGACGCAAGCACCGGCGTGGCGCCGGCGGAGGGACGAGGAGGACGCGATGAGCGTTTCGCTGGCCAAGGGACAGAAGCTGAGCCTGGAGAAGCCGGGCGGGGGACAGCTGGGCCTGGTGCGGATGGGCCTGGGCTGGCGCGCCGCGCAGCGCAAGGGTTTCTTCGCCAAGCTGCTGGCCTCGCAGGAGATCGACCTGGACGCCTCCGCCGTGCTGTTCGCGGGTGAGCGCCCGGTGGACGTGGTCTTCTTCCAGCACCTCACCAGCAACGACGGCTCGGTGCGGCACAGCGGGGACAACCTGACCGGCGGCGCGGGTGACGCCACCGACGACGAGTCCATCACGGTGGACCTGGCGCGGGTGCCGGCGGAGGTGGACCAGATCCTGTTCACCGTCAACTCCTTCACCGGGCAGACCTTCCAGGAGGTCGAGAACGCCTTCTGCCGGCTGGTGGACGCGCAGACCGGCGCCGAACTGGCCCGCTACACGCTCACCGGCGGCGGTCCCTACACCGCCCAGATCATGGCCAAGGTGCAGCGCACGGCGGCCGGTTGGCAGATGGCCGCGATCGGCCAGCCGGCCACCGGCCGGACCTTCCAGGACCTGATGCCGGAGCTCGTCAGGCACCTCTAGTGCCGCGTCAGGCAACTTTTGGGCGTCGCGACGGGGCGAAGGTTGCCTGACGCGGCACTAGGCGCGCACCGGGCAGCCTGCATCGGCCACCCGGCCACCCGGTCACCGGACCCGGAGAAGGGCCCTGACCGGCGAAAACGTCGGTCAGGGCCCTTCTTCGGCTGCCCTGCGCGCCCACACCAGGTCGTTGCGGCAGCTCAGGGTGTCGCGGTGGGTTTCGCCGAGGACCTGCTCGAACTGCGCGAGGGTGGTCTCGTAGAGGGGGATGGCGCGGTCGAGGTGTCCGGCGGCGCGGTAGGCGTTGGCGAGGTCGTTGCGGCAGCTCAGGGTGTCGCGGTGGGTTTCGCCGAGGACCTGCTCGAACTGGGCGACGGTGGTCTCGTACAGCGGGATCGCGCGGTCGAGGTCTCCCGCGGCGCGGTACGCGTTGGCGAGGCTGTTGCGGCAGCTCAGGGTGTCGCGGTGGGCGTTGCTGAGGGCCTGTTCGTACTGGGCGAGGGTGGCCTCGAAGAGGGGGATCGCGCGCTTCAGGTCCCCGGCGGAGCGGTAGGCCCTGGCGAGCTCGGTGCGGCTCATCAGGGTGTCGCGGTGCGTTTCGCCCAGGACTTCGCCGCGTTGGGCGAGGGCGGTCTCGAACAGGGGGATGGCGCGGCCCAGGTACCCCGCGGCGCGGTAGGCCTTGGCGAGGCCGTTGCGGCAGGTGAGGGTGTGGGGGTGGGTGTCGCCGAGGGCCTGTTCGTACTGGGCGAGGGTGGCTTCGTAGAGGGGGATGGCGCGGCCCAGGTAACCAGCGGCGCGGTAGGCGTTGGCGAGGCCGTTGCGGCTCATCAGGGTGTCGGGGTGGGTGTCGCCCAGGACTTCGCCGCGTTGGGCGAGGGTGGTCTCGTACAGGGGGATGGCGCGGCCGAGGTACCCCGCGGCGCGATAGGTGTTGGCGAGGCCGTTGCGGCAGGTGAGGGTGTGGGGGTGGGTGTCGCCGAGGGCCTGTTCGTACTGGGCGAGGGTGGTCTCGTAGAGGGGGATGGCGCGGTCGAGGTCTCCGGCGGCGCGGTAGGCGTTGGCGAGGCCGTTGCGGCTCATCAGGGTGTCGGGGTGGGTGTGGCCGAGGGTCTGCTCGTACTGGGTCAGGCCGGCCGCTCGGAGGGGAATGGCACGGACGTCGTGGCCCTGGTGGTAGAGGTACCGGGCAGCGATCTCGTACAGCGGGGCAGCCGGGTCCTTCGTGTGGCCGTGCGGGGTGGTGGCGGCGATCGTGATCAGGTGGGGCAGCAGCTCGTCCCACTCGGGGGACGAGCCGATGTCGAGCGCGGTGAGTACGCGGACCAGCGCCAGCTCGGCTTCGCGCCGGCCGGCCGGTAGGCCCTGCGGGTCCGCCGGGGCGGTGGCGCGGAGGACTGTCTGGAGGAGGCGGTGGACGCCGGCGGTGTGTCTGGTGACGGTGGCCATGCTGTAGGCGGCGAGCAGGCCGAGGGCCTCGTGGAGGCTGTCGTCGTCGGCGCCGGGGATTGCGAGGAGGCTGATCGGGATGTTGTCGGGGGCGAGCCAGGCGAAGGTGTGCAGGAGCTCGACGGCGCGGGGGTTGCGATCGGTGAGGGCCTGGAGGGTCTGGGTCCAGATGCGGGCGATGGTGCGTTCGGAGACGGTGTCGTCGGCGGTCTTGTCGAGCTTGGCGGTCAGGCGTCCGCGGTAGTCGGCGATGCTGATGGTCGGGTTCTGGCCGAGGTAGGCGCCGGCCTGCTGCAGGGCGAGCGGGAGGTGGCCGAGGTCGGAGGCCAGGGCGCGGGCGTCCTGGCGTTCGCGCGGCGTTGTGATGCCGTCGGTGAGGGCGTAGGTGCAGATGAGGTCGGCGGCTTCGTCGGCGTCGAGCGTCCCGAGGGGGTAGGTCGGGATGGTGCGGGGCCAGCCCGTGGTGCGGCGGCTGGTGAGAATGTGGTGGCCGCCGTCGAGGGCGCCGAGGTAGCGGTCGGAATCGGCGGGGTTCTCGACGTTGTCGAAGATCAGCAGCCAGCCGGGGTGCCACTGCAGCCAGGTCATGGCCCATTCGGCCCGCTCGGTCTGGGAGGCCCCTCCGGCCCCGACGGGGTGCAGCCGCGAGGCGAGTCCCGCCAGGGACTGTTCGATGCGGGTGGGGGAGTCGGCGTTGATCCACCAGATGAGGCTGTAGGTGTGGCGGTAGCGGTGGGCGTAGGCGAGGGCCAGCGTGCTCTTGCCGACTCCGCCCAGGCCGTGCACCGTCGAGGCCCGGGCGGTCGCGGTCCCGCTCTGCTCGGTGAGTGTGTCGCGGAGCCAGGCGAGGGCGTCCTCCCGGCCCAGCAGCAGGGGGAAGGGCGCCAGGTTGGTGAGGGCCCGTGGCGCCTGGATGTCTCGGGCGGCATGAAGGATCTCGGGTGGCAGCGCGGTCACGTCGCCGGTGATGGCGGTGCCGATGGTGTGGGCGGCGACGGACCGCGGGCCGGAGGCCGCGATCGTCACCGTCCCGGCGGCCGGTGCGGGCAGCAGGTCGGCGAGTTCCCTGCGCAGGTCCGCGTCCCCGCGCAGCGCCCGCTTGAGCTGCTGGCGCAGCGCGGCGGCGGCTTCCGCGTCGTCCGGGTCCTCCGCGGCGTCGAGGACCGCGGCTTCCAGCCCGGCCTGTTCGGGCGCGGCGCGGCGGCGCCGGACGGCCCGGAGGATGCGGCGGCCGAGGGCGGCGGTGGCGTCCGCTGTGCCGTCTTCTGCGGTGTCCTCAGCGGCGTCCTCCGCCGGGGTGAGAACGGCACGCCCGTAGGCGCTCAGTGCGGCCGTCAGGTAGGGGCCGGCCTGTTGCACCAGCTCCGCGATCTCCGCGCTCATCCCGCTCGACCCTCCGGAGCCAGGCGCCAACTGACGTGTCAGCAGCGAGCATAGGCGCCGGGCGACCGCCGGGCGGTGGGGACGGCAGACCGGCGGAGCGGGCGGCAGCAGCCGCAGCACCCGCTGGAACGGGCGGACTGCGGTTGTGCTGCGACGCTCCGGCCCGGTCCGCCGACCGGGAGGGCGGGGACCGACCGTGGTTACCGGGCGGCGGCCGCGGAGGGCGAGGGCGAGGAGGTCGCGGACGGGCTCGCCGCCGCGGATCCGGAGGGCACGGCGGAGGGCGCGGCCGACGCGGTGGCACCGGGGGCGGCCGGAACGCAGCCGGGCCCGGTGGGCGTCGCCGACGGGGTGCCGGACGGAGTCGCGCTCGGCGTGCCGCTCGCGGTGTTGGTGGGCGTGCCGCTCGGCGACCCGCTCGGCGTCGCGGTGGCGGTGCCGGTGGCCGTCGCGGTCGGGGAGGCGCAGGCCGTCGGGGTGCCGGTGGGCGTGGTGCTCGGGGTCGCACTGGGCGTCCCGGTCGGCTGGGCGGAGGGCGACGGCGAACCGGTCGGCGACGGAGCCGTCGTGGGCGTCGTGCTGGGCGCCGCCGTGGCCGTAGCCGTGGGCGAGGTGCTCGGGCCCGCGGAGGGCGAGGTCGAGGGCCCGGCCGAGGGCGTGGCGGACGGCGTGGTCGACGGCTGGGCGCTCGGCGACGGCTGGGCGGCGCTCGGCGAGGCCGTGACCTGCTCGGGAGTGGCCGGTGCCTGGGTGGTGGGCGCCGTCGGCTGAGCGGTCGTCGGCTGAGCGGTCGTCGGGGCCGCCGCCGCGCCCGGGGCCGCGGGGCGGTCCGGGGTGGTGGTCGGGGTGCCGCTGCCGAAGTGGGCCATCCAGTTCCTGACGGTCCGCAGGTACTCGCCCGAGTTGTTGTAGCCGAGGACGGCGCGGTCCAGCTGCGCCGGGTCGGACAGGTTGCGGCCGCCCGCGCACAGGTAGCGGCCGGCGCCCTCGGCGGCGTCGAAGATGTTGTTGGGGTCCGCCTGGCCGTCGCCGTTGGCGTCGACGCCCCAGTAGGCCCAGGTCGAGGGGATGAACTGCATCGGTCCGACCGCGCGGTCCCAGACCCGGTCGCCGTCGAAGCGTCCGCCGTCGGTGTCGGCGATGGCCGCGAAGCCCTTGCCGTCCAGGACCGGGCCGAGGATGGCCCGGTAGGTCGTCCCCGCGGTGTCCACCCGGCCCCGGTCGGCCTGGCCGGACTCGACCTCGCCGATCGCGGCCAGCAGCTGCCAGGGCAGGTGGCAGCCGGGGGAGCGCAGGGCGAGTGCGCTCTCGGCCTTGCGGTAGGCGGCGAAGACGGTCTCCGGCAGGGCCGGCCCGGTCCGGAAGGGGGCCGCCGAGGCCTCGCCGGGGAGGGTGCCGGGCGGCTGCGGCAGCGGGATGGTGCCGCCGCCGTCCACCGGGCCGCCGCCGGGGGCCGCGGGGTCGGGCGTGTTGGGCAGGCGGGTGGCGGTCGGGCCGGGGTCGGGCAGGGTGCTGGAGGCCGCCACGACGGATGCGGCGGTGGCGTTGTCGAGCGCCGCCGGGTCCGCGGCCGCCACCGGGACGAGCCCGAGTCCCGTCACGTGGGACCCGGTCAGCGCCGCCAGGGCGGTGAACGCCGCGGCCGCGCCGGTCACCCGCTTGCCCAGCCGTATCCGCCGACCACCCTGTTCGGTACCGAACTTCGCGCTCACGCCGTGCCCTCCCCGTCGTCGTCCAGACCCTCGGGGAACGGACGGGATGTCATGAACGTGCCCGTACTGCCCCCGGAGAATGTCGTACCGGAATGATTAGTATCACGACGATCTGAACCGCCCCCGGTGGCCGGAAACGGGCCGGGGCCTCACAGCTCGATGAACATCCCGTCGTCGGCGACGGCCGCGCCGGCCTCCGTCAGGGCCCCTGCGAGGGCGGCGGACCCGGGGGAGCCGGGGTGGGCGAGCGGGTTGGTGTTGTTGAGGTGGGTGTAGAGGTAGCGCGGTCCGGGGCGGCGGGCCAGCTCGGGCAGTGAGTCCTCGACGGCCAGGTGCCCCATGCCGCGGGAGGTGCGCGAGCCGCCGGTGTGCCCGGCGAGTTCGCCGTCGGTGGCGAACGTGCCGTCCAGGAGGACCAGATCGGCGTCCGTCACCGCCCGGTCGAAGGCGGGCGTCCAGGCGGCCAGCCCCGGTGCGTACACCGCGGCCGCCCGGCCCGCCGCGTCGGTGAAGCGGTAGCCGGTCACCCAGTCCGTCCGCTCCTCCCCCTCCTCGCCCGCCTGGTCGGCGGCGTAGCGCGGCCGCTTGCCGCCGAGCGCCAGCGGCTCGGCGCGCAGCCCGCCGTCCAGTTCGAGCACGGTGCCCGGGACGGCGGTGTGCCAGCGGGCCTTGGTGTACGGCGCGAGCAGTGGTCCCACCGGGAAGGCCCCGTGCAGCGCGCGGCGCACCGGCAGGCCGGCGTGCACGGTCAGCGCGGCGGCCTCCCGCAGGGTCACCAGGCCCAGGGTGTGGTCGAGTTCCCCGCTGGTGAGCAGGACGCCCCGCAGCGGGGTCTCCCGGGTGCCGGGCGCGGGGGCGAGCTCGGGGGCGGCGAGCAGCTGGCCGCGCAGGTCGGGGGAGGCGTTGACCAGGTACCAGGCGGCGCCGTCGGCGCTGATCGCCAGGCAGTCCTGGGTGCGGGTGGCGCCGGTGGTGCGGGCGGTGGCGCAGCCGGGGCAGCCGCAGTTCCACTGCGGCAGGCCGCCCCCGGCGGCGGTGCCCAGGATCCGGATCTTCAGCGCGGCCTCCGGGGGACGGGCGCCGGGGTGTCCGCGAGGGCCGGCGCGGTGAGCAGGTGGTGGTGCGGGGAGAGGCGGCAGGCCGGGTCGGTGGCGGCCGGGTCGCCGGTGAGCTGGAACGCCTGGCAGCGGCACCCGCCGTGGTCCACCTCGCGCAGCTCGCAGCCGCGGCAGGGTTCGGGCATCCAGTCGGTGCCCCGGTAGCGGTTGAAGGCCGGCGACTCGTGCCAGATCGCCGCCAGGCCGTCCTGGCGGGCGTTGGGCACGGTCAGGCCGGGTAGCTGGGCGGCGGCCAGACAGGGCAGGACGTCGCCGGTGGGGGCGACCACCAGCTGGCGGCTGCCCCAGCCGTTCATGCAGGGCTTGGCGGTGCCGCCGTGCAGGTCGGCGGCGACGTGCACGATCTCGATCCGCCCGGCGTGCCGCTCCCGGGCGGCGGCCACGTCCCGCTCGGCCTGCCGGACCTGCTCCTCGCTCGGCGCCAGGTGGGCCCGGTTGCGCCAGGCCCAGCCGTAGAACTGGGTGTGCGCCAGCTCGACCCGGTCGGCGCCGAGCGCCACCGCCAGGTCGGCGAGCGCGCCGAGCCGGGCCAGGTTGCCCCGGTGCAGGACGACGTTGACGGTCAGCGGCAGGCCCTGTCCGGTGAGCAGGGCGGCCGCGGCCAGCTTGCGTTCGTGCGCCGCCCGCCCGGCGACGGCGTCCGCGCTGCGCAGGTCGGCGTCCTGGACGGAGAGCTGGACGTGGTCCAGGCCCGCCGCGGCGAGCTCGGCGGCGCGCGGGCCGTCCAGCGGGAGGCCGCTGGTCACCAGGTTGGTGTAGAGGCCCAACCCGTGGGCGTGGCCGATGATCCGGGCCAGGTCGCGGCGCAACAGCGGTTCGCCGCCGGTGAGATGGACCTGGAGGACGCCCAACCCCCGGGCCTGGTCCAGGATGCGCAGCCAGTCCCCGGTGTCGAGCTCGTCGCGGTAGCGGGCCAGCTCCACCGGGTTGGCGCAGTAGGTGCACTGCAGCGGGCAGCGGTAGGTGAGTTCGGCGATCAGCCCGAGCGGCACCGGGGTCCGGACGGCCGCCGCGGGCAGGCCGACGGCCCGCAGCGGCCGGACGGGCGAGCCGGTGCCGTCCAGGGTGAGCAGCCGGCGCCCGGCCAGCTCGGCGAGCAGTTCGTCCACCTGCGCGCCGTCCACCCCGTTGTACTCGGCGGCGAGTTCGGCGGTGACCAGCCCGCTGTCGCGCCGTCCGTCGCAGTGCCGCAGCACGGCGGCGGCAGTGTCGTTGAGCAGCAGCACGCCCTCGGGGTAGAGCAGCGCGGACCGCTCCCGGACCGGGTCATACACCAGGCGCACGCCGGGCCGCAGCCCGGGCACCCGGCCGGCCAGGGCGGTGGTCACCGGTCGCCCCCGTAGTCGACGGCGTCCAGCATCGCCCGCAGCACCTCGCACTTGAAGGCGAGGGCGTCGACGGCGGCCTGCTGCTGGGCGGCGGTCACGCAGTGGTCCAGGACCAGCTCCAGGGTGCGGGCGCTGTCCCGGCGGGCGGTCGGGATGCGGTGCTCGAAGTAGGCGTACCCGCCCGGGTCGATCCACGCGTAGTGGGTGCGCCAGGCGGTGACGCGCTGGGCCATGTGGTCGGGCGAGAACATCTCGGTGAGGGCCGCCGCGACGCCCTCCGTCCACGGCCTGGTCTGGCAGAAGTGCAGGTAGCCGTCCACGGCGAAGCGCACCCCGCGGGCGACGTGCCGCTCGTCGGTGACCTCGGCGCGGTCCAGGCCGACCGCCTCGGCGAGCACCAGCCAGTCGGCCAGCCCGCCCTCGCCGGGCTGCTCCGGCGCGGCCGGGCCGGAGGCGGCCGGGCCGGGCCCGTCCTGGTAGCCGAGCCGCTCGACCCAGGAGCGGCGGACCTCCGGCAGCGGGCAGTTGGCGATGATCGCGGCGTTCTTGCGGGTCAGGCAGAGCTGGTAGTACCAGCGGTTGGCGACCCAGCGCCGCAACTCCGGTGGCGTGCAGCCACCGGAGTGCAGGCGCAGGTGGAACGGGTGGGTGTCCCAGTACCGCTCGCGCAGGTCGTACAGCCTGGCCGCGAACCGCTCGCGGGTCAGCGGTTGAGCCACTGGGCGGCCCGTCCGGCGTACGCGGTGACCTCGGCGCCCGTCTGGTGGCACTCCACGGCGGGCGCGGACCAGGCGGGCTTGGGGCGGGCCGGCCCGCCGGACTCCGGGCGGGCGGGTGCGGCCGCGGGCGCGGCGGCGGGGTGGGCGGGGGCGGTGGTACTCATGGGGCTCTCCTTGGCTGGGGGTTGCGGGACTCCGGAGGAGTTCCGGGAGGAGCTGCGGGGAAGTCGGGGAGTCGCGGGGAGTCGCGGGGGAGGGGCTCGCGGGCCCCGTGGGTCAGGACGCTACGAGCCGCCGGGCCGGGCCGCCGGTCCAACCCGCGAGATGCGCCGACAATCGCGCTCGAACGAGTGACGGACCGGCGTCCGGGCCCCCGGGCGGCGGTCAGGAGCCGGCGCGTCCGAAGGCGACCAGATGGCCGTCCTTGGTGCCGACGAACACCCGGCCGCCGTCCGTCGCCGGGACGGAGAACCTGCTCACCGTGCCGAGCGCGAAGCTGCGGCGCATCTTGAGCGTGCCGTTGACCGGCACCGGGTCGTACACCCGCAGCTCGCCGTTCTGGCCGCCGGGGCCGGTGCCGGAGTAGACGGTCCAGACGAGCGCCGATCCGGAGGCGGTGCCGTTGGAGGTCACCACGGGCGAGCCGGAGGCGTAGCCGAAGCCCTCGGCGCTCGTCCCGGCACTGGTCAGCTGCGGGTTGCCGGAGCCGTTCACCGAGTACTTGAGGGCGCGCAGCGCGCCGTAGTTCTCGACCAGGTACACGTAGCCGCCGTCGCCGCCCCAGACGCCCGGGTGGCCCCAGACGCCCTTGTACGGACCGGTCATGCCGACCGCGCCGTCCGTGCCGTTCGGGCCCTGCCCCATGCCGCCCAGGCTGTCGCGGTCCAGCAGGAAGATCCGTCCGTCCTTGCCGACCTGCACCAGCAGGTGCGGGTGCGCGCCGGTGCCGAAGCCGGCCGGGAGCGCGGCCGGGCCGCCGGAGCCGAGGTCGACGTCGCCGTGGTCCATGTCCCGGTTGTTGGTCGGGCTGAAGAAGTCCTTCGGGGCGAGGCTGCCGTCGGCGTTGACGCCCAGCCGGACGACCGACTCGGCGTAGTGGCCCTGCGGCTTGTCGCCGGGGCCCTTGAGCGGCGAGGAGCCCTGGCCCGCGCCGTTGCCGGTGGCGATGATGATCCGCCCGGCGCCGTCCGAGACCAGGCCGCCGCCGCTCATCCAGACGCCCGCGTTCTGCGACGCGGAGCCGGACTCGGTGGACCAGAGGGTCAGCTTGCGGCTGCTGGTGGAGACGCCCGCGACATGGCCGACGTAGGTGCCGACCCCGCAGTCCGAGGCGAAGCCGAAGTACACCGCGCCGTCCAGCAGCAGCAGGCCGGCGCGCTGGGCCGAGGTGGCCGGGTTGAACGGGACGCCCGGGCTGTTCACCGGGTCGCCCTGGACCGGTACCGGCCAGCCGCTGCGCTCGGCGCCGGTGGCGGCGTCCAGGGCGTGCACGGAGAACCGGCCCCCGCCGTCGTTGGTCTTGGCCACCAGGTAGACCGTGCCGGCGGCCTTGTCGTACACGGGCGTCGAGGTGATGCCGGTGCCCGGGGAGAGGCAGGCGGTGGAGGACGGCGAGGGGGTGCCCAGGGCGCGCTGCCACACGATCCGGCCGTCGCTCGCGCCGATGCCGTAGACGTGGTTGGTCTCGGTGGCGACCACCACGGTCGAGCCGGCCACCAGCGGCTGCGCGAACACGGCGCCGTCGACGGCGGTGGACCAGCGCCGGCCGAAGTCCGAGGCGGAGACCTTCGCGGGGGCGAGGTCGGGTTCGGCCGCGTCCCAGGCGGTGCGCAGGTTGTTGACCGAGACGGTCGGGTTGTCGGCCCGGGCGGGTATCGCGGTGGTCAGCGAGCCGGCCGCAGCCGGGACCACCAGGGCCAGGCCGGCGAACAGGGCGGCGGGGCGGCGCCTGCCGCGGCGACGGGGGCCGGCTTCGGCCGGGGCGTTCGGGGGTGGGTGGAGTCGGCTCATACGATCCGCCTTGGCTGTGAGGGGAGTACCGGGTACGGCGCCGTGGCGTCATTGTGTGGACGTCCCCGCCGTACCCGCATCCGCCCGCAGCCCCGGGCCTGCCCCCGTTCACGCCCCTGGGGGAACGGGCTGCGCCGCCCGGAGCCCTCCGCCGGCCCTCGCGGACGGCCCCGGGCGGCGCCCGCTCAGGTGGTGAGCGCCTTCGCGAGCAGCGTCGCGAGGATTCCCTCGGCCATCACCTCGGCGGGGGCGTTGACGCCGTCGCCCGGCGCGCGGGACTTCACCACCTCGACGGAGTAGGTGTGCCCGTCGGCCGTGAAGTACACCGTCGGCTGGGTGCTGTCCTTCTTCCGCACCACGAGCACCGCGTCCTGGCCGACCTGGCGCAGGGGGCTGACCTCCAGCTCGGGGTTGGCCTTGACCGAGGCGAGGACGGTGGCCGACACCTCGTGGATGGCGGCGTACGACTCGCGGGAGCCCCAGGTGCAGCCCCACACCGGGCTGCCGTCGCTCGCCGGGGAGAGGCGGGTGCCCCTGAACGGGCCGGAGGTGCCGACGATGGTGACGATCTGCTCGGACGTCAGCATCGGGCAGGCCTCGGCGGGCCGCTTGCCGGACGGGGAGCTGGGGGCGTCGGCGGGTGCGGGTGTGCCGGTCGGCGCGGCGGGCGAGGGCGCGGCGGGTGCGGGGGTCGAGGACGGGGGCGCGGCGGGTGCGGGGGCGGAGGACGGGGGCGCGGCGGTGGGTGTGTCCGCCGCCGTGGTGGTGCCGCCGGACGAGGAGCACCCGGCCAGCGCGGCCGCCGTCAGGGCCAGCACGGGCAGCCACCCGTACCGGCGCCCGGGCCGGATCGGCGAATCGACCTGCATGGGGAGCCCCCTCCACTGGTGCCCGCCGATCGGCGGGCTGCGATGTGGCAGGATCATACGGGGCGACACTGACACCTAACCGCCTTATCGACCAAGGGAGTTGCGCGAGCGCGCGGGGACGTGAACCCGGCGTGCCGCAGGGGCGAACGGGCGGTTCGGAGCGCGGGGTGGCGCGCCTGCGCCGGCCCGGGCTCCCGGCGGCGCCCGGCCGCACCCGTCTGACCTGGGGTGATGCGCGGCCGGTGGGCGCGGCCTTTAGCAGCATGGCCGGATTGCCGCCGGGCTGTACACCATCACGTCCCCGGACGGGTGATGTTCTGGTGAAAGTGGTCATGCCAGGAATCGCGGCCCGGCATCCTGGGGCCGTTGCTCAGCGGATGTGGAGGGTGTGACGTGAGCGCGAACCTGCCGGAGACCATCGCCGAGGCGTCGGTCGTGCTGCCGGCCCCGCCCCGGGTGGTCGACGATCTGGCCCGGGATCTGACCCAGGCCGCGGCCGCCGTCCGGGCGGTGTCGCGCGTCGGACGCAGCGGCGGCGACGTGGCCGTCGCCGCCTACACCGCCGTGGTCTGTACCGGCCGGTCGGCGGCCCGGGCCCTGGAGGAGGCCGCCGCCTGGTGCCGGCAGGCGCCCGAGGCGGAGGTCCACTCGCTCGCCTGGGCGCGGGTGCCCGGCCACCGCGAGGACGTCTTCGAGTACCGGGTCACCCTCGCCGTCAGCTTCCCCGACCACGAGACCGGCGAGCACACCGGGGACACCCACCACGCACCGCGCTGAGCTCGGCGTTTAGGATCGCTCCCATGAACAGTGGGGGTGCGGACGGTACGGCGTCCGAGGAACGTGAGTTTTCCGGTGCGGTGGCCGTCGTCGTGGCGATCGCGGCCGGGCTCTGCGCGGTGGTTCTCCTGCTGGTGGTGTTCCACGCGCTGGGCTGGACCCTCCCGGGGGTCGGCTGGCTGCTGGCCAAGGGCGCGGTCAAGGTCGGGGTGGCCGGTGCGGCGGGCCTGGTCGGCGGCGTCGCCTGGCTGCGGCAGCAGCGCGACCGGGGCGCGAAGCGCGAGGCCGGGGACGCGCCGGAGGGCGGCTGAGCGGACCGGCCGCGGGCACCCGGGTGCGGGCGCCCACGGCCGGTACGGCTGGTGTGGCGGGTGCGATGGGCTTGTCTGACGTGGCGTCAGGCGGGCTGCGGTGACGGACAGGTGACGTCGCGGGCCGGAGCGCGGCCGGTCAGCAGGTAGTCCTCGACGACGGTGCGCACACAGCTGTTGGGGCCGGGGTACTGGCCGTGGTCGCCGTTGCCGGTGACGGTCACCAGGCGGGAGCCGCGCAGCGCGCGGTGGGCGCCGAGCGCGGCCTCGTAGTAGGTGGCCGGGTCGTGCACCGAGTTGAGCATCAGGGTGGGCGGCAGGCCCGCGCCGGTCACCCGGACCGGGGGCGCGGTGGGCGCCGGCCAGCTCGCGCAGACCGCGGCGAAGGCGAGCGTGCGGGCGCCGGCCAGGGGCCAACGCGCCGTGTTCGCGGCCTCCTGCGCGATCCAGCCGTCCAGGTCCCTGCTCCACGGGGTGTCGGTGCAGGTCACCGCGAAGTACTCGGCGAGGAAGTCCGGGCTCAGGTACTGGCCGAACAGCTGGGTGGCCATGGCGCGGGCCTTCGGGTCCGCGTTCGGCCAGTCGTCCAGCGCGGTGAGCGCGGTGGCCAGTCCGGGGAAGCCGTCGTCCGCCTGGTAGACGGCCTGGATGGTGCCGTTGTCCAGCTGGTTGGGCCCGATGGTGAGGGCGCCTTCCACCATCGGGTGGTCGTGCAGCGCGGCCCGCCGCGCCTCCCAGCGGGCCTTGGCCTCGGCGGCGGTGGCGCCGTAGTGGTACGTGCTGTCGCGCGCCGCGAGCCAGGGCAGGAAGTCCTCCTCGAAGCGCCGCTGGAAGCTCATCGGCTGGCCGAGCTGGAACGCCTCCCAGGTGCCCTCGAAGCCGATGTTGCTGTCCAGCACCATCCGGTCGACCCGCTGCGGGAACAGCGTCGCGTAGTACGCGCCGATCATGGTGGCGTAGGACGGCCCGTAGTAGCCGAGCTTCCGCTCGCCGAGCAGCGAGCGGAACAGGTCGATGTCCCGGGCGGTCTGCTCGGTGGTCAGGTACGGCAGCAGGCCGTCGCTGTGCTGCTCGCAATCGGCCGCGAGCTTGCGGGAGTTGTCCACCACCCGGGCGATCGCGGCGGGGGAGTCGTCCCGGAAGTCCCCGGCGAAGAACTCCTGGAGGTCCTGCGCGGTCTGGCAGTGCGCCAGGGTGCTCTGGCCGACCCCGCGCTGGTCGAAGCCCACGACGTCGTACGCCGCGCCCACCGCGGGTGCCTTGCGGGCGAAGCCGGCCGGGCGCAGCAGGCCCTTGCCGCCGGGGCCGCCGGCCGCCATCAGCAGTGTGCCGATCCGTTTGGCGGGGCCGGTGGCGCGGTGGCGGGAGACGGCGACGGTGAGGTCCGGGCCCGCCGCGGGGTGGTGCCAGTCGCGCGGGACGGCCATCGTGGCGCAGTCCAGCGACGGTTCCTGCGCGCAGGGCTGCCAGGCGAGTTGCTGCTGGGCGTAGCGGGCCGGGACGGGGGGCGTGCGGGTCCCGGTGCCGGCGCTGGCGGTGGTGGCAGGGAGGGCGACGGCGGCGAGAAGTGCGGCGGTCAGGGCGGCGAGCGGGGCACGCCACCGGCGGGTGGTGCGTTCACGTGTGGTCACGGTCGTGATCCTTGCCGCTGGTGCGCAGGCGGGTCGATCCCGCGCGCACCAGTTCCGGGGGTGGAGCTGGCGACACCCCCCGAACGGCGGGGGGAGGGTGGCCGGGGGCGCATCCCGCCGCCGGGCCGGCCTCCCCGGCCGGTCGCCGGGTCCGGTCGAGCCGACGCGCGTGCCCCGGTGGGGGCCGGGGCACTGGGCGGTGCGGTGCGGTCGGTGCCGGTGGGCACCGGTGGGCACCGGTAGGTGTCGGGCGGTCAGTAGGCGGCGGTGAACCGGGTGCGGTGGTGGGCCGGGGTCTCGGCCTCGTCGAGCAGGACGACGGCGAGGTCCTCCATGGAGATGGCCGAGGTGCCGTCGGCGTCGACCAGGAGCTCGTCGCGGCCGAGGCGGTAGCGGCCGGTGCGCTCGCCCGGTTCGAGCAGGGCGGCGGGGCTGAGGTAGGCCCAGTCGACCTCGGTGTCGAGCCGGTGGAGGTCGAGCTGCTCGTTGCAGGCGAGGGCGATGGGGAGCCAGGCGGGCGGGAAGTCCGGGTCGTCGACGACGGTGGCGCCGTCCCCGCCGGGCAGGGCGAGGCTGCCCGCGCCCCCGACGGCCAGGAGGCGGACGCCCGTCCCGGCCAGGCCGGCCAGCAGGCCCCTGGTGGCCGCGGCCAGTTCGGACTCGCTGCCGGGTGCCGGGCGGGTCGCGCTGATCACCGCGTCCTGGCCGGCGGCGAGGCGGGCGACGTCCTGCGGGTGGCGGGCGTCGCCGACCGCGATCGCGGCCGCCGCGGGGAGGCCGTGCGGCTTGGCCGGGTTGCGGACCACGGCGGTGACGCGGTGCCCGCGGGCGAGCGCCTCGGCGACCACGCGGCTGCCGACGTTCCCGGTCGCTCCGAAGACGGTGATGTTCATGGGTTCTCCTCGATGTGGGCGGGGTGGGGCGGGGTGGGGGTGGTGCGGGTTCAGGAGGCGGACCGGCGTTCCGCCACCGGCGGGGTGGCCGGCGCGGGCTGCGCGAGTCCGGAGGGCTGGGCGAGTCGGGAGGGCTGTGCGGCGCGCGGCCGCTGGGTCTGGGCGGCGACCAGCGAGCCGAGCACGATCAGCGCCCCGAGGCCCTGGACGGGCGACAGGTCCTGGTCGAGGGCGAGCCAGCCGAGGGCGGTGGCGACCACCGGGCTGAGCAGGCCGAGGAAGGCGACGGAGGTCGGCGGCAGCGCGCGGATCCCGCGGAACCAGAGCGCGTACGCGACGGCGGCGCCGATCAGCGCGAGGTAGCCGTAGCCGAGCAGGTTGGCCCCGGTGAGGTGGGACGGCGGCGCGCCCTCGACCAGCAGGGCGACCGGGAGCAACAGCAGCCCGCCCGCGGTGAGCTGCCAGCCGGTGGTGGCGAGCAGCGGGGCGGGGGAGGTCCAGCGCTTGGAGAGGACGACGCCGGTGGCCATCACCACCGCGCCACCGAGCGCGGCGGCGACCCCGATGGCGTCCAGCTGGGCGTTGGACCGCAGGACCAGGAGGCTGACGCCGGCGATACCGGCGATGCCGGACAGGACGGTGCGCAGTGAGAGCCGGTCGCCGAGCAGTCCGGCGGAGAGCCCGGCGGCGAGCAGCGGCTGGACGGCGCCGACGGTGGCCGCGACCCCGCCGGGGAGGCGGTAGGCGGCGATGAAGAGCAGGGCGAAGAAGGCGCCGATGTTGAGCGCGCCGAGGACGAGCGAGCGCCACCACCAACTGCCCTGCGGCAGACGGCGGGTGACGGCGATGAGGAGGAGTCCGGCGGGCAGGGCCCGGATCACCCCGGCGAGCAGCGGGCGGCCGGGCGGGAGCAGTTCCGTGGTGACGAGGTAGGTCGAGCCCCAGATGGCGGGGGCGAGAGCGGTCACCAGCACGATGGCGGTTCGATTCCTTAGCACTAAGCCAATGTATCTCAGCGCTAAGGTATCTCGTCCGTTCGAGTGCTGTGATGTATCTCACCGCTAAGCAATCCTCTAGGCTGAAGCGGTGGCAGATCATGTGGACCGACTGGTGAAGCAGTGGGGCGCCGAGCGCCCCGACCTGGACGTCTCCCCGATGGAGGTGATCGGACGTCTCAAGCGGCTCTCCCGGCTGGTCGAGGCCGAGCTGAAGCAGAACTTCGCCGGGCACGACCTGGACGCCGCCTCCTTCGACGTCCTCGCGACGCTGCGCCGCAGCGGCCCGCCCTACCGGCTCACGCCCACCGGGCTGATGCGCTCCGCGATGGTCACCTCCGGTGCCATCACCCAGCGGCTCGACCGGCTGGAGGCGCGGGGCCTGGTCACCCGCACCACCAGCGGCTCCGACGGCCGCAGCCGGGAGGTCGCCCTCACCCCCGAGGGCCACGCCCTGGTGGACCGCGCCCTGCCCGACCACCTCGCCACCGAGCGCCGCCTCCTGGCCGGGATCGACGAGGCGCAGACCGAGGCACTGGTCGAGGTCCTGCGCACCCTCCTCGCCTCGCTCGGCGACAGCCCCGACTGAGCCCGGCGGCGCACGGGCGCGAGCGACGCACAGGCGGCGCGAGCGGTGCGCGGGCGCGAGCGACGTACGGGCGAGCTCCCGGCCGGGCGCCGGCTACGGGTTGACCGCGACCGCCTTGAAGAAGGTGTAGTGGAACGTCCCGCCGTCCTCCGCCGTGCGCCGCAGCTCCGCGATGCCCCGGTCGAACTCGGCCGCCGTGCCCAGCCCCGCGGCGAGCGCGTCCGCGCGGACGGACTCGACCATCGCGATGAAGGTGCGCCGGGTGAAGCCCTCGACCAGCGCCGGGCGGCCGCCGTCCGCGTAGACGGTGCGGGGGCGGACCGCGACGTCCCCGAAGCCGGCCTCCACCAGCAGCGGGTGGAG
Organism: Kitasatospora sp. NPDC058170; assembly: GCF_042883905.1. NCBI lineage: Bacteria > Bacillati > Actinomycetota > Actinomycetes > Kitasatosporales > Streptomycetaceae > Kitasatospora > Kitasatospora sp. NPDC058170. Next base: position 30,718 of record NZ_JBHVUV010000010.1, read on the forward strand.
CCGGCGGCCGACCAGGCTGTCGCCGCCGGCCCCGGCCTGCAGCCGGACCAGGTGGCCGACCGCCGCCCGGGCCGCGGCGCCGTCCGGGTGGAAGAAGGCGGACCCGTGGTCGCCCTCGATCACCGTGATCGTGCCGCCCGGCCGCAGCACCCGCCGCAGGGCGGCCAGCGCCGCCGCCGGGTCCGCCAGGTGCTCCAGCACGAAGCAGACGAAGACGTGGTCGAAGGAGTCGTCGGCGAACGGCAGCCGGTGCAGGTCCCCGTGGTGCCAGACCGGCTGGGCGCCGGGCACCTGCGCCGCGACCCGGGCCCGCGCCTGGGCCAGCGAGTCGGCCGAGATGTCGGCCGCCGTGAGGTGCACGCCCGGGCTGGCGGCCAGCAGGTGCACCGTCTGCGCCCCGACACCGCAGCCGGCCTCCAGCACCCGGCTGCCCGCCGGGTAGGACGTGCCGGCGTGCAGCAGCTCCGCGAGGGTGTCCGCCTGGTCGCCGAGCCGCCGGGCCTCGGTGTCCGAGTAGCCGTGGACGTAGTCGCGGCTAGGGTCGTGCGCGATCGTGGGAACAGTGGTCTGCGTGGTGGTCATGCCTCCACCCTGGCCCCGACAATGGACCGGTGAACAGGTCCAATCAGCAGCCCGACGACAGGTCCAAAACGGCGGGCGCCGACTTCCTCCAGCTCGACACCGCCGAGGCCCCGCCCGGCGGGCTCGCCGACTGGCTCGCCCGGCATCTGCGGCAGGCGATCGCGGACGGCCGACTGCCCACCGGCGGCCGACTGCCCGCCACCCGCGTCCTGGCCGGCGAACTGCGGGTCTCCCGAGGGGTCGTCACCGACGCCTACCGGCGGCTCACCGAGGAGGGCCAGATCGCCGGACGCGGCCGGGGCGGCACCATCGTGGTCGCCCAGGCGACCCGGGCGACCCAGGTGACCCGGGCGACCCAGGTGATGCAGGCGGCTCAGGCGGCGCAGCCCGATCACCCGGCCCGGCCCGCCCGCGCCCTGTTCGACGGAGACCCCGTCCCCGAGAGCTTCGACGCGCTGCGCGCCGCCCCCGCCCGGATCGACCTCTCACCCGGCCGGCCCGACCTCGCCGCCTTCCCCCGCGCCGCCTGGCTGCGCGCCGAACGCGCCGTCCTCGACGGACTGTCCCCGCACGACCTCGGCTACGGGGACCCGCGCGGCACACCCGCGCTGCGCCAGGCCGTCGCCCACTGGCTGGCCCGCAACCGGGGCATCCGGGTCGACCCGCAGGACGTCCTGATCGTCGCCGGCACCGCTCAGGCCCTCGCCCTGCTCGGCCAGGTGCTCGGCCAGGACGGCATCCGCGAGGTCGCGGTCGAGGACCCGGGCTCGCTCGGGGTCCGCCAGCACCTCGGCCACTGGCTCACCGCCACCCCGCCCGTCCCGGTCGACGCCGACGGCATCCGGGTCGACGCACTGCGCGCCACCGGGGCCCCGGCCGTGCTGCTCACCCCCGCCCACCAGTTCCCGACCGGCGTGGTGCTCGGCGGCGGCCGGCGCCGCGAGCTGCTCCGCTGGGCCGGCGAGGGCGGCCTGGTCATCGAGGACGACTACGACGCCGAACACCGCTACGACCGGCCCCCGGTGTCCGCACTGCACTCCGCCGTCCCCGAACAGGTCTGCTACACCGGCAGCATCTCCAAACTGCTCGCCCCCGCCCTGCGGACCGGCTGGCTGCTCGTCCCGTCCCGCTATCGGGAGGCCGCCCTCGCGGCCAAGCGCTTCGCCGACCTCGGCAACGCGGTGCTGCCGCAGCTGGTCCTGGCCCGGCTGATGGAGTCCGGCGAGCTGGAGCGGCACCTGCGGCTGCTGCGCCGCCGCCACCGGCGCCGCCGGGACGCGATGATCGCCGCGATCGGCGCCGAGCTGCCGGGCGCGGCCGTCCACGGCGCGGCCGCCGGACTGCACCTGATGGTCACCTTCCCGGGCGGTCTGCGCTGCTCCGACACCGCGCTCGCCACGGCCGCGCTGGCCCGGGGGGTGAAGGTGCAGCCGCTCTCCTGGCACGCCCGGCTGCCGCACCCGCCGGGCCTGGTCCTCGGGTACGCGGCGGGCGCGCCGGGCGAGATCGCCGAGGGGGTGGCGGTGCTCGGCCGACTGGTGCGCGAGGCGGGGTGAGCCGGGTGCGCGACGAGCGGGCCGGGTGGCGGGCCGGTTCGGGCCTTTCGGGCTGCCGGGGAGCGCCGGCCCCGATAGCCTGGCGCAGCGAACCCGACCCCGCCCTCCGGGAGGCCCCGTGCTCTGGCTCCGGCGGATCGCCCCTGTCGCGGCGCTCGGCCTGCTGCTGGCGGTCCTGCTCCCGTCGCCGCACGGCGCGGTGCGTACCCCCCTTCAGCCGCCGACCTCCGCGGAGAGGACACCGCCCGTGACCGCGCCGGAGTCGATACCGGGCACCGCACCGGACACCGCGCCCGGCACCGCACCGGGCACCGAGCCGGGCTCCGCGTCGGACTCCCGACTGCTCGCCGGTCGGCGGATCGTCTACTCCTACCCGGGCCCGACCCCGCCGCCCGCACTGCTCCAGGCCATCCGTGAGGGCCGGGCCGCCGGAGTGATCCTGTTCGGCGAGAACGTCACCGGACCGGACCAGATCCTGGCCGCCGTCGGGCAGTTGCGCGAGGCGGCGGCGCAGTCCCCGACCGGGGCGCCGCTTCTGCTGATGACCGACCAGGAGGGCGGCAAGGTTCGCCGGCTGCCCGGCGCGCCCGACCTCTCGGCCCGCCGGACCGGCCGGTCCGCGGACCCCGTCGCCGGGGCGGCCCGGTCCGGCGCCGGCGCCGGACGCACCCTCGCGGGCCTCGGGCTCAACGTCAACCTGGCCCCCGTCCTCGACGTCTACGACAGCGCCGACAACTTCATCGACCACCACGAGCGCTCCTACGGCCAGGACCCTTCCACCGTAGGCGAGTTGGGCGTCAGCTTCCTCGCCGCGCAGCAGGACCTCCGGGTCGCGGCGACGGCCAAGCACTTCCCCGGTCTCGGCAGCGCCGCCCGCGACCAGAACACCGACGAGCAGCCGGTCACCCTGCCGGTGCCGCTCGCCGAGCTGCGCGCCCGCGGCGAGGAGCCGTACCGGGCCGCGATCGACGCCGGTGTCCGGCTGGTGATGGCCTCCTGGGCCGTCTACCCGGCCCTCGACGCGGCGCGTCCGGCGGGCCTGTCGCCCGTCGTGGTGCAGGGCGAGCTGCGTGAGCGCCTCGGCTTCCAGGGCGTCACCGTCACCGACGCGCTGGAGGCGAAGGCCCTCGCCTCGTACGGCGGGACCGGCCCGCGTGCCCTCGCCGCCGCCGAGGCCGGGATGGACCTGCTGCTCTGCTCGGCCCGCGACGTCCAGCAGGGCGAGGAGGCCGCCGCGGCCCTCGCCGAGGCCCTGGACAGCGGCCGCCTGGACCGCGCGGCCTTCACGGCGGCCCTCCACCGGGTCGACGAACTCCGCTCCGGGCTGGGGTAGTTCGCGGCGCTCCGGTGAAGGAGGCGGGTCCGGAGGAGGTTCAGGAGGCGGTCGCGCCGTCGAGCAGGGTGCGCAGGTCCAGGATCCGGTAGCCGCGGGCGCGCGCGGCATCGAGGATCAGGGGCAGGGCCTGCGCGTCCAGGCACGTCCCCTCCTGGTCGGGCACGCCGACGTGGAGTTGGAGGATCCCGCCGGGGACGAGGGCGGCGAGGGCCCGGTCGACGGCCTTCCGGACGGTCATGCCGCCGCCCTCGCCGAGGTAGCCGTTGGTGTCCGTGGTGAACTCGATGTCGGCGAAGCCGAGGGCGTTGACGTCCGCGATGCCCTGCGGGGTGGTCTCGCTGTACGGGAAGCGGAAGAACGGCAGCGGCTCGGTACCGGCGGCCGTGCGGATCGCCGCGTCCGCGCGCAGCACCTCGGCGCGGGCCTGCTGCGGGCCGAGCCCGTCGAACTGCGGGTGGCTGTAGGAGTGGTTGCCGAGCCCGTGGCCGGCGGCCGCCATCGCCCGCACCGCGTCCGGGTGCTGCTCGGCGTACTGCCCGGTGGGGAAGAAGGTGGCCGGGGCCGACCGCTCCCGCAGGATCGCCAGGACGGTGTCCAGCCCGGTCTCGTCCCAGGCCGCGTTGAAGGTCAGCGCCATCACCCGCTCGTCCGTGGGGATCCGCCGGATCTCGGCGCCGAGCAGGTACGGGGGCGGCGCGGCGGCGGTCACCAGGGCCAGGACGGCGGCGGCGACGGCGAGGATGCGCTTCACATCACGCCCAACGCGCCCGCCCGCGCGGCGGATACCGGCCGACCGGGGGAACCCGGGCCGGGCGACGCCGGCCGCGCGCGCCGCGCTGATCCGCCAAGATCGGTCGGACAGGACCTAGACTGGCGCCCGGGGAGACCAGGGGGAGTGGTGACGGGTGGGCAGGTTCCAGGACTGGCGTGAGCGGCGGGCGAGGGCCCGGGCCGATCGTGTGCCGTTGGCTCCGTTTCACGTGGAGGAGATGGTCGACGGCATCGCCGGGGAGGTCAGAGCGCACCGCGCGGGCGGCCCGGGGCTCACGACCGCCGAAGGGGTCCGGCTGCTGCGCCTGCTGGTGCGGGCCGCGTTCGACGACCACGGGCTGCCGGTGACCGTCGCGGGCGACGTCGCCACCGACGGGCAGGGCCGGCAGTACAGCCTGCTCACGGTGCTGGAGGCGGCCCGCGCGGCGGATCTCGCGGGCGAGGACTGGGGGGCCGTGGTCGCGGCCGAGGTGGCCGAGCTGGTGCGGGAGCTGACCGGTCCGTCGGCGTTGGAGCGGCTCCCGGCGGAGGAACTCCTCGGCCGGCTCCACCCGCTGGTGGTCGACGCCGCGACCCTGCCGTTTCCGGAGGCCGCCGCCCACGCGCCGTTCGTGGCGCCCGGGTTCCACGAGTTCCTGGCGGTGGACGCCCCGCAGGGCACCCGGACGCTGTCCCGGGCGGACGAGGAGCGGCTGGGGGATCCGGTCGCGCTGCGCTTCCAGGCGCGCAACAACCTGCGCGGTCTGCTGATCGAGCGCCACGAGGTGGTCCGGGACCAGGACGGCACCCGCTTCGACGTGGTGTCCGGCAGTTCGGTGTTCACCGCCGGCCGGATGACCTACCTGGACGACCTGGTGGACGAGTTGACGGGCCTGCCGCTCGGCCCGGAGGGTGCGGTGTTCGCCTTCCCGTCCCGCTACCAGCTCGCCTTCCACGCGATCCGCGGCCGCAGCCTCTACCCCAGCCTGGCCGCCCTGGCCCGCTGGGCCCGGACCAGGTACGCCGAGGTCCCGGACGGCCTGAGCCCGCATCTGCACTGGTGGTTGCCCGGCGAGGTGATCCGGTTGACGGACTATCAGGACGGCGAGTACGTGCTGAGGATCGCCCACGAGTTCAAGGCCGTCCTGGAGGGGCTGGAGGCCACCCCCGGGCGCTGAGGGGTGCGGCGGGGGCGTCGACCAGCGGTGGCGGGGGTGCTGACCGGCGGGACCGGGTGCTGGTCGGCGGCGTGCTGGTCGGCGGGGCGTTAACCGGCGGGGCGTTGAACGGCGGGGCGTTAACCGGCGGGGCGTTGAACGGCGGCGCGGTTCGCGGATCTGATGGAGGGTCGGATCGCGCCATCGAAGGTCGATTTCCGGTCCGCCGAGGGATTCAGGCGGAGATCATCGCGTAGGCATTCGAATCGCATGGGAGAGTTTGCAGCGCCACATGTGAAATTTCACATGTGGCGTTACAGAGATGACTGAAGGAGTGTTCCGATGAACCGAATCGCCCTGATCGCGGCTGGCGCCGCCGGTGCCGCCGCCCTGCTGGCCGTCCCCGTCGAGGCCGGTGCCGCCACCACCACCGCCACCACCACGGTGACCTGCGGCTCGTCCGGCCTGCAGGCCGGACTGTCGACCAAGGTCTGTGCCGAGGTCACCGGTGACAGCGTCCAGCTGTACGGGCAGATCAGCCTGGCCGGGCCGCCGAGCCCGGGCACCCCGTGGCCGCAGACCCAGGAGCTCCTCACCGGCCTCTCCGGCCAGGTGGTCGGCGGTGCCTCGCTCGGTTCGGTCAGCGGGCGCACCCTGTTCACCGCCTCGACCGTGCGCGTCGGCGGCGTCGGCGGCACCGTGCCGTGCGGCTCCACCGTGCACGCCAGCTTCAGCGTGGCCACCTACCCGTGGGGCCCGGTGCCGGTGACCCTCGACGTGCCGGTGGTCTGCTGACCTCTGCTCATCGGACCGGTCCGGTCCGGGAGTTGCGCGCGCAGCTCCCGGGCCGGATGAGGCGGCCGCACGGCGATCGCCCCGGACACCCGTCCCGTCCGCCCCGCCCGGCGTGCCCCGGGCGGGGCGGGCTGGGCGGCGCGCGGGACGGCCGGGCGGTCGCTGGGGGCCGGTGGGGTCCGGTAGGGCCGCCCGGGCGTGTCCGCGGCGGGCGTCCCGGGTACGGTGGGCGGGCACACGACCGTACCGGGGGGTAACGATGACCATGCACGTGCGCACCCGCATGCCCGCTGCCGGGGCCCTGGCCCTGATCGCGGCGCTGCTTCTCACCGCCTGCGGCAGCCGCGCCGCGCCCTCGGGGAGTGTGGACGGGCCCGGCGGGGACGGCTCCGCGGTCACCGACACCGCCGAGATCCCCTGGACCACGGTCAGCCCTTCGGCCATCACCGCGGTCCGCACCACCGACGGCGGCCGTAGCCTGGTCGTCGACTTCCCCGTCGCCTCCGGCGCGCCGAACTGCGCACGCGGGCTGAAGGGCGAGATCCAGTCCGTCGAACGCGGCACCGTCTTCGTCCGGATCACCTACGAGACCCGCTCCGCGGACCGCCGCTCCGGCTGCACCCAGTCCGAGCCCAGCAACATCGGCGTCCCGCTGCCCGGGCCACTCGGCGACCAGCTGGTCAGCATCGACAACACGCACCTCTACACCGCCAGGGGTGCCACCCCGCCGGCCCTGCGCGAATGCGGCCAGGGCGGCTGTGACCCGGCTCCCGTCGGCTGTACCGACGAGGCCTACGGCAAGGCGATGGCCGGCGCAGACTCGCCGAAACACAGCACCTGGCGGGCGCGCGGGTGCGACGGGCGCTGGCTCGTCCTGGACATCTCCTACCCCACCGGCCCGGTCTGCGGCGACCCCGGTTCGGGCTGTGACAGCCACCCGCGCAGTCAGCGCTGGTTCTACCGCTACCAGCCGACCGGCTGGTCGGTGATCACCGCCGCCGGTGAGCCCGGCTGCGCCGCGGTCCAGCGGGCCGAGCCGCAGTTCCCCACCGCGCTGTGCGCCAAGCTCCCGGCCCCCGGCGCTCCGGACCCGACCTCCTCGGCCGGCTCGAAGCCGTGACGGCCCCGGCCGGGGCGGGGTCGTGACCGCCGGGTGTGCGGCGGTCCGGCCGTGGGCTCGGACGTGGCGTCGGGGTGGGTCATGACGACTTGAAGAATTCTTCATCTGCGTGGATGATGCTCCCCGGCCGCTCGGGCGGGCGGCCGTGCAGGCGCGCAGGCGCGACCGTGCGTCGGCAGGCGGCGACGGCGAACCGGAACGGCGCAGAGACCAGGAAGAGGGCGGACGATGGCGGTCCCGCTGTACCAGGCCAAGGCGGAGTTCTTCCGCACCCTCGGGCACCCGGTGCGGATCCGCGTCCTGGAGCTGCTCCAGGACGGCCCCCGGCCGGTGCGCGAGCTGCTGGCGGCGATCGAGATCGAGCCGTCCAGCCTCTCCCAGCAGCTCGCCGTGCTGCGCCGCACCCGGCTGGTCACCGCCACCCGTGAGGGGAACACCGTGGTGTACGCGCTGAGCACCCCCGACGTCGCCGAACTGCTGCGCGCCGCCCGCCGCATCCTCACCGAGCTGATCACCGACCAGGGCGCCCTGCTCACCGAGCTGCGGGCGCCCGGTGCCCAGACGACAAGCGCATGAGCACCGGGCGCCCCGCCGAGCCCGTCCCACCGAAGGAGTCCCGACCGTGACCGACGGCATCAGCGACGAGAAGAGCAGGCGCAGGGCCATGCTCGTCCGCGCGGGCATCTACATCTTCGCCACGCACCTCTTCGCGGGCTTCGTGATCCTGCTGTTCACCCTCGGGGACCGGCACTGAGGTAGCGGTGGGTGGTGCTGGTCCAGGCCAGGACGCCGTCGACCAGCTCCCGGGTGCCGTCGAGGTACCACTGCCCGCCCGGGTGGTCGAGCAGCAGCCGGCGGCGGAGGGTCTCGCTCTCCTCGCGCAGGCGGACGATCCGGTCGCGGACCGTCCGGGCCGCCCGGCGGCGGGTGCAGCCGCGGACGCGCTGCACGGTCAGCACGGTGTTGAAGGCCGCCGCGGGCTGCAGCTCCTCGCGCTCCAGCGAGTAGAGGTCGTTGATCAGCGTCGCGGCGTCGGCGGTGTGCGCGCGGAGTCGGTGCAGCGCGGGCTCGGCGTGCAGCCGGGCCGGGGCGTCGCCGCCGTGGACCCGCTCCAGTATGTTCATGAACGGGTAGAGGCAGCTGGCATGGCGCCGCAGCCGCATGGTCTCGGCGAGGCCGGGGGCGGTGCCCTCGGCCCGGTGGGTGCTCTCGGTGAGGAAGGTCTCCAGACAGGAGCGCCACTCGCCGGCGGCCCGGGCGCGCCAGGCGGGGGACATCGGTTCGGACTGGCGGTGCCAGAGCTCCTGCCAGGCGCCGAGCAGCCCGGGGGCGGGCAGGGCCTGCGGCGGTAGGCCTCCCGGGGCGGGCGGGTCCTGCGGGTGCAGGACGGCGAGCAGCGGGTCGACGATGGCACGGGCCTGGACGGGGCGGTGTCCGGGCGGGCCGTCGAAGCGGTCGTCGAGGATGGTGAACCAGCCCAGGACGTCGACCAGCAGGTCGAGTTCGGCGCCCCGGGCCCGGGGGTAGGCGTGGCCGATCAGCTTGGGGAGGGCGTACGCCTGGTAGCGGGGCAGCTCGGTGGCGGTGAGCAGGCCGTGGCTGAGGACCCAGTCGGCGTGTCGGGCGCTGGCGGCGCGCAGTTCGTCCGGCGGACGGGCGGCTCCCGGGGCCGGTGCCACGGACCCGGGTGCGGCCGCTCGGCCCGGTACGGGGCAGACCGCGCGGGTTGCGGCGGTGGCAGTGGCGGTGGCAGCTGTTCTGGTAGCCGCGGGGGTGGAGGTCGCCGGTCGGGTGTCGGTCGCGCGCGGGGCGAGCCGCACGTGCAGGCCCTGGGCCTGCACAGTGGTCCAGACCACCTCGCGGGCCCGGGCGCCGGGGACGGCCGTCGGCCGCCAGCGGCGCAGGATCGTGGCGGCCGCCACGGTCAGCTCAGCCCAGGCGAAGGCCTCGCCGATGCACTTGTGCTTGCCCGCGCCGAAGGGCAGGAACGACTGCCGCCCGGCGCCGGCCGCCTCGCCGTCCTCCCGCCAGCGGTCGGGGCGGAAGCGCAGCGGATCGGGGTGCAGCGACGGGTCGCGGTGCAGCGCGGTGAGGCTGTACAGCAGCTCGGTGCCGGCCGGGATCCGGTACCGGCCGAGCTCGACGGGCACGCTCGCGGTCCGCATCAGGAAGGCGTTCGGCGCGTGCAGCCGCAGCACCTCCTGGGCGACGCTGCGGGTGTACCCGAGCCTGGCGAGCACCTCCGGGGTGGGCACCGCCCCGGCCGGGAGGTGCTCGTCCAGTTCGGCGAGGACGCGGGCCTCCACCCGCGGGTGGCGCAGCAGTTCGTCGAACAGCCAGGTGAGCGTGGTCGAGACGGTCTCGGTGCCGGCGCCGAACATGGTGATCGCCTCGGAGCGGACGTCCGCCGCGGTCAGCGCCCGCCCGGTGGCCGGGTCGGTGGCGGCGCGCAGCAGCGCGGGCAGGGTGCCGGCCGGAGCGCCGGACCGGGCGCCGCCCCCGACCGCCTGGTCGACCACCCGGTTGAGCACCCGGACGGCGGCGTCGAAGCGCCGGTTGACCGGCAGCGGCAGCCGGGCGAGCGCCGGGTGGGGGTAGAGCGACTGGACGATCTGGCCCTTCACCAGGTCGGGAAGGGCCCGGTGGAAGGCGAGGGTGGCGTCCTCGCTGAGCCGGGCGTCGAACAGCGCGCGGGTGACGATCTCCAGCGCGAGGTGGTTCATCTCCTTGGCCACGTCCAGGACCTGGCCGGGCCGCCAGCGCCCGGCGCGCTCCTCGGTGACGTGGTGCATCACCGCGACGTACTCGGCCATCCGGTCCGGGCCGAAGGCGGGTTGGAGGATCCGGCGGCGGTCGCGGTGGGCCAGGCCCTCGGACATCAGCAGGCCGTCGCCGAACGCCGTCTTCAGGGTGTCCTGGACGGCGCCGCGCGGGCAGTCGTGGGCGAGCGCGACGAGCAGGGTGTGCACCAGGGCGGGGTCCGTGACCACGCAGACGGTGCGGGGCCCGAGGCGGATCCGCACCACGCCGCCGTACCGGGAGAGCGAGCCGAGGAAGCCCAGCGGGTCGCGCAGCAGGGCGGGGGCGTGGCCGAGACCGGGCAGCGCCCCCGGCGCGAGCGGGGGGACGGCGCAGGGGGTGCCCGGTGAGGCGGTCCCGGGCGGAGTGCTTCTCGGCATGGCGGCTCTGGGCGGGTCGGTTCTGGGTGGAGTGCTCGCGGGTGGAGTGGTTCCGGGGCGGACGGTGCTGGGGGAAACGGTTGGTCTACGCGTCTCGGTCGTCAGGACCATGACATCACCTCTCACCAGATGGACCAGCGCGGCGGTACCGCCGGATGCGCCGCCGCGGCAGCCGGAAGGCGGTGCCCCGCCAGCGCGGAACCCCGCGCGCGCCACTGCCTGAGGGCGCACGCCTTGGGAAACGCGCCGGTCCGGCGTGCGTTTCGCCGCACCCGGGCGGATCACCCCATCGGTGGATCGGTCCGGGGCGGGTGGCGGTAGCGGGCACGGGTGGCGGAGCGGGCGCGGGTGCCGGGCGGAGGAGGCGGAGACGGCAGGCGCGGGCGGCAGGCCGGCCGGTCGGCAGGGTGGTCGGTCGGCAGGGTGGTCGGGGGCCGTGCTGGCGGCCTGACGGGTCGGAGGGTCTTTCGGCCCTCGGCCGGAGCGCCCCCACGGGTCCAGCATGGTCCGGAACCGAGGAGGATCCTGATGTCCCGTCCGCACCACCGGCCCGCCCCCGACCTGCGCACCGCATCCCGCGGCGGGCCCCCGCGCCAGGGCGCCCGCCCGCACCCGCGCGCACGCGCCGGCGCAGCCCGGGCCGGTACGGCGGGCGCCGTACCGGTGGTCACTACGGCTTGATCACAGCGGTAGCCGAAGCCCGTTGATGGGCAGGAACCGAGCAGCGGCACCAGACGGGGGACACGACCCGTGCACGACCTGTTCACGACCTGACGACGGGCACACGCACAAGACGGGAACTGGGACCATGGACTGCGAAGAAGTCATGCTGACCGTCCGGATCACCGCCGGCGAGCGGGCGCTGCTGCGCGCACTGGCGCGCGGTCACGGCAGCGACGTGTCCGACGTGGCGGCGGACGGCCTGCTGGACGTGATCCCCGCGCTGTACGCCGATGCGGATGTGCTGCGCCTGTCACGGGTCCTCGCCCGGCCGGCGCCGTGCGCCGTCACGCTGTGGCTGCCCGGGCCGGTGGCCGAACTGCTGCCGCTGGTCGGCGATCGGGTCACCCGGACGAGCGGCCTGCCGACCGGTCCCGCCAGTGGTGCGCTCGCCGCCGCGCTGCGGCTCTGGCTGGCCGGGGATCCGGTCAGACTGGCGGCCTCGCTCGCGCGGCTGCACGGGCCGCTCGCCGGGGCGGGGGCCCCGGTGGCCGAGACCGCCCCGGCCGTCGGGGTGGCAGCCTGACCGTGGCGGCCCCGGAGGGGTCTGCGGGCCGGCCGCCGCAGGGCGTGTGACGCGGCGTCGCCATGTCCGGGCCGTGTCCGGGTCCGGGGGCCGTGCCCGAGGCCGGGGGAGCGGGCCGGGGGAGCGGGCCGGGGGCCGCGCCCGCGAGCGCGCCGACGAGGGTGCTCACGGGACCTTCACGAGCACGCGCACGATTTTCGCAAGAGGTTTCTGTTATTGCCTCCGGCCGATTTCGGTCTCCGGGGTGTCGGAAGGCCTGACCGTCACGCTCTGTGGCGCTCAGGCCGTCGCACTCGGAGAGGAATAGCGCATGGGACACCGGAGCGCAGAGCGCCGCAGCAGGCGGCGCGGAAGGACCGGGCGCCGGACGGCGCTCCTGGCGGTCGCGGTGGCGGCCGGACTGGTCGCCGGTGCGCTGGGCATCGAGACGGCGCTCGACCCGGCCGCCGACCGGACCAGCAACACCGCGGCGGTGGCCGGTTCGGCCGACCGGGCGGGGGCGGGCACGGTCGGAGCGGCCGGCGACGACGGCGATCCCGGGCAGACCGGGACGGCGGAGGGGGCCACCAGGGCGCCCGCGCCGCAGCGGGAGAAGAAGGCCGCACCGCTGAAGGAGATACCCAAGGACCAGCCGGAGCGCGGCCTGGTCTACGCCGGTCTGACGCTGCCGACCGGCGACCGCTGCGCGGGTTCGCTGGAGGTCCCGGGCGGGGAGCTGTGCAGCCACGGCCCGGACGCGCCGCCGAAGGACGTGGACATCCGCAAGGACGTTGCCCCGGTGGCGGCCGCGGCCGCCCAGGCGCCCGCTCTCACGCCCCCGGCCGATGCCCAACCGCCCGCCGCCGCCGACCTGTTGAAGGGCGCGGCACCGGTCCTGGACGCGGCGCAGAAGGCGCTGCTCGGGGACGCCGGGGCAGCCGCCGGCCCGGCCGCGGCGCCCGCCGCCGCACCCGCCGCCGGGTCCGGGGTGGTCTGCGAAGGCGACGGCACCAGCGGGAACCGGGTCCAGGTGGTGTACGTCCACGGGCCCGGCAACGACCGGTTCGCCCAGTACCTCGCCTCGTTCAAGAAGTGGGCGGCGGACGTCGACGTCATCTACAACGCCAGCGCCCAGGAGACCGGCGGCGTCCGGCACGTCCGGTTCGTGACCGAACCCGACTGCTCCGCCTCCGTGTTGAACGTGCAGGTCTCCGACTCCGAGATCCAGGACTTCAACGCGAGCAACCGCGCGGTGGCCGCCCAGGGGTTCAACCGCAAGGACCGCAAGTACATGATGTTCACCGATGCCAAGGTGTACTGCGGCATCGGGACCTTCGCCGGTGACGAGCGCCCCGGCCAGGACAACCTGAGCAACTTCGGCCCCTCGTACGGCCGTACCGACTCCGGCTGCTGGGGCGGCCACACTGCCGCGCACGAACTCGGCCACAACCTGGGCGCGGTGAGCAACAGCGCGCCCAACTCCAGCAAGGGCGGCCACTGCGTCGACGAGTGGGACCTGATGTGCTACTCGGACACGCCCTACTACCCGGCGATGAAGACGGTCTGCCCGGACAACGCGAGTGACGCCCGGCTCGACTGCCACCACGACGACTACTACAACACCTCGCCCGCGGCGGGTAGTTACCTGGCCACGCACTGGAACGTCGCAAGCAACCGCTTCCTGATCGCGGGCGGCGGCACCGGGCCGAACCCGAGCCCGACGCCGACCGCGAGCCCGACGGCCACGAACACCCCCTCCCCGACGGCCTCGCCCACCCGGACGCCGTCGCCGACCGCCTCGCCGACGGCCTCCCCGAGCCCGACCGCGAGCCCCACCGCCTCACCGACCGCCTCGCCGACCGCGAGCCCCACCGCCTCGCCCACCGCGACGTCGAGCCCGACCGCGACCCCCACCGGTTCGCCGAGCCCCACCTCCGGCACCGGGACCACCGGGCCTGACGTGACGGCCAGTCAGGTCACCCCGAACTCGGTCGTGCTGAGCTGGCCGGCCGTCCCCGCGGCCACCGGTTACGACGTGCTGCTGAACGGCCAGGCCATCGGGACCGTGCGCGCCACCACCGTCGGCGTGGTCCGCCTCGCCCCCGGCACCGCCTACACCGTCGCGATCGCCGTCCGTGACGCCGCCGGCGCGGTGTCCAAGCCCGGACGCCCGGCGACCTTCCACACCCTGGCCGACGCGGGCCGCCCGCAGCCCGGCTCCCGCTACACGATGGTGAACGGCCTCACCGGCCAGGCCGCCGACCTGTGGGGCAGCTCGCTCAACAACGGCACCGTGGCGATCGCCTACCAGCGCACCGGGTACGCCAACCAGAAGTGGAGCTTCGAGGACGCGGGCAACGGCGCGCTGCGGATCAAGTCCGTGCGCTCCGACAAGTGCCTCCAGCTGGGCGGAGACCCGGTGGCCGGCCAGTACCTCGCCCAGCAGCCCTGCTCCGGTTCGGCCGCCCAGAAGTGGCAGCTGACCCCGTCGGGCGGCGGGTTCACCGTCACCGCCGAGGGCTCGACCCTGGTACTGGGCGTCAGCAGCCGCTGGTACTACGGCGGGTGGCTGCTGGAGCTGCAGAAGCCCAACGGCCAGGCCTACCAGTCCTGGTCGCTGCAGAAGACCTCCTGACCCACCCCGGCACCCGAGGGTGCGGGCCGCCGCCGCGCACAGCGGGCGCCGGCCCCCCCCCCCCCCCCCCCCCCAGAGGCCCCCCCCATCACAACCCCCCCCCACGCCCCCAGGCCCGCCACCCCCCCCACCCCCCCCCGCCCCCCTCGGGGGGGGGCGCCCCCGGGCCACGGCGCGGCGGGCCCGCGCCCGCCACCCCCCACGAGGAGCCCCCACCATGCACACCCGTCCGCTCGGCACCCTGGCCGTCCTCGCCCTGGCGGGGGCGGCCGTTCTCGCGCCCGCCGTGCCCGCCGCCGCCCACGGCGACACCGTCCACCTGGACGTCACCGGCCAGGACAGCGGGCACATCACCACCGTGGCCACCTGGGAGAACGACCACGACCCCGTCACCGAGGAGTTCGCGGGGACGCTCGCCGCCACCTCCGCCGACGGGCGCTCGGCCGGCCCGTGGCGGCTGGTCGCCGTCCCCGGCCGCCCCGGGGCGTACACCACCCGGGAGATCCTGCCGGCCGGGCACTGGCGGATCACGGTGGACTGCGCGTTCCCCTCGCTGGGCCACGGCGAGCGCGAGCTCGACGTCGACGCGGCCGTGATCTCGGACCCGACGCTGCCGGTGCCCACCTCCGCCGCCACGCCGACCCCCGCCCCCACGGCCGGCCCGACCCTCGCTCCGGCCCCCGCCCCGACCGCGACGCCGACCGGCACACCGACCGGGGCCGCCGCCGGGAAGCCCTCGGGGCCGTCGGCCGGGCAGTCGGCCGGGGCGGCCGCGGTGGCGCTCGCGGGGGAGTCCGACGGCGGGTCCGACGCGGCCACCTGGGCGGCCATCGCCACCGCGATCGCAGCCGTACTCCTGGTCGCCGCCGGCTACTGGCTCCGCCGCGGGACCCGCCCCCGCACCGGCGCCCGCCTGCGCTGATCCGCCCCGCCGGGGAACCGTCGGGCCCGAACCACCGTCCCCACAGTCATCGGATGCCGCCCAGGCGTCCGGCCGACCGCAAGGGAGCAGCGCGTATGAAGAAGGTCCTGATCACCGGTGGCGCGGGATTCATCGGCAGCACCGTCGCCTCGGCACTGCTGGACCAGGGCATCACACCGGTCATCCTCGACGACCTCTCCAAGGGCCGCGCCGAGTTCGTCGAGGACCGGATCTTCTACCAGGGGGACATCGCCGACCCGGCGCTCCTCGACCGCGTCTTCGCCGAGCACCCCGACATCGAGGCCGCCGTGCACTGCGCCGCGAAGATCGTCGTACCGGAGTCCGTCGCCAGGCCGCTGTACTACTACCGCGAGAACGTGGCCAAGACCGTCGACCTGCTGGACTCCCTCCAGCGCAACGGCTGCACCCGCGTCGTCTTCAGCAGCTCCGCGTCCATCTACGCCCCCACCCCGGACGCCCGGGTCGACGAGACCTGCCCGGTCGACGCCAACAGCCCCTACGCCCGCACCAAGCAGATGATGGAGCAGGTCCTCCAGGACTGGACCCGCGCCGAGGGCGCCGAGGCGATCCGCGTCATCGCGCTGCGCTACTTCAACCCCATCGGCGCCGACCCGCAGCTGCGCACCGGCCTCCAGGACCTCAACCCCACCCACGCCCTGGGCAAGCTGATCGAGGCCCACACCACGGGTGCGCCGTTCACCGTGACCGGCGTCGACTGGGCGACCCGGGACGGCTCCGGCATCCGCGACTACATCCACGTCCAGGACCTCGCCGAGGCGCACGTCGCCGCGCTGACCCGCTTCGACCAGGTCGTCCCGCCCACCGCCGAGGACCGCTACCGCGTCATCAACGTCGGCACCGGCGAGGGCACCACCGTCCGCGAGCTCGTCGCCGCCTTCGAACAGGCCGTCGGAGCCCGCCTCGACGTCCGCGAGGCCGCCCCGCGCCCGGGCGACGTGATCGGCTGCTACACCTCCGTCGACACCGCCCGCGACCTCCTCGGCTGGACCGCCCGGCGCACCATCGCCGAGGGCGTCACCGACGCCCTCACCTGGCGCGCCAAGTGGGCCGCCCACCTCGGCACCACCGTCTGACACCGGCACACCCCTAACCACGGTGGCCCCGCGAGCGGAGAACTCGCGGGCCCACCGGGTCGGACCGGGCCGGGTGGTCAGTCGCAGACCAGGCGGGTCATCGAGCGGCCGAGGACGGTGCCGAAGCCGGTGCCACGTTCGCGTTGGCGGCGGACGACGTAGTGGCCGGGGGAACCGGTGGGTGCCGGGTCGCGTCTTCTCCCGGAGCCGAGGACGGGAGTGACGGGTGGGAGACGGACGGGCCGCGGTGGCCGGGCGGAGCCGGTGGCGGTGGGCGCGGACGGTCCTGGTGGCCCTCTGTGGAGCCGGGCTCGCGGTGTCGGCGGCCCTGGTCGTGGTGCGGCTGGCCGGGCTGGACGACGGCAGCCCGCTGGCCCTCGCGGTGGTGGGCCTCCCGTACGCGGCGGCGGGCACCCTGCTGCTCCTGGGCGTGCTGCTGGCCGTGCGCTCCTGGTGGGCGGCCGGTCTGGCCGGGCTGCTCGCGGTGGTCCAACTCTGCTGGCTGGTCCCGCGTTTCGTGCCGGACGGCCGGTCCGTGGCGGCCGACGCGCCGAGGCTGCGGGTGGCCACCAGCAACGCGTACATGGGCCAGGTCGACGTGGCCGCCCTGGTCCGGCTGGTCCGCGAGCAGCGGGTGGACGTGCTCGCCGTCGAGGAGCTGGGCGCCCCGGCGGCCCGGGCCCTGGACCGGGCGGGGATCGCCGAGTTGCTGCCCTACCGGGAGGCGCCCGAGGGCGACACCGCCCTGTACTCCCGGCTGCCGCTGACCCGGCTGGACGCCTCGGCCTCCGCGGCGGCCCGGGCGCAGGTGGCCGCCGAGGTGTCGGTGGGCGGGCGGACCGTCCGGCTGACCGCCGTGCACACGTACTACCCGCTGGGCGACGCCGAGCGGTGGGGCGAGGACTTCGACGGCCTGCGGGCGGCGGCGAGCGGGAGCACCCGCAACGCGGTGTTCCTGGGCGACTTCAACGCCAGCCTGGACCACGCGCCGATGCGCGACCTGCTCGCCACCGGTCTGACGGACACCCATGCCGAGCTCGGCCGGGGCGGTTCGCCGACCTGGCCGGAGGACAACGCGGACTTCCCGTTCCTGCCGCCGGTGATCCAGATCGACCACGTCCTGCACGGCGGTGCGTTGAGCGCGGTGGCCGTCGAGGAGCACACCGTGCCCGGCACCGACCACCGCGCGGTGGTCGCCGAACTCGCCGTCACCGGTTGAGGGTCGGGGCGCCGGGCGCGCGGTAGCGTTGCGCAGCGCAACCTGTGGGCTCGAAGGCCGCCCGCGCAGCCCGGTCGGTGAGAGGTGGGACAGGTGCCGAAGCGCACGACGCACGAGGACTCGGT
This sequence comes from Kitasatospora sp. NPDC058170, assembly GCF_042883905.1. Classification (NCBI taxonomy): domain Bacteria; kingdom Bacillati; phylum Actinomycetota; class Actinomycetes; order Kitasatosporales; family Streptomycetaceae; genus Kitasatospora; species Kitasatospora sp. NPDC058170. The sequence continues at coordinate 48,434 of NZ_JBHVUV010000010.1, forward strand.
CTGTCCGCTCGCACGCCCGCTCGACGTCGTCGGCGACGGCTGGACGCTGTTGATCGTCCGCGACGCCTTCGACGGGCTGCGGCGGTTCGGCCAGTTCCAGCGGAACCTCGGCCTGGCGAAGAACATCCTCTCCGCGCGGCTGGCCAACCTCGTGGCGACGGGGGTGTTCGAACCGGTGCCGGCCGCCGACGGCAGCCCGTACCAGGAGTACGTGCTCACCGAGAAGGGGCGCGCGCTCTTCCCCGTGGTCACGGCGCTGCGCCAGTGGGGCGACGCCTGGTTCTTCGAGGACGGCGAGCCCCGGGCGCGGCTGGTGGACCGTTCGGCGGGGGAGCCGGTCGCGGTGCTGGAGGTCCGTTCGGCGGACGGGCGGGTGCTCGGGCCGGAGGACGCCGAGGTGCTGCTGCCCTGAGGCGTCCGCGGGGGCACCGGGGTCCGCCCGGCGCGGGGTGGTCGTCGCCACCGCCCGCCCGACGAGCGGTGGCGACGGCGGTGGCGACGACCGTTCAGCCCTGGACGGAGTCGGGCGCCGACAGCGCCACCGCCTCGGCCCGTTCGGCGGGCGCGGGGAGCAGCACCACCGGGGCGGGCCGGTTGCGGCGGGCCAGGGCCAGCAGGCCCACCGCCGCCGCGGTACCGGCGAGCAGGACCACCGCACCGATCGAGACCGCGTGGCCGACGGCCTCCGTGAAGGCCCGGGCGACGTCCTGGGGCCGCGGTCGGCCGAGCCCGCCGAGGCGCTCCTCGAACCGACTGGTCATCAGGGTGCCGAGGATGCTGGTGCCGAGCACCGCCCCGACCTGGCGGGCGGCGTTGACCGTGCCGGCCGCCGCGCCCTCCTTGCCGCGCGGCACGTGTCCGACCGCGAGGGCCGTGGACGGGGCGTTGGCCAGGCCGCAGCCGAACCCGAAGACCACCAGCGAGAGGGCGTAGCCGCCGAAGGCGTCGGTGGGTTCGACGGTGGCGAACAGCGCGGCGCCCGCCGCGGCCAGCAGCAGCCCGGTGACGATCAGCGGCGCGGCGCCGAACCGCCGCCCGAGCAGCCCGGCCGCCACCGAGGCGAGGATGAAGGTGCCGAATTCCGCGAGGAGTTGGACGCCGACCTGGAGGGCGGTCAGCCCGCGCACCTGCTGGAGCCAGAGCACCTGGAGCAGCGACAGGCCGACGAAGCCGAACAGTACGGTCGCGGCCAGCAGCAGCGCGGCGCTGTACGACGGGTCGCGCATCAGTCGCAGGTCCAACAGGGGTTGGCGCAGCCGTAGTTCGACCACCGCGAAGGCGGCCAGCAGGACGGCGGCGGTCACCGCGGCGGCGAGCGGGCGGCCGTCGAGGTAGCCGTGGCGGCCGCCGTCGATCAGCCAGTGGACGAGCAGCGCGAGCCCGGTGGTGGCGAGGAGCTGGCCGGCCCAGTCCAGTCGGCCGCCCTCGACCCGGGACTCGGAGACGCCGAGCAGCGCGGCGGTGGCGGCGAGCGCGGCGATCGCGGGGCCGAGCCAGAAGGCGGTCTGCCAGGTCGACCAGCGCAGCGCGAGCCCGGCCGTGATCGGGCCGATGGCCAGACCGAGGCCGGAGGCGGCGGCCCAGGCGGAGATCGCACCGGCCCGGCGGCGCGGATCGGGGAAGGCGTTGGTGATCAGGGCGAGGGAGCTGGGGGTGATCAGCGCGCCGCCGAGGCCGGCGACCGCCTGGCCCGCGAGGACGGCCGGCAGACCGTCGGCGCACACCAGGACCACGCCGCCGGCGGCCATCGCGAGGGTGCCGGCCAGGAAGATCCGCCGCCGCCCCCAGCGGTCGGCGAAGGCGCCCGCGCCGAGTACGAAGGACGCCACCACCAGGGTGTACGTGCTCGGGACCCAGACCAGGTCCGCGGAGTCGAGGCCGAGGTCCGCACGGACCGCACCCAGGGTGCCGATGGTCTGCGTGGTCTGCACGAACACCGTGAACAGGCCGAGGCAGGCGGCGAGCAGGACGAGCCCGGCGCGGTCAGCGCGCTGCATCGGGTACCTCCGGGGACAGGTGGGTCACGGCGCTCTCCAGGGTGAGTTGGAATGTGGGACTCACCATAGCCATGTGAGTTTGATATTCCAACTCACTCAGAGGGGGAGGGGGCGCCGACGCACCTCGGCCCCGCCGAAGCGGGGCCGAAGCGGGGCCGAGGTGCGGTTGAGGTGCGGCCGAGGGGGCGTGGGAGCGGCTCCGGTCAGGTCGTCACTCGGAGGACCCGGCCGAGACGGTGGTGCAGGGCGGGAGCGTGGACGGCGCGGTGGTGGCACAGGTCGCCGTGAGGGCGCTCTGGGACGGCGGGGGCGAGGACGTGGTCGTCGTCGTGGTCGCTCCCGCCGCGGTCGTCGTGGTCGTGGTGGCGGTCGTGGCCACGGTGGTGGTCGGCTTGGCCACCGTGGTCGTCGGCTTGGCCACCGTGGTCGTCGGGCCGGACGACCCGGTGGCCGTGGACGCCGAGGACGACGGGCCCGAGGACCCGGAGGAGGTGGAGGAGCCCGAGGACGGCCCGGACGGAGACCCCGAGGTGGTCGAGGCCGACGCGGACCCGGAGGTCGGACCGCCGGAGGAGGTGGTCGCCCCGGACGTCGAGGCCGAACCGGAGCCCGAGGTCGAGCCGGACGCCGAGGTGGAGACGGAGGCCGACGGCGAGACCGGCTTCATCGGTCCGGGCGCCGGAATACCCGGTGCGAGCGGCCCCTTGGGCGCCGGTACGGTCTTGTCGATCACCTCGATCCGTCCGGTCACCCGGACGAAGAAGCCGCCGGTGACCACGTTCACCAGCACGAGCTCCTTCACCGGCGCGGGCGCCGGCGTCACGACGACCACCGAGGTCGGCTGGAAGCCCTGCCAGGACTTGCCGGTGTACTTGGCGTTCGACACCAGCGTCGGGGGCTTCAACGGGTTGCCGCAGCTGCACCGCACGCGCGGCACGCCCTGCGAGTCGACCAGGACGGCGGTGCCGGCCTGCAGGACGGACTGGTACGCGACCGCGGCGCCGCCCTTGTAGCCGTGGTTGGTCACCCGGGTGTCCACCCGCAGGTAGGTCGAGGTGAGCGAGCGCAGGTAGCTCGGGATGGCCGACTGCTCGATGCCCTGGGCGGAGGCCCAGGCCCGGCCGTTGTCCCCGCCGGAGACCATGCCGATCAGCCGCTCGGTGTCACAGCTCGGCTTGGACATCTCGCCCGCGTAGAGCCCGCTGCTCGTCCCCTCGACGGCGTGCAGGCCCGACGGCGAGGTCGCCGCGGTCGTGGCCGTCCCGGCGCTGTGGGTCGCGGTCGGCTGGACGGACGACGGCGCCGGGGCCGACACGGCGGTGGTCTGCACCGACTCGGTGAACGGCGCCGCGCCGGGGTCGGAGGGGGACTGCAGGGCGACCTCGTTGGCGGCCGGGATGGCGTCACTGGGCTTGCTGCTGTTGTTGTTGACGATCAGCACCGTCGCCACGACCGCCAGCACCGCGGTGCCCGCGGCCAGCGCCAGCTTCTTCCCCGACCGCCACCAGGGCGTCGGGCGCCCTCCGGACCCGCCGGGACCGGAGGGCGCACCGGATCCGCTGGCCGGCCCGCTCGGCGGGCCGCCGGGGCCGGAGGGCGGCGGGGGCGTGGAATTCGGTCCCGAGCCGCCGCCCGACGGCGGCCCGGCGAGCGGGCCCGAGGGAGGGCCGGACGGCGGGCCGAACGGGGGACCGGAAGGGGGCGGTTGGGAACTCATCGGGGCTCCGTTTCGCAGGCGGTCGGCGAAAGCCGCCGACGCGAGGGGCTCCTGCCACTGGCTTTCTATTTCTGCCCCGGCTTTCCGGAGTCCGCAACAGCAGGTGAGGCGGCCGTCGCCGTGCGCAGCGCGCGGGCGGCCGACCTGGGTGAACCTGGAGGCAGACCCGAGGGGGGCACCCGAGTCGAACCAGGAGCCCGCATGCACCAGGAGCCCCTCAGCGCGGCGGCCCGGCCGCCCGGCCCGCCCGGCGCCCTGCGCGGCTGGCTGGACGCCCTGGCGGTGGTGCTCGCCGGGGTCGCCGCGATGGCGGCGGTGGCCGCCCTCGGCCTCTGGCTGGCCGGCGCCGACGACCTCCCGGGCGGCGGCTTCCCGTCCGTCCTGGCCGCCACCCTGACCCTCGCCGTGGGCGGGACGGTCCGGATGGACGGCGGCGCGGGCTTCTTCGCCCAGGTGGACGCCGGGATCACCGCGATGCCGCTGTCCGTCAGCCTGGTCGGCGCACTGGTGACGGCCGAGGTGTTCCTGCGGCAGCTGCGCTTCCGGGCCGTGGCCGGCGGCGGTGAGCTGCTCGGCCGGGTGGCCCGGACCCTGGTGGTCTGGCTGGCGGCCCTCGCACTGCTCACCGCGGCCGCCCGGCACACCTTCGTCGTCCCGATCGGCGGGGACCTCGCGCAGTCGCTCTCCGGCGCCCTCGGGCTGACGCCGGAGATCGGCTTCCACGCGGACGCGGTGAGCACGCTCGGGTTCGGCCTGCTCTGGCTGCTGGTGGTGCTGGCGGTGCTGTTCGCGGTCTCCCGCCGGGCGCCGCTGCCGCGCGGCCTGGTGCCGTTCCAGCGGGTCGTCCGGCCCGCGGCCTTCGCGGTGCTGCTGGTGCTGCTGGTGTACGTGGTGGTCGGGGTGGTGGCCGGGATCGTCACCGCCCTGGTGCACGGCAACGGCCGCGAGACGATGGCGGTCGTGCTGCTGGCCATGCCCAACCTGGCCTGGATGGGGTTCGGGGTGGGGCTCGGCGGGCAGTGGCAGGGCCACCTGGCGGGCGGGATCGGGCTGCCGATGCCGCCCGTCCTCGCCGACGTGCTGCGGGCGCCCGAGGGGCAGGACGCCACCGTCGACCTGGGGTCGCTGGCCGCCTACGACGCCCGGGCCTGGTGGCTGCTGCCGGTGGCCGCCGTGCTGATGCTCGCGGCCGGGGTGCTGGCCGCCTACCGCTCACCGCGGGGCGTGCGGCTCTGGCAGCACGCCGTCCGGCTGGGCCTGGCGGCGGCGGTCGCCATGCTGCTGGTGGGCGTCTGGTCGCGGGTGTCGGCGGCCTACGGCCTCTCGGTGCTCGGCGTCGGTGTCGGGCAGGGCGGGCTGGGGGACCTGCTCGGCGAGGTGCTGGGCGACAACCCGGTCGCAGGCCTGGGCGGGGGCGCGCTGGTGCTGGACCCGGTGCAGTGGGTGACCGTGCCGCTGGCGGCGGCCTGGGGGCTGGTCGCGGGGTTGCTGGGCGGCCTGCTGGCCGCGCGGATCGGGCGGCGCGGCGAGGTGCCGGTGGACGGGGCGCCGCCCCCCGCCGCGGCACCTCCGAGCGGCCCGCCCTCCGCGGGGCCGCCACCCGCCGGGCCGCCCCCCGCAGGCCCGCCGCCGGGGCGGCGGTAGCCGGAGGTTCACCCGGCGGCATACCGCCGAACGGGTGGAGGAACGCGGCCGGAGGGGCGCGGGTCGCAGGGCCACGGTCGCAGGGCTGCGCTCTGAGCGCCGCGAGGCGGGCGCCTGAGAGCGCCGCGAGGCGGGCGCCGCGCTCAGAGCGGCGCAGACCGGACCGGGTAGACCACCGGGGTGGCCCAGGCGGGCGGCTGCGGGACGTCGGCCGAGGCCGGCGTGCCGAAGGCCGGGACCACCTGGGTCGGCGGGCCGGCGGACTCCCAGGGACCGGGGACGGGCGTCGCGGCGGCGCGCAGCTCGGCGACGAACTGCAGACAGCTGGCCCAGCGGTCCTCGGGCGTCTTGGCGAGGGAGCGGGCCACCACGGCGTCCACGGCCTCGGACAGGTCGGGGCGCAGGGTCCGCAGGGTGGGCGGCGGGTCGTTGAGCTGCGCCCAGAGCAGCGCGAGGTCGCTCTCCCGGCGGAACGGCGGCGCCCCGGCCAGCATCTCGAAGACCACGCAGCCCAGGCTGTACTGGTCGCACCGGCCGTCCAGCGGCCGCCCGGAGATCTGCTCGGGCGCCGCGTAGTCCAGGGTGCCGACGATCTGGCCGACGCTGGTCAGCCCGCTCAGCGAGAGCGACTTCTTGGTGAGGCCGAAGTCGGCCAGGTAGAGGTGCTCGGGGTGCTCGTCGTCCGTCCCGGCGGCGACCAGGATGTTGCCGGGCTTGACGTCCCGGTGGACCAGGTCGCGGTCGTGCGCGGCGTCCAGCGCGGAGCCGACCTGCAGGGCGAGCCGGGCGGCGCGGTCGACCGGGAACGGCCCGCTGCGGGTGATCAGGCCGCGCAGGTCGCCGCCCTCGACGAAGCGCATCGCGATGAACAGGATGCCCTCCGTCTCGCCGGCCTCGAACACCGGGATGATGTGCGGGTGGTCGATCGCGGCGGCGGCCTCGGACTCGCGGGTGAAGCGCTGGCGGAACATCTCGTTGCGGGCCAGTTCGGGCGCCAGCAGCTTGACCGCGACGGTCCTGCCGAGCCGCAGGTCCTTGGCCCGGTAGACGACCGCCATGCCGCCCCGCCCGATCTCCTCCTCCAGCCGGTAGCCGGCCACCCGCCGTCCTACCATGCCGGACGGCAGGCTCGGCGAGCCCCGGGTCTCGGCCTCCTCGGCCGGCTCCCCGCCGCCGTCCCGCTCCGGGGGGATCACGGCTCACCCGCCCGGGTCGGCTCGTAGGCGCCGGGCGGCTCCGGCGGCACCCGCGGCACCGGTGTGGAGGGCGTCGCGGGCGGTGTGCCGGTCGGCCGGACGGCGGCGGCGTAGGTCTGGAGCTGGAGCCCGTCGCAGTAGCACCAGCGGTCGTGCACCGGGTCGAACACCCAGAGCGCGTCGCCGTCGATGACCAGGCCGGTGCGCAGCCCCCGGGTGCGCTGCTGGAAGGTCTCCAGGTCGGCGCCCCCGGCGGCGAGGTCCTCCAGCAGCGACCGGTAGCGGGCCAGTGCGCCCTCCGCCTGGGCGAGCACCGGCCGGGGGTCGGCGGTCCGGCTGGGCGGACCGGTGGCGGCGGGCGGCGCGTCCGGGAGGCTGATCAGCAGCCGGCCGTCCACCCAGGTGGACCACCCGTTGGAGCACAGGACGTGCCCCCAGTCGCCCTCGCGGCCGATCAGCTGGACCGGCAGCAGCGGGTCCAGCCGGGTCGAGGGCCGGGCCGGGTCGGGCGCGGTCCAGGTGGCCATGCCGTCCGGCGGGGCGACGTGGGTCGGGTGGAAGGCGAATTCGTCCATGGGCTCCGTGGGCTCCGTCCATCGGCGGCCGCTTCACTTGCGCATGATCGCGGGCTCCTGGCGGCGCAGCAGCGCGAGCACGGCGAGCCCGAACACCGCCGACAGCCCCACCAGCAGGACCATCCCGCGCAGCCAGGCGCTGCGGTCGGGGCGGAACAGCGGATCGGCCGTGATGGCGGTGGGCAGGATCGCGTGCAGGTCGATGGTCTGGGCCATCGCGGCCAGGCCCCAGCGGGAGGGGATCAGCCAGGCGAACTGTTCGAGGCCCGGAACCCCGTGCAGCTTCAGCATGGCCCCGCTGAACACGATCTGCACCACCGAGAGCAGGACGAGCAGCGGCATGGTGGCCTCCTCCTTGCGCACCAGCGCGGAGACCAGCAGGCCGAGCATCATCGCGGAGAAGGACAGCAGCGCCACGGCCAGGATGAGTTCGACCAGCGGCGGCAGCACGACCCCGCTGGGCACCTGGCCGCCGCCCGGCAGCGGCGGACTGAGGTCCACCCCGCCCAGGCCGACGAGCGTCAGTACGGCGGCCTGGACGACCGTGATCGTGCCGAGCACCACCACCTTGGAGACCAGGTACGCGGATCTGGACAGCCCGACCACCCGTTCGCGCTGGTAGATCGGCCGTTCCTTGACGATCTCGCGCACGGCGTTGGCGGAGCCGGTGAGCAGGCCGCCGATGCAGAGGGTGAGCAGGCAGTTGAGGGCGTTGTCCGAGCTCAGCCGCGAGCCGGCCATCGCCCGGCACATGATGCCGATGATGAACGGCAGCGCGATCATCACGGTGAGGAACAGCCGGTCGGCGGCCAGCACCGCGGTGTAGCGGCGGATCAGGGTGCTCAGCTGGGACGGCCAGCTCTGCGGCTTCTCCGGCCCGATCGGGGAGGCGGGGGGCGGCGCCCGCAGCGCCGGGGGGAGCGCGGTGGCGGCCACGTACCGGTCGTACTGCGGGGACTCGCGGAAGCGGCGCTGCCAGGCGGCGTGGTCCTCGTTCTCGAAGGCCTCGAAGGCCTCCGGCCACTCGGTGAAGCCGAAGAACGGCAGGGCCTCGTCGGGCGGGCCGTAGTAGGCGGTGCGGCCGCCGGGGGCGAGCACCAGGAGGCGGTCGCAGACGTCCAGGCTGAGCACGCTGTGGGTGACCACGACGACCGTGCGGCCGTCGTCGGCGAGGCCGCGCAGCATCTGCATCACCGAGCGCTCCATCCCCGGGTCCAGGCCGGAGGTCGGCTCGTCCAGGAAGAGCAGCGAGGGCTTGGTGAGGAGCTCCAGGGCGACGCTGACGCGCTTGCGCTGGCCGCCGGAGAGGCTGGAGATGACCAGGTCGGCGCGGCTGTCCAGGCCGAGCTCGTGGATCACCTCGTCGACCCGGGCCTGCCGCTCGTGCCGCTCGGTGTCGCCGGGGAAGCGTAATTCGGCGGCGTAGGACAGCGCGCGGCGCACGCTGAGCTGGGTGTGCAGGATGTCGTCCTGCGGGACGAGGCCGATCCGTCGGCGCAGCTCCGCGTAGTCGCGGTAGAGGTCGCGGCCGTCGTACAGGACGGTTCCATCGTCGGCGGGGCGCAGGCCGGTGAGGGCGTTGAGCAGGGTGGACTTGCCCGCGCCGGAGGGACCGGCCACGGCGAGCAGGGCCTTCTCGGCGAGCGGGAAGCTGACGCCGTCCAGCAGCACCCGGTGGTCCGAGCCGACCCGGACGACCAGGCCCTGCACGTTGAGCGAGATCTCGCCGGTGTCGGTGTACTCGACCAGTTCGCCGTCGGCCAGGCAGAGTGCCGCGTGGCCGATGCCGATGATGTCGGCGGAGCCCACGGGGGCCCGTTCGATCGCCCGGCCGTTGAGGTACGTGCCGTTGTGGCTGGACAGGTCGACGATCTCGTGGCCGCCGTCCGGCAGGGTGCGCAGCTCGGCGTGGTGGCGGGAGACCACCAGGTCGTTCAGGACCAGGTCGTTGTCGCCGGCCCGGCCGATCCGGACGGTGCGGCCGGGCAGCCGCAGCACCGAGGTCGGCTGCCGGAAGATCCCGGAGGCCTGCGGGGCGACCAGCGAGGGCCGCTCGGCCGCGGCCGGTTCGGGCAGGCCCGCGAAGGTGGCGGAGGGGCCGTCGGCGGCGTTGCCGAAGCGCAGCCTGGTACCCGGGCCGACCTGCTCCTGCTGCTGGATCCGCCGGCCGTCGGTGAAGGTGCCGTTGGTGCTGCCGACGTCCTCCAGCAGCCAGTGCCCGGCGCTCGCCCGCAGCACCGCGTGGTGCCAGGAGACCCGGGGGTCGTCCAGCACGATCTCGCTGGTCGGGTCACGGCCGACGTGGTAAGCCCGGCCCGGGTCGATCAGTTGCGAGTCGGTGTCGGTGACGAGCATCAGTGGCGGCGCGGCGGGCGCGCCTGCGCGCTCTCCCATACGGGGAATTCTATCGCCGGTGGGCCGGGGCGTGTCCTGCGGGACCGTCCGAGGGGTGGGACCGGACCGGCCCGCCGACGGGTGGCCGACCCGGGTGGCCGCTGCATGCCCGGGGGCCGGACCGGAGGCCCCGGGCTGGTCGAGGCCCTGTCAATTGGACTGGACCACTGGATCCGTGAGGGTCGACTGCCCTATGGTTCGGGGTGATCCGCACGACTCCGCGCGAGCCCCGGGATGGAACATGAGTGTCTGGCCGCAGCTGCGGGAGTCCCGGGTCGTCCGGGCGGGCCGCGCCCCGGGGACGGTGCTGCGCTGCGGGCTGATGGACACCATGCTCGCCGACCTGTCGGTGTCGGTCGTCTTCTTCTTCGAACAGGCCCTGGACGAGGACCGGTTGGCCGCCGGCCTGGCGCTCGCCCTGGAGCGCGTACCGGTGTTCGCGGGGCGGCTGCGCACGGTGGGTGACGTGCTGGAGGTGGTCTGCGACGACGCCGGAGTGCCGCTGGACGGCTACGAGGTCGACGGCACGCTCGTCGAGGCGATGGGCCGGGTGGCCTCGGTCGGCGCGCAGCTCGTGGACCCGGTGGACGCCCCCGCCGCGCGGGTGGGCGGGGTGCCGCTGCTGACCGTCCGGGTCACCCGGCCGTCCGGCGGCGGCACGGTGCTGGGCTGCTCCTGGCACCACGCGATCGGTGACCTGCAGAGCTTCGCGCTGCTGATGCGGGCGTGGTCCGCGGCGGTGGAGGGCGAGGAGCTTCCGGAGGCCGAACTCGTCGAGGACCAGGACGCGTTGCTGGACAAGGTGCTGCCCGGTGTGGACTGCGGGCGGACCGGATTCCGGCTGCCCGACACGGCCGAGGCGGCGCTGCTGGCGCGCGAGGTGGCGATCGGGCCGCGGGCCAACCGGACCGTTCAGATGTACCTCGGCGACGCCGAACTGGCGCGCATGCGCGAGGAGTTCGAGGAAGCGGTCGGGAGGCGGCTCTCCTCGGGCGACGTGTTCTGCGCCCATCTGGTCAGCGTGCTGCGGGAGTTGGACAACGACCCGGAGACCCGCATGCTCACCGTGCCGGTCAACGCGCGCCGCACGCTCGGCCTGCCGGCCTCCCTGGTGGGCAACCTGCTGAGCGACATCCACCTGCCGTACGCACCGCAGGACGGCCCGGCGGCCCTCGCCGCCGGCCTGCGGGAGGCGCTGGAGGGATTCGCCGACGACCACCTCAACATGCGGGCCAACCTCGGCTTCCTGGAGGCGATCGGGCGCTCCCGGCTGCGCGACTGCGTGCCGCTCGGCTTCGACCCGGAGCGGCGCCGGTTCAGCTTCTCCAACTGGAGCCGCTTCGGCCTGTACGAGCTGCGGTTCCAGGGGCAGCGCCCGGTGTTCTTCAGCCCGGCCGCCAACTACCCGCTGCCGTGGGTGTCCTGGACGGTCGAGGGCTTCCACGGCACGGGACTGCTCAGCACGGTGGTGCTCCCGGCCCGGCTCGCCGCCCGGCTGCGCGGCGCCGAGGGGCGGGCGCTGCTGCACCGCTTCCGCGACCCGGCGGACGCGCTGCCGGCGCTGGCCGCGGCCGTGTCCAAGGTGATCTGAGCCCGTACCGCCGGTCGGCGGCCTCCTTCGCGGGGGCGCGCCGGACCCGCGCGGGCTGTGCTGCCCGGTGCCCGGTGACTGCTGCCCGGGTGGCTGCTTCCCGTTGCCCGTAGCCCGTGGGCTGCGTTGTCCGCTTGCCGCGTTGCCCGACTGCTGTGCGCCCGCTGCCTGCTGCCTGCCTTCCTGTCCGGCCGCCGTCCGTCCTGGAGGCGTCGTGAACCGCCGGCCGGGTGCGGCCGCGCCTTGCCGTGCTCCGATCCCGTGCGCCGATCCCGTGTGCCGATCCCGTGTGCTGATCCCGGGTGCCGCCGAGCCGTGAACGCCTGGGTTCACGCCGACCGGTGAGGCGCAGTGACGGGAGTGGCAGTTGATGTGCCTGCGTCAGGAAACCCCTTGGCATGACATGGCGCATGTGACATTGTATTCCCGCCCCCGTGATCAACCTCACGTCGGACGGGACCACCGGACCCGCTCGGCGATCTCCGCACACCCCGCCCCACCGGGCGCCCCAGCGAGAGGTGACGGCCTTGCCGGCTCGTGGTACCCCAGCGGTCCTCTTCTGCATCCCCCACGCCGGCGGCTCGGTGACGGCCTTCCAGGCCTGGCAGCCGCTGCTCGGCGGCGACCTGCGGGTCCGCCCGGTCGAGTCCGCGGGCCGCGGCACGCGCTCGGCCGAGCGCGGCTACGAGGGCATCCCGGAGGCCGCCGAGGACCTCGCCCGGGTGGTCGCCGCCGAGACGGACGGCGCCGACTGGGTGCTGCTCGGCCACAGCATGGGCGCCCTGATCGCCTACGAGGCCGCCCGCCTGCTCCAGGAGCGGGGCTTCCCGCCCGCCCGGCGCCTGGTGGTCTCCGCCTGCCCGCCGCCGCAGCGCGGCTTCGGCCCGAAGTGGGACGCCGACACCCCGGACTCGGAGGTCGAGGCCTTCCTGCTCCGGCTCGGCAGCGTCCCCGCCGAGATCGCCCGGGACCGCGACGCGATGGCCTACTACGCCGGCCTGGTGCGCGAGGACGCCAGGCTGACCGACGCCTACCGCTACCGCCCCCCACGCGAGGCCCTGAACTGCCCGGTCACCGTCCTGTGGGGCGACGCCGACCCGGTCACCGCGCCGTACCGGGCGCAGGACTGGCAGGAGGCGGTCGGCCGACCCGTCGAGATCCGCACCGCGACCGGCGCGGGGCACTTCCTCCTCACCGAACAGGCCTCCCGGGCCGTCGCCCTCCTGCGGGGCGACCTGCTCGGCGACCCCCCGACCGGCAACCCCAACGGCAACCCGACCGGCAACCCCACCGGAACCCCGCCGGGCGGCACGACAGGAAAGGCGGCTGCCGTGGACACCGGCACCGAGCTGTATCTGGACCTGCTGAAGAAGACCCTCACCAACGTCATCTACGAGGACCCGCCACTGCCCAGCGACTGGGCCCCCGACAGCTCCTACGACCCGATCAGCCGCCACGCCGGGCTCGACTGGCCCAGCAAGGCGCACACCATGGTCGGCCTGCGCCGCCTGGACAACGTCCAGTACTGCGTCGAGCGGATCCTGCGCGACGGCGTCCCCGGCGACTTCATCGAGACCGGGGTCTGGCGCGGCGGCACCTCCATCTTCCTGCGCGCCCTGCTGCGCGCCCACGGGGTGACGGACCGCCGGGTCTGGGCCGCCGACTCCTTCCGCGGCATGCCCGAGGTCGGCGCCGAGGGCCACCCCGGCGACGCCGAACTGGAGACCCACCTGCTCAACGACGTGATGGGCGTCCCTCTGGAGCAGGTCCGCAGCAACTTCGAGGCGTACGGACTGCTGGACGACCAGGTGCGCTTCCTGCCGGGCTGGTTCAAGGACACCCTGCCCAAGGCCCCGATCCGCAGCCTGGCCCTGATGCGGCTCGACGGCGACCTCTACGAGTCGACCATGGACGCGCTCACCAACCTCTACCCGAAGCTCTCCGTCGGGGGCTTCGTGATCGTGGACGACTACCTGATCACGGTGTGCCAGGAGGCGGTCCACGACTTCCGGCGCAGCCACGGCATCGACGACGAGATCAAGGACATCGACGGCTACGGCGCCTACTGGCGCCGGACCCGCTGACCGGGGGGACGGACGGATGACCCAGCAGGACGAGCGCACGCCGCAGCAACCGGAACCCGCGATCTGCCACGGCCCGGACGTGCTCCGGGCACCGGACGAACCGGCCACCCTGGCCGCCGTACTCGCCCGGGCGGCGGCCGACCGGCCGGACCAGGGCGTCGTGGTGGTCGACACGGCCGGCCGGGCCACCCGGATGCCCTACCCGGACCTGCTCGCCCAGGCCCGCACGGTCCTCGCCGGACTGCGCCGCGGCGGCTGCCGGCCCGGCGACGTGCTCGTCCTGTACGGCCTCGAACTCGCCGACTACTTCCCGGCGTTCTGGGCCTGCGTGCTCGGTGGGATCGTCCCGCTGCCGGTCGACGTGCGCCGTGACGCCTCCGCCCGGCAGCGCTCGGTGGAACGGCTCGCGGGCGCCTGCTCGCTGCTCGACGGTCCCCGCGTGCTCACCGACGCCGCCGGCGCCGCCGACCTGGCCGGCCACCCGGACGGCGCCGCGCTGGAGGCACTGGACATCGCCGACTGCCGGACGGGCGTCGGCGCGGACGGCGGCGCGGGCGGTCAGGAGGACTTCGTCCCCGCCGGCAGCGACCCGGCCCTGCTGATGCTCTCCTCCGGGAGCACCGGCCTGCCCAAGGTCATCCCGCTCACCCACGACGCGCTGCTGGACTTCCTCCCCGGCAGCCGGCAGGCGCTCGGCTGGGGCGAGGACGACTCCACCCTCAGCTGGCTGCCCGTCGACGCCAGCGCCGCCCTGCTGCTCTACCACGTGCTGCCGGTCTACCTGGGCAGCGACAACGTGCAGGTCCCGACCGAGCTGGTGCTCGCCGAGCCGCTGCGCTGGTTCGACCTGGTCACCGAGCACCGCTCCCGGCACACCTGGGCGCCGTCCTTCGGCTTCCGCATGGTCTGGTCCGCCCTCCAGGAGGCCCCCGCCCCCGACTGGGACCTCGCCCACGTCCGCACCCTGGTCAGCGGCGGCGAGCAGATCCCCCCGCGGGTGGTCGACGGCTTCCTCACCGCCACCGCCCCCCACGGCGTCGACCCCGACTGCTTCGTGCCCTGCTGGGGCATGACCGAGACCACCACGGCGATCAGCTGGAGCCGCTACCGGGCCCCCGGCAGCCTGCACCGGCTGCGCACCGACAGCCTCGGCGGCGCCACCGTCCCCGCCGGCGAGGACGTACCGGACGAGCTGTGCACGACCTTCGTCGCCGTCGGCGCCCCCGCGCCCGGCGCCGGCCTGCGCGTGGTCGACGAGGACGGCGCGGTGGTGCCGGTGGGGACGGTCGGGCGGCTGCAGGTCCGCTCGATCCGCAACACCCCCGGCTACCTCGCCAACCCCGAGGCCAACGCGAAGACCTTCGTCGACGTCGGCGAGGAGCTTCCCTGGCTGGACACCGGGGACCTGGCGTTCATCCGGGACGGCCAGGCCGTGATGATCGGCCGGCAGAAGGACATCGTCATCATCAACGGCGAGAATCACCCCTGCCACGCCGTCGAGGCGGTGGTCGAGTCCGTCCCGGGCGTGGCCGCCGGCGGCGCGGCGGCCTGCGGGGTGCCGGACGAGGAGCTCGGCAGCGAGACCCTCGCCCTGTTCTTCGCCCCCACGGGCGAGCGGCCGGTGGAGGAGACGCGGGCCGAGATCGGTCGCGCGGTGCTGCGCAGGCTCGGACTGTTCCCCCGGCACGTCGTGCCGCTCGCCGCCGAGGACTTCCCCCGGACCTCCAGCGGCAAGGTCCGGCGCGGCGAGCTGGTGAAACTGCTCGCGCCGACCCCGGCGGTGGCGCCGGAGCCGGTCCCGGCGGCCCTGGTGCTGGAGCCGGGTGCCTCGCGGGGCGACGGGCCGGGTGGTGGCGGGCTGGGCGGTGGCGGGCTGGGCGGTGCGGAACTGCGCGCCCTGCTGCGCGCGGAGGTCGCGGCCCTGTCCGGCACCCGGGTCGACCAGGCGGGCGGCGACGACCGGGCGCCGTTCTACGAGCTCGGCCTCGGCTCGGTCACCATGGTCCGGCTGCACCGCGCCCTCGGCGCGCGGTTCGGCGCCGAACTGGCCGTCTCCGCGCTCTTCGAGCACCCCTCGATCGCCGAACTCGCCGACCACCTCGGCTCCCTGGGGGTGCGGGAGGTCCGGCGGACCGAGCCGGAGCCCGTCCGGTCTCCTGCCCCGGCCTCCGTCTCCGTCCGCGAGCCGGCGCCGGTGCCGACGCCCGTGGACACGCCGATCGCCGTGATCGGCCTGGGCCTGCGCTTCCCCGGCGCCGGCACGCCCGAGGAGTACTGGGAGAACCTCCGCACCGGCCGCGACTGCCTCACCGCCTTCACCCCGGCGGACCTCCGGGCCGCCGGGCTCTCCGAGGCGCAGCGCACCGCACCCGACCGGGTCCCGGTCGGCGGTGCCCTGACCGACGTCGACGCCTTCGACCCCGGCTTCTTCGGCATGAGCCCGCGCGAGGCCGAACTCACCCACCCTGCCCACCGGTTGTTCCTGCAGACCAGCTACCACGCGCTGGAGGCGGCCGGCTACGCGGCCCCCGCACCCGGCCTGCGGATCGGCGTCTACGCGGGCGAGGGAGCCAACCTGACGGGCTATCAGTCCGACACCTCCGCGCCCGACCCCGACCTCGCCGACGGCATGCAGGCGGCCCTCGGCAGCCTGCCCGACTACCTGGCCTCCAGAGTCTCCTACCGGCTCGGCCTCTCCGGACCCGCGATCGGCATCCGCACCGCCTGCTCCACCTCCCTGGTCGCCGTGCACCTCGCCGCCCAGGCGCTGCGCAACGGCGAGGCCGACCTCGCCCTGGCCGGCGCGGCCGCCCTCCAGCTGCCGCAGGGCGCCGGCTACCGCTACCACCCCGAGTCCGTGCTCTCGCCCACCGGCAGCTGCCGCCCCTTCGACGCGGCCGCCGACGGCACCGTCGGCGGCAACGGCGTCGGCGTGGTGCTGCTCAAGCCGCTCGACCGGGCCCTCGCCGACGGCGACCCCGTCCTCGCCGTCATCACCGGCACCGCCGTCAACAACGACGGCGCCCGCAAGGTCGGCTTCACCGCCCCCAGCGTGCAGGGCCAGGCCGACGTGGTCCGCGAGGCCCTGCGCCGGGCCGGCGTCCGCGGCGAGGACCTCAGCTACGTCGAGGCCCACGGGACGGGCACGCCGATCGGCGACCCGGTCGAGTTCAAGGCCCTGAGCCTGGGCCTCGGTTCACCGGGCGGGCCGGAGGGCTTCTGTGCCGTCGGCTCGGCCAAGGGGGCCATCGGCCACCTCGACAGCTGCGCAGGAATGGCCGGGCTGATCAAGGTCGTGCTGATGCTTCAGCACCGCGAGCTCGTCCCGACCCGCAACCTGGACCGCCCCAATCCCGAACTCGCACTGAACGGAAGCCCGTTGACCCTGGTGACGAAGCACGGCCCGATGCCCCAGGCGCCCGGCGGCTCGCCGGTGCTGCGCGCCGGCGTCAACGCGCTGGGCGTCGGCGGCACCAACGCCTTCGCCATCCTGGAGGAGGCGCCGCCGCGCCCGGCCGTCACCGCGGCGGCCGCCGGGGGCTCCCGCGTCGTGCCGCTCGGCGGGCGCGACGAGGCAGCGGTGCGTGAGCTGGCCGCCGAACTGGCGGGCCGGCTGCGCCGCCACCCGGACACGGCCGTGGCGGATGTCGCCGCGAGCCTGGCCACCCGGCCGGGGCACGCCGTGCGGGCCGCAGTCGTCGCCACCGACTCCGCCGAACTCGCCCGCGAGCTGGACCGGTTGGCGTCCGGCGCCGAGCCCGACGCGGCCACCGCGTTCCGGCTGGGCACCCCCCGCCCGGGCACGCCCGAGCCGGTCGCCTTCGCGTACAGCGGGCAGGGCTCGGCAGCCCGCGGTATGGCGATCGAGCTGTACTCGGCGCTGCCGGTGGTCCGGGACGTCCTCGACCGCTGTGAACAGGCCTACCGCGAGGCCGTCGGCGGTCCCGGTCTGCTGGCCGCCCTGCTGGACTCCGGCCGGTCCGGCGAACCGCTCGCCACCGGTCTCGCCCAGCCCGCGCTGTTCGCGCTCCAGGCGGCGCTGACCGCCCAGTGGCGCGCCTGGGGCATCGAGCCCGGCCAGGTCCTCGGGCACAGCCTCGGCGAGCTCTCCGCACTCTGCGCGGCCGGCGCGCTCTCGCTGGAGGACGGGATCCGGCTGACCGCGCGGCGCGGCGAGCTGATGGAGACGGCGATGGCGGAGGGCGGCATGCTCTCCCTGCGCACCGACCCGGCCGTCGCCGAGCGGGTCGCCCGGGAGAGCGGCCTGGAGATCGCGGCGCGCAACGGCGCCGGCACCTTCGTGCTCTCCGGCACCCCGCTGGCCCTGCGGACGGCGGAGGAACTGCTCGACGGGATGGGGATCGAGGCGCGCCGGCTGCCGGTCGACCGCGCCTTCCACAGCGGGATGCTGGACGTCGTCCTGCGGCCGCTGGCGCAGGCCGTCGAGGCCTGCGTCCTGGCCCCGCTGCGGGTGCCGCTGATCACCGCTGCGGACGGCATGGTGCTGCCGGCCGGCGAGGTGCCGCCCGCCGAGTACCTGGTGCGGCAGGCCCGCCGCCCGGTCCGCTTCGACCTGGCGCTGGCCGCTCTGCACGCGACCGGCTGCGAGACGGTGGTGGAGATCGGACCCCGCGAGGAACTGGTGCTGCTCGGTCGGCGGGCCGTGCCCGACCTCGCCTGGACCGCCTCCCAGCTGCGCGACGGCGGGCAGTCGGCGGCGCTGCAACTGGCCGCGGGTGAGCTGTACTGCGGCGGGTTCGCGCTCGACTGGGACGCGCTGGCGGCGGGCGGGCAGCGGGTGCCGCTGCCCGGGTACCCGTTCCGGTGGACCGTCCTCGGGCAGCGGGTGCCGTCCGGGGCCGCGCTCCCGGCGGATGCGACACCGGCGCAGGCTTCGGGTCCGGCTCCGGGTCCGGTGCGTGCGGTACCGGTGGCCGACGGGGTTCCGGCTGTGCCGCCCCGGGTGGTTGTGCCGCCCCGGGCGGCCGGGGCGGCGGACGGCCTGCTCGACCTGGTCCGCTCACTGACGGCGGAGCGGTTCGGCATCGCGCCCGGGCAGCTCGACGTGGACGAGACCTTCATCGCCCTCGGTGGCGACTCACTGTCGCTGGTGGGGCTGGCCCGGCGGCTCGACCGGGAGTGCGGGGTACGGGTGCCGATGCGGGCGTTCTTCGACGAGGCGGACACTCCGCGCCGACTGGCCGGCCTGCTGGCCGCGCAGGGGGCCGACGGGCCGACGGCGGTTGCGGCTCCGGCTCCGGTGACGGCTCCGGTGGCTGAGCGGGCTCCGGAGACTCCGGGGGGTGCCCAGGCCCGAGTGGCTGCTCCGGCGCAGGCCCCGGCCCAGGACTCGGCCCAGGCCCCGGCTCAGGCTTCGGCGGCTGCCGAGGCGGCCGGTCCTGCCGTCAGCCCGCCGCCGACCGGGACCGTGGCGGCCGAGCCCGCCCCGGCACCGGCACCGGCCGCAGCCCTGCCGACCGCCGCCCCCGGCAGCGAGCTGGCGCAGCTGTGCGCCTCGCAGCTGCGGGTCGCGGAGGACATGATTGCCAAGGTCACCGGCCTGATGACGCGCCAGCTGGACCTGTGGGACGACGCGAACGGCGGTACCCCGGCGACCCCTGCGATCCCCGCGCCCACCGCCGCTTCCGCCGCCACCGCCACGACCGCCGCCACCGCCACGACCGCCGCCACTGCCACGACCGCCGTCGCTGTCGGGGCAGCCGGTGAGGCACCGAGGCCGGTGCCCGCCGCCCCGGTGGCGGTCCGGGCGACGGCTCCCGCGGTACCCGCACCGATCGCCCGGCCGGTCCCGGCGCCCGCGCCGACACCTGCGCCAGCTCCCGTCGCCGCCGTGCCCGTCGCCATGCCCACCGTCGTGCCCGCGCCCGCGAGCAGGCCCCCGGCCGGCCGGCCCGCCTGCGACTACAGCCTCTACTTCTTCGGCGACTACCCCGACCAGTCCGCGACCGACAAGTACGGCCACGTCCTCGCGGCCGCCGAGTTCGCCGACCGCAGCGGCTTCCACGCCGTCTGGCTGCCGGAGCGCCACTTCGACTCCTTCGGCGGGATCTTCCCCAACCCGTCCGTCCTGGCGGCGGCCGTGGCGGCCCGCACCACCCGGATCAGGATCCACGCCGGCTCCGTGGTGCTGCCGCTGCACGACCCGATCCGGGTCGCCGAGGAGTGGTCCGTGGTGGACAACCTCTCGCACGGGCGGGCCGGACTCTGCATCGCCTCCGGCTGGCACGCCAACGACTTCGTCCTGGCCCCCGGGAACTACGGCCGGCACCGCGAGCTGATGTACGAGCAGCTCGACACCGTCCGCAGGCTCTGGGCCGGTGAGCAGGTGGCCGCCGTCTCCGGCACCGGGGCCAAGGTCGAGGTGGGCCTCTTCCCCAAACCGGTGCAGCCGCAGCCGCCGCTGTTCGTCGCGGTGGTCGCCAACCCCGACAGCTACCGCCGGGCCGCCGAGAACGACCTGGGCGTGGTCACCAACCTGATGACCCAGAGCGTGGCCGACCTCGCGGCGAACATCGCGCTCTACCGCCGTACCCGGGCCGAGTGCGGCCTCGACCCGGCGGCCGGACGGGTGGTCGTCCTGATGCACACCTACCTGGGCGCCGACCGGGAGCAGGCGCGCCGGGAGGCCGCCGGACCGTTCCGGTCCTACCTTCGCTCCTCGCTCTCGCTGCTCGGCGGCTTCGCCGAAAGCCTCGGCCTGGGTGCCGAGTTGGAGGACACGGACCCGGAGGACGTCGACTTCCTGCTCGACCGGGCGTTCCACCGCTACTGCGAGGACCGCGCCCTGATCGGCAGCCCGGACAGCGCCCGGCCCATCGCCGAAGCGGTGGTCGCGGCCGGCGCCGACGAGATCGCCTGCTTCGTGGACTTCGGCGTGCCCGGTGAGCAGCTGCTGGCCGCGCTGCCCCTGGTGGCCGACCTCCGCGACGCCCACCGGCCGGTACACCGGCCGCAGCCGCAGCCGCAGCCGCAGCCGCAGCCGCAGCCCGCCACCGCCGAACCCGGCACCCCGGCCACGCCCGCCGTCCCCGGCACCCCGGCCACGCCCGCCCAACGCCGGCTCTGGCTGGTCGACCGGATGTACCCCGGCCGCACCGACTACCACGAGCCGAAGGGCATCGTGCTGACCGGCCCGCTGGACCTCACGGCCCTGCACGGCGCACTGGACCGGGTCGCCGCCCGCCACCCGCAGCTGCGCACCGTGTTCCACGAGGCCGACGGCGGGCTCCGCCAGGTCGTCCTGCCCCCGGCGCCACTGCCCTGCCCGGTCACCGACCTCACCGGCACGCCCGTGGAGGAGGCGCTCACCGCACTGGTCCACGCCGAGCGGGACACCGTCCTGGACCTCGCCACCGGACCGCTGGTGCGGCTGCGCCTGGCCCGGCTCGGCCCGGACCGGCACGTGCTCTTCCTGCTCGCGCACCACATCGTCTTCGACTCGCTCTCCACCCAGGTCTTCTGCCTCGACCTCGCCGCGTACTACCGCGCCTGGCCCGCCCTGCCCACCGACCTGCCGGAGCTCGGGAACCCGCCGGCCGCACCCGCCCGACCGGCCGCGCACAGCCTGGAGTTCTGGACGAGGGAGCTGGCCGGCGCGCCGGTCCTCGCCCTGCCCGCCGACCGTCCGGCGGCCGCCGCCGGTACGAGCCGCGGCCGCAGCCTCGTCCACGACTACGACGCCGAACTCACCGACCAGGTCGCACGGTTCGCCCGCTCCGCCGGGGCCACGCCGTTCATGGTGCTGCTCGCCGCACTGGGCGCCGTCCTCGGACGGCTGAGCGGCCAGGACGACTTCATGCTCGGCACCGCGGTCGCCAACCGGCCCGAGGGCGCCGAGGACCACATCGGCATGTTCATCGACACCGTCGTCCTGCGGATGGACCTCTCCGGCGACCCGGGCTTCGACGAACTCGTCCGACGGGTCCGCGAACGCAGCACCCGCGCCTACGAGCACCAGGACGTGGCGTTCGACGAACTCGTGGACGCCCTCAACCCCGAGCGCGTCCCCGGCGCCAACCCGCTGTTCGGCGTGATGGTCGAGTACGAGAACCACACCCCGCTGGAGTTCGACCCGCCGCGGATCGGCGTCGAACTGGTCGATCTGCCCAGCGACCGGGCGCCGTTCGACCTGACCTTCTACCTCACCCGGCACGCGGCAGGGCTGCGCTGCGCGGTCGAGTACGACGCCGCCCGGTTCGAGGAGTCCACCGTCCGGCGGATCCTCGACTACCTGGAGCAGGTGCTGCGCCAGGCCGGCCCCGCACCGCTCTCCGAGCTCACCGCCCTGACCGGCGGCGACCGGGCGGCGGTCGAGGCCCGGCACGGCGAGCCCACCGGCACCTCCCCGGACTGCCTGCACCACCTGGTCGAGCGCCAGGCCGACGCCACGCCCGACGCCCCGGCCCTGGCCGGCGACGACACCGCCGTCAGCTACCGGGAGCTGGACCGCGCCGCCAATCGCCTCGCGCACGCCCTGGCGGCCCGGGGCGCCGGTCCGGGCCGCATCGTCGGGGTCGGCCTGCCCGCCGGCGCCGGCCTGGTCACCGCACTGCTCGCCGTCCTCAAGACCGGCGCGGCCTACCTCCCGCTGGACCGCTCGCTGCCCGCCGAGCGGGTCGCCGACTGCCTGGCCGACAGCGGCGCCGTCCTGCTGCTCACCGACCGCCAGGAGACGGTGGACCTCCCCGTCGTCCTGCTCGACGACGCCCACGAGGGGCTCCCCGACACCCGGCCCGAGCCGGCCGTCGGCCCGCAGGACCCGGCGTACTGCATCTACACCTCCGGCTCCACCGGCCGGCCCAAGGGCGTCCTGGTGCCGCACCGCGGCCCGGTCAACCTGGTCCGCTGGCAGCTGCGGACCGGCCCGGCGCTGCGCACCCTGCAGTGGACGTCCGCCGGGTTCGACGTCAGCGTGCAGGAGATCTTCGCGACCCTGGCCGCCGGCGCCACGCTCGTCCTCGTCCCCGAGGCGCTGCGCGGCGACCCGGCCGAGCTGGCCGCCGCGATGCGCCGCCACCGGGTCGAACGGCTGCACATGGCCGGCACCCCGTTCAAGTACCTGGTGGAGCACGGCCTTTCCGTACCGACCCTGCGCGAGGTCCGGCTCGCGGGGGAGCAGCTGGTGGCCACCCCGGCGCTGCGCCGCTTCCTCGCCGCCCACCCCGACACGCAGCTGTTCAACGAGTACGGCCCCACCGAGGCCTCGGTGATCGCCGTCTCGCACCGGGTCACCGACCTGGACGAGCCGCGGATCCCGATCGGCCGACCGGTGGACAACGTCCGCATCCATCTCCTGGACCGGGCGGGCCGGCCCGTCCCGGTCGGCGCCACCGGTGAACTCGCCCTGTCCGGACCGGGACTGGCCACCGGCTACCTCGGGGACGAGGCGCGGACGGCGCAGCGCTTCACGACCGGACCGGCCGGCTCCGGCGAGCGGGTCTACCTGACCGGCGACCTCGTGCGACTGCGCGCCGACGGCACGCTGGAGTACCTGGGCCGGACCGACGAGCAGGTGAAGATCCGCGGCCACCGGGTGGAGCCCGGCGAGGTGCAGTGGGCGCTCGGGCGGCTGCCCGGGGTCCGCGACGCCGCCGTGCTGGCCCGCCGGGACGCGGACGGCGAGGCGCAGCTGGTGGCCTACGTGGTCGCGCCCGAGGCCGACGGCGGCGCCGGGTGGAGCGCCGCGCTGCGCTCCGGCCTCGCCGAGACGCTGCCGCCCTACCTCGTCCCGGACCACTGGGTGCGGCTGGACCGGCTGCCGGTCAACGCCAGCGGCAAGCTGCGGGCGGAGGCGCTGCCGGATCCGGTGGGCGGCCCGGGCCCGGACACGTCCGCGGACACGGCCGCGGACACGGCCGCGGACACGTCCGCGGACACGGCCACGGCCACGGCCGAGGCCGTCGCGGACGGGGACACCCCCGCCACCCCGGCGGAGCAGGCCCTGCACCTGATGTGGTGCGCCGAACTGCGGCTGGAGTCGGTGCCGTTGGACCGATCCTTCTTCGAACTCGGCGGCAACTCGCTGAAGGCCGTGCGGATCCTCAGCCGGATCCGGGACCGCTTCGGCTACCAGTACCCGCTGGGCGAGTTCATGCGCGAGCCCACCGTCCGGGCGGTGGCCCGCGCGGTGGCCGAGCGAACCGCCTGACCACCTCGCCCTGCACCAGCCTCACCGCCTCACCGCCCGACCGCCTCACGCGAACCACCCGTCCGAAGCAGCCCGTTCGACGCCCCCGCCCGCCCAACCCGGCGGGCGGGGGCCCGGCACCGCCCACCCGCCCCACGACCATGGGAGGTCCGCCCCCGTGCGACCCACCGCAGCAGGCTCCGCCCGAACCGGCGAGCCGCCCGCCCCGTCCGGCGCCGCCGGGGGCCGGCGCGCCGCCGTGCCCGCGCTCGCGCTGGGCGGGTTCACCGCGGCACTGGTCAACACCGTGCCGATCCCACTGCTGCCCTCCCTCCCGCAGCTGCTGGACACCTCGCCGGCCAACGCCGCCTGGACCGTCACGGCGACGCTGCTGGTCGCCGCCGTCTGCACCCCGGTCAGCGGTCGACTGGGGGACATGCTCGGCAAGCGCCGGGTGCTGCTCTGGTGCCTGGGGCTGATGGTCGCCGGATCGATGCTGTGCGCGGCCGCCGACTCGATCTCCGTCCTGATCGCCGGCCGGGCCCTCCAGGGCTGCGGCGCCGGGGCGCTGCCGCTGGGCCTGAGCATCATGCGCGACGAAGTCCCGCGCGAACGCCTCGGCCGCGCGCTCGCGGTGATGAGCTCCACCGTCGGCGTCGGCTCCACCATCGGCTTCCCGTTCTCCGCCTTCCTCTCCCAACACGCCGACTGGCACGTGCTGTTCTGGGCGGTCGCCGCCCTCGGCGCGGCCAACCTGCTGCTCGCCGCGCGCTACATCCCCGCCTCCGGGGTGCGGTTCGGCGGACGCTTCGACTGGCCGGGCGCGGCCGGACTCGCCGTCGCCCTGGTCTGCCTGCTGCTCGCCCTCTCCAAGGGGCGCGGCTGGGGCTGGACCAGCGGGCCGACGCTCGGGGCGCTCGCCCTCGGGGTGGCCGTGGCGCTCTGGTGGGTCCGCTTCGAACTGCGCACCGCGCAACCGCTGGTGGACCTGCGCACCTCGGCGAGCCGCCCGGTGCTGGCGACCAACGCGGCGACGCTGCTGGTCGGCTTCGCGATGTTCGTGATCTCGCTGGTCCTGCCGCACGTCCTCCAGGCCCCGTCGAGCACCGGCTACGGCGCGGGCTTCTCCATGGTGGAGACCGGGCTGCTGCAGTCCGTCGCCGGCGTGGTGATGATGGCCGTCGCGCTGCTCTCCCCGGCGGTGTCCACCCGATGGGGCGCCCGGGCGACGCTGGTGCTCGGCGCCCTGGTGATCGCGGCCGGCTACGCGACCGGCATCCCGCTGCTCGGCGGCGGCTGGTGGCTGTCGGTCCTGGCCGTGATCGTCGGCGCGGGCCTGGCGCTGGCCTTCGCCGCGATGCCCGCGCTGATCGTCGCCGCCACCCCGCACTCCCAGACGGCCGCCGCCAACGGCCTCAACACCCTGGTCCGTTCGATCGGCGCCTCGGTGGCCAGCGCGGTGGTCAGCGCCGTGCTGGCCGCACTGACCACGACCGCCTCGGCGGCGGACGGCGGCGGCGTCCACCCGTCCGCCGCCGGGTTGCGGATCGCGCTGATCGCCGCCGTCCTGGCGGGGCTCGGTGCGGCGCTGGCCGCACTGTTCGTCCCCAAGGCCGCCAAGTCCGACTAGCCGTACGATCCCTGAGGGGGAGCCGAGTGAACACGCCCGACGAGTGGGCGAAGCGGGCCCGGAGCTACGGCCCGGCGGCGTCGCTGTACGAGGTGGCCCGGCCGTCCTACCCGGAGTCCGCGATCGGGGAGATCGTCTCCCGACTGCCCGGGCCGACCCTGGTCGAGCCCGGCGCGGGCACCGGCAAGGCGACCCGCCTGTTCGCCGCCCGCGGCGTCCAGGTCACCTGCGTGGAGCCGGACCTGGGCATGGCGACGGTGCTGCTGCGCGCGAACGCCGTCGCCGGGGTGCGCGGCGTCGGCGTCCACGTCGAGCCCTTCGAGGACTGGCGCCCGCCGTACCGCAGTTCGGGCCTGGTCTGCGCCCAGGCCTGGCACTGGTTCGACCAGGAGCGGTGCTGGGCCAAGGCCGCCGAGACGGTCGCGCCGGGCGGGCTGCTCGCGCTGCTCTGGAACGTCGAGCGGTGGGACGTCGACCAGTGGGGCGGGACGCCCGCCCGGTCGGTGATCGAGCGGGTCTTCGCCCGGCACGGGCAGGAGGCCCGGGACGACGGCGGCCTCGGCCCGGCGGTCTGGCCGACCGAGCCGACGGCGCGCCGGCACGGGTTCCAGGAGCTCGAACTGCTCACCTACGACTGGGAACAGACCTGGGAGGCGGCGGAGTTCGCGGCCTACCGCGCCACCACCTCCCAGCTGCTGGTGCTCCCGGACGGGGTCCGCGACGACCTGGTGAAGGACCTGGAGAGCGCCCTCCTGCGGGAGCTCGGCGGGGCCTTCACCCTGCCCTGGCGGACCTACCTCTTCCTGGCCCGCCGCAGCGGAGCGGACCAGGCGGAGGAGGAGGGAGCCCCGGGCGTCAGGGCCTAGGCCGGGAAGGCCTCCTCGATCGCCGTCCAGAGCCGGACCCGGGCCCGCAGGGCGGTGCGGACGGTCTCGGCGCAGGCCTCCCACTTGGCCTGGTCGTCACCGTTGAGGTCGATCAGCATCTGCATCGCCATCGGGGTGTGCTGCTCGCCGTCCACCTCGATGTGCCGGGCGAGGTAGTCCTTGAAGACGGTCAGCACGCCCTCCGGGTCGTCGATCTTGATGACCTGGGCGAACATGTCCGGGATCAGGTCCTCGCGGCCGAACGCGAAGGCGGCGGCGCGGCAGTGCACCGGCGCGTTCTCGATGATCTCCCAGGTGGTCGCGGTGAAGTCGACGGCGGCCTCCGGCACCCCGGCGGCCTTCAGCGCCTGCGGCACCGGCGTGCCGGAGCGCAGCAGCTCCAGGAAGTCCTCGACCGGCTTGGGGTCGGCGCCGGCCTGGCGCATGCCCTCGACGTACAGCTCGAAGTGGCTGGTGAAGCCCTCGCCGAGCTCGTCGCTCTCCTCGACCAGCACGATCTCGTTGATCAGCCGGCGGCTGGCGGTCGGCCCGTTCGGGACCCAGGGCACGTCGACGCTGGTGAGCTCGCGCTGGAGGCTCTTCAGCAGCGACATGAAGTCCCAGACGGCGAAGACGTGGCGGTCCAGGAAGGTGCGGACGCGCTCGATGCTGTTCAGGCCGCCGTAGACGGTGTGGTCGACGACCTCGCGGCGCAGCGGCTCGATGGCCTGCTGGAGGCTGGACAGGCCCGGGTGCGAGCGGTCCCAGTGGTAGCGGTTGGTGGACATGGGCGGACTCCTCGGGGGTTCGGTCACTTCATGACGGTGCGCAGGGCGTGCCGCAGCTGCTCGCGGCCCGGCTGGAGGGCGCGGTCGAGCTGCGGGGCGAAGGGCAGGACGGTGCCGTCGGGGCGGGTGATCCGTCGGGGCGGGGCGATCAGGCGCATCTCCTCGGCGGCGGTGGCCAGGACCTCGCCGCCGATGCCGCAGCTGCGGTTGGAGTCGTCGATGACGACCAGCCGACCGGTGCGCTCCAACGAGGCGGCGAGGGCCTCCCAGTCGAAGGGGTGGAGGGTGCGCGGGTCGAGGACCTCGACGGAGATCTCGTCGGCGACCTCCTGGGCGACCGCGAGCGCGTCGTGCACCAGGTGGCCGACGGCCACCACGGTCACGTCCGTGCCCTCCCGGTGCACCCGGGCCGAGCCGAGCGGGATCGGCGCCAACTCCCAGGTGACGGTCTCCCGGACGGGCAGCGCGGCGGCCGGTGCGAACACCACGACGGGGTCGGGATCGCGGATGGCCGACCGCATCAGCCCGTAGGCGTCGGTGGGGGTGGCGGGCACCACGGTCTTGATCCCGGCGTGCGCGAACAGGCTGTACGGGTGGTCGGAGTGCTGGCCCGCCCAGCCGTCGCGGGAGCCGGATCCGGGCACCAGGCAGGTCAGCGGCACGCCGGCCTGGCCGCCGGTCATCAGCGAGAACTTGTGTGCCTGGTTGACGAGTTGCTCGAAGACCAGGAACAGCAGCGAGGGGATCTGGAACTCCAGCACCGGCCGCCGGCCGGACAGCGCCGCACCGATCGCCATCGAGGTGAAGGCCTGCTCGGACAGCGGGGTGTCGACCACCCGCCCCGGGCCGAAGCGGTCCAGCAGCCCGAGCGTCGGACCGGCCATGCCGGCGCCGATGTCCTCGCCGAACACGCAGACCGCCGGGTCCTCGGCCAGTTCGTCGGCCAGCGCCCGGTTGAGGGCCTTGGTGTACGAGAGCCTGCTCATCCCGACGCCCCCGCCCTGGGCCGCAGCCCGTCGGCGTACAGGTGGTCCAACGCGCCTGCCGGGTCCGGGTGTTCGGAGGCGAGTGCGAACCGCTCGGCCGCCGCCAGCTCGGCCGCGACCTCCTCGTCCAGGGCGGCCCGGCGTGCCTCGCCGATCAGTGCGGCGGCGCGCGGCAGCGGGTCGCGGGCCCGCCAGGAGTCGACCTCCTCGGGGGCGCGGTAGTGCAGCTTCATCCGGTGCTCCATGGTGTGGTGGGCCTCGAAGCGGTAGGTCCGGCACTCCAGGAAGCCGGGTCCGCCGCCCGAGCGGGCCCGCTCGACGGCCTGCCCGGCGGCCGCGCGGACGGCCTCGGTGTCCATTCCGTCGACCTCGACGGCGGGGATCCCGAAGGCCCGGGCCCGGCCGAGGGCGCTGCCCGCGACCGCGGTGGCGGCGGGCAGTGTGGTGGCGTAGCCGTTGTTCTCGCAGACGAAGACCACCGGCAGCCGCCACATCGCGGCGAGGTTGAACGCCTCCAGCAGCACGCCCTGGTTGAGCGCGCCGTCGCCGAAGAACGCGACCGCCACCCGGCCGTCGCCGGCCTGCTGGGCGGCCCAGGCGGCGCCGACGGCGATCGGTGCTCCGGCGCCGACCATGCCGTTGGCGCCCAGGATGCCCAGGGAGAGGTCGGCGGCGTGCATCGAGCCGCCCCGCCCCTGGTTCAACCCGTCGACGCGACCGGCGAGTTCGGCGAGCAGCCGGCTCGGGTCGACGCCCCGGGCGAGGACGTGGCCGTGGCCGCGGTGGGTGCTGGTGAGCCGGTCGCCCGGGCCCAGTGCGGCGCAGACACCGACGGCCACCGCCTCCTGCCCGATGTACGGGTGGACCCCGCCGACGATCACCTTGGCGCGGACCAGGCCGAGGGCCAGCTCCTCGAAACCGCGGATCAGCCGGAGCATCCGGTAGCGCTCCTCGGGCGTGCCGAGCGGCGGGGGGGCGGGGGGGCCCCCCCGGGGCCCGCCGGCGGGGGCCACCCGGGCCGCCCCCGCGCCGGGCGCCGGGGGGGGCCCCGGGGCGCCCACCCCCCGGGGGGCGCCCGGGGGGGGC
>NZ_JBHVUV010000010.1:77144-159165 GCF_042883905.1 Kitasatospora sp. NPDC058170
CCCGCGCGCGCCCCACCCCCCCCACCCGGCGGCCCCGCGGGCGCTGGGGGGCGGCCCCGGGGGGGGGGGGGGGGGGGGCCCCCCCGGGGCCCCCCCCCCCCCCCCCGCGGCCGGTCGCATCCGGGCCGCCGACCGCTCCGGAGCCGGCGGTCGCACCGGGGCCGCCGACCGCCTCGGTGCCGCCGGTCGTCGCCGAACTCCCGTCGGTGACAAGGTGGTCGGTCGTCACAGCGCTCCCCGCCACACCGCCGGGCAGATGTCCGGGTCGGCGTAGTCGGGCCGGTCGTCGGCGGTGCGCCGGACCACCACGTCGTGGTTGTAGACGACCGTCCCGCCGTCCGCCCGGGTGTGGTGGCGGTACTCGTTGCCGCCGTCCTGCAGGTGCAGGGAGACGGCCCGGCGCGGGGCGTCCGAGAGGTTGGCGCCGCTGCCGTGGTAGGTGCGGCAGTGGTGGAAGCTGACGTGCCCGCGCGGGATCAGCATCGGGACCTTGCGCACCTCCTGCCCGTTGAAGCGGGCGTTCTCGGCGAGGATCCCCTCCAGCTCGGAGCGGTTGCGCTGGGCGAAGTGCCGGGTGGAGTCCTCGCCCGAGTCCAGCTCCCGCCAGCGGTGGCTGCCGTCGATCATGGTGATGGTGCCGTTCTCCTCGCCGCAGTCGTGGAAGGGGAGGAAGGCGGTGAGCATCCGGTTGGAGCTGGATGTCTGCCAGTAGTGCTTGTCGAAGTGCCAGGGCACCTGGTTGGTGGGCTCCTCGGGCACCGGCGGCTTGAAGATCAGCGTGGCCTGGAAGACCCGGATCTCCTCGGCCTCGGCGAGCAGCGCGGCGACGGCGCCCAGCAGCGGCTTGCGCAGGATCGCGCCGATGGCGTCGCTCTCGTAGTGGACGTAGTCGTTGTGCCGCTGGACCGGGCCGTGCGAGGGCTCCCAGGAGGCGAGGTTGGGCGGCCGCACGGCGAGGGTGCGGTCGCGGTGGCCCTCGTAGTACTTCTCGGTGGCGTCCTGGAGGGTGTCCAGTTCCTCGTCGCTGAAGAGCCGGCGGGAGAGGTACCAGCCGTGCTCCAGGTAGCCGGCCACCTCCTCGGGGGTGGGCAGCAGGGAGCGTTCGGCGTCGGTGAGGTGGAACTCGGGTGCGGTCGTCATGGCGGGGCGGTCTCCTCGGGGGGTGGGTCAGACGGACGCGGTGGAGCTCTGCCGCTCGACGGCCTCGTACAGGGCCTTGATGTTGGCGGTGCCGAAGGTGCCCGCGCCCTGGCGCTCGATCAGCTCCAGGAAGTACGTCCGCCGGGGGTGGGTCGAGCGGACGAAGATCTGGAACAGCTGTCCGCCGTGGTCCTGGTCCACCAGCACGTCCAGCTCGCGCAGGGTGTCGACCGGGATGGCGGTCGCGCCGAGGCGCTCGGCCAGGGCGTCGTAGTAGGCGCCGGGGGTGCTCAGGAACTCCACTCCGCGCGCGCGGGCCGTCCGGACGGCGGCGGCGATGTCCCGGGTGCGGAAGGCCAGGTGCTGGACGCCGGCGCCCTGGTTGGAGTCGAGGAAGGTGTCGATCTGGCCGGGCTGGCGGCTGGTGTCGGGCTCGATCAGGGTGAAGGTGACCTCGCCGGAGGCGCTCTGCACCACGCTGGAGTCCATGGCCTGCGCGCCGACCTCGATGTACTCGCCGAAGATCCGGTGGAAGCCGAGCGCCGCCTCGCAGAACTTGACGGCGGGGGCGAGTTCGCCGGCGGGCACGCAGATCGCGGCGTGGTCGAGGGCGTCCAGCAGGCCGCCGGGCGCGGCCTGCGCCGGGGCGTCGGGGACGAACCGCAGGGCCACGTCGCCGAAGCCGGCGACCAGGCCGCCGGCCCGGTCGAGGACCCGCGCGCCGTGCCGTTCGGCGCGCTCCAGCGAGGCCTGCGGGTCGGTGCAGCCGAGTGCGATCACGGCCACGCCGTCGCCGTGCCGCGCCACGAAGCGGGCCACCGGGTGGGCGGGGTCCTCGGCCGAGGCGACATGGATGCGGATCGTGCCCTGGTGCAGCCGGACGCTGCGTATCCCGGGCTGGGGCGGGGCCTGGTCGTCATGCAGGAAGCCGTAGTCCGAGCAGAGACCGGCGGCGGTCAGCTCGGCGTCGGCGCAGTGGTACTCGACATGGGTGATGGACTGGACTGACATCGGTTCTCCCCGGGCGTGAGGCAAGGGCGGGTGGCGGAGCGCTACTTGGCGGCACGGGTGGACGCCGGGCCGAAGATCAGGCTGAGGTTGTGGCCGCCGAACGCGAAGGCGTTGCTCAGGGCGGCGCCCGGCGCGGCGGCGCGGGCGGCGCCCCGGACGTGGTCGAGCGCGCAGGCCGGGTCGGGGTCGACGAGGTTCACGGTCGGCGGCAGCGTCCCGCGGGCCACCGCGAGCGCCGTGACGGCGGCCTCCAACGCCCCTGCGGCGCCCAGCAGATGGCCGGTCGCGCCCTTGGTGGAGCTGACCGCGGGCCCCTGCTCGCCGAAGACGGACCGCAGCGCCGCCGTCTCGGCGATGTCGCCGAGCTTGGTGCCGGTGCCGTGCGCGTTGACGTAGCCGATGTCGGCGGGTGCCAGGCCCGCGTTGGCCAGCGCGGAGCGCATCGCGTCGGCGGCGCCCTCGCCGTCCGGGCGCGGCATGGTCGGGTGGTGGGCGTCGGTGGAGGCGCCCCAGCCGGTCAGGTCGGCGTACCCGGCGGCGCCGCGGGCGTCGGCGTGCTCGGCGCGCTCCAGTACCAGGACGGCGCTGCCCTCGCCGAGCACGAAGCCGGTGCGGCGGGCGTCGAACGGCCGGCTGGCCTGCTGCGGGTCCTCCCAACCGTGCGAGAGCGCACGGGCGTTGGTGAAGGCGGCGGCGATCGTCGGGTGCAGCGAGGACTCGCTGCCGCCGCACACCACCACGTCGGCGTCCCCGGCGCGGATCAGCCGCAGCCCCTCGGCGACGGCCTGGGCGCCGGCCGCGCAGGCCGTCACGATCGCCGAACTGTAGCCCCGGATCCCGTGCTTGATGGCGACCCGGGCGGTGGCCATGTTGGAGAGCATGCCGGGCAGCAGGTACGGGCTGACCCCGGGCCGGCCGCGCTCCAGGCGCCGGTGGGACTGCTGCTCGAAGGTCTCCAGGCCGCCTCCGCCGGTGGCCAGGACGACGGCGGTGCGGTGGGCGTCGACGTCCCGGCCGACCACCAGTCCGGCGTCGGCGAGCGCGTCGTCGGCGGCGGCGAGGGCGAGCAGGACGAAGCGGTCCACGCAGCGGGTCTCGGTGGGCGGCAGCACCTCGCGGCCGTCCACCGCGGGGGCGATGCCGGCGGCGGTGAGCCAGCCGTGCGCGGCGTGGCCCTCCGGTACGGCGGTGATGCCGCTGCGGCCGGTGGTGAGCGCCTCGAAGACCTCGGCGGGCTTGCGGCCGAGGGGCGTGACCAGGCCAATGCCGGTGACGGTGGCGGCCGGACGTGCGGCGCTCACCGGCCCGCCACCGAGTCGAGGTAGCGCTGGCGCAGCAGCACCTTGCGGACCTTGCCGGTCGGGCCGAGCGGGATGTCCTCGCCGGAGACCACCAGGACCTTGCGGACGGTCGCCGCGCTGTGCTCGTCCAGGGCCGCCGTCACCTCCTTGGTGCGGTCCGTCCGCGGGTCGGCGTCGGCGGCCAGGATGAGCAGGACGTCGGTGACGACCTCCTCGCCGTCGCGGACGGCGACGACGGTGCAGTCCGCCACGTCCGGGCAGCGGGCCAGCACGCGCTCCTCCGACATCGCGGTGAACAGCCGCTTGCCGCCGCCGAGTTCGACGGAGTCGACGGCCCGGTCGACGTGGTAGTAGTAGCCCTCCTCGTCCCGGTACATCAGGTCGCCGGTGAGGAACTTCCCGCGGATCCGGGTGCGGAAGGTGGTGGCCGAGTCGTTCCAGTAGCCGAGCGCCAGGGTGGGGGAGGTGGTGGCGAGTTCGCCGACCTCGCCGGGGCCGAGCGGCTCGCCGTCCGGGCCGACCACCTCGCAGTCGACGAAGGCGTGCGGGCGGCCGACGCAGCGGCCGTAGCGCTCGGTGCCGGGGCCGTGCGTGATGAAGAAGTGCGAGTGGCCCATCTCGGTGGAGCCGAGGCCGTCCACGAACAGCGAGCCGGGCGCCCGGACCCGGCCCTCGCGGGTGACGGTCTCCCGGCTGCCGGCGGCGATCAGCCGGCGGATGTGCACCTCGTGGGCGCAGTCGCCGGTGTTCCACCAGAGGGCGACGGAGTCCGTCCGGCGCGCGCTCAGGTCGTGGTGGGCGAGCTCGGCCCAGGTCGCGGCGAAGCCGATGACGCCGCTGGGCTGCCAGCTGTCGATCGCGTCCAGCACGCCCGCGCCCGACTGCCGG
Organism: Kitasatospora sp. NPDC058170; assembly: GCF_042883905.1. NCBI lineage: Bacteria > Bacillati > Actinomycetota > Actinomycetes > Kitasatosporales > Streptomycetaceae > Kitasatospora > Kitasatospora sp. NPDC058170. The sequence continues at coordinate 81,485 of NZ_JBHVUV010000010.1, forward strand.
GAGAGCAGGGCGAGTTCGGTGTGGGAGCTGAGCGCCAGGTTGACCGCGATCAGGGTGGCGGCGTGCGGGGCGGGCAGCGCGCTGAGCATCCGCGCCTGGCCCTGCGGGCGGGGCATCCGCAGGCGGTGGCGGATCGCCGCGTACAGGCTCGCGTGCGAGTGGACCACGGCCTTGGGCATGCCGGTGGTGCCGGAGGAGTGGGTGATCGCGACCGGGTCCCCGGACCAGTGCCGGTAGGGCGCCGGGGCGGCGTCGGGGTCGCCCGCGCCGAGGGTGGAGATCTCGGGCAGGGCGGGGGCGCCGGCGTCGTGGCCGGCCAGCGCGGCCAGGTGCGGGGCGTCGGCGAGGATGCCGACGGCGCCGAGGCGGTGGATGTAGCGGGCGGCCCGCTCGCCGTCCACGTTGGGGTTGAGCAGGGCGGGGATCGCACCGAGCCGGGCGAGCGCGAGGAAGGCCAGCACGTGGTCGGCGGCATCGGTCGTGTAGACCACCACCGGGTCGCGGCGGGTCACCCCGAGGGCGTGCAGCGCGGCGGCCCGGGCCCGGACGGCGCGGTCCAGCTCGCGCAGGGTGAAGGGCTGCCAGGCGGCGTGGTCGTCCACCGCGGTGTCGAAGGTCAGCAGCGGCTCGTCCAGGCCGAGGCCGAGGGCCAGCCGGCTGGTCAGGACGTTGCCGGCGCCGACGTCCGGGTCGTCCGCCAGAAGGGTGCGGATACTGCGGATGCTCACGGTGGTGGATCCCTCCGATGGTGCGGGGCGTGCTGCGGCGGGCGCGGCGTGTGGGGCCGCTCGCTCGGTGGTGGTGTCGGTGCGGGTACGGGGTGTCGGGTGCGGTCGGGACCGGCCCGGTCGGGCGGTGGTGATCCGTCAGGGGGTGGTGACCCGTCAGGCGGTGGTGACCAGGAGGGCGACCGCCCGGTCGGTGCCCTGGCCGGCGTCGGCCTGCTCGGCGGCGATGACCAGGACCTGGTCGGCGTCGCCGTCCGCGAGGAGCAGCTCCGCCAGGTCGAGCGCGTCCTGCGGTACTTGGCCCGGGCGGGTCGCGGTCGGGCTGATCGCCACGACCGGTCCGGTCAGGCCCCAGCGTGCGGCGATGTGGCCGAGGACGGCGTTCGGGTTGGACTGGAAGAACAGCAGGGGCGGGACCCTCCGGTCGGCGGCGGCGGCCTCGTCGATGGCCCGGGCAGTGGCCCGGTCACCACCGGCGCTGGCCAGCAGCAGGGCCGTGCGGCCGGGTGCCGGTGCGGCGCCGTGGTGGGCGCGCAGACAGCGCTCGGCGGTCTCGGCCACCAGGGGGTTGAACGAGGAGGCGGTGAAGCCGGGGATCGGGGGGAGGGGCTCGTGGTGGTCCGGGTCGGGCCAGCCGGCCCGGGCGAGGATGCGCAGTCCGGTCATCGGGCGGCCACCAGGAGTGCGGTGTTGGCGCCGCCGAACGCGGAGTTGAGCGTCAGCGCGTAGTGCGGCCGGGCGGCGCGCGGGCCGTCGAGCACCAGGTCCACCGCGACGTCCGGGTCCGGGCCGAGCCAGCCGGCGTTCACCGGGAGCCGGCCGTCGCGCAACGCCGCGATGGTGACGGCGAGTTCGAGCAGTGCGGAGGCCTCCAGGGCGTGGCCGTGGACGGACTTGCTGGAGCTCACCGGCAGCCGCTCGGCGTGCGGGCCGAACACCCGGCGCAGGGCGCTCGCCTCGGCCCGGTCGGCCAGCGGCGAGCCGGTCCCGTTGGCGTTGACGTAGCCGATCTCCGCCGGGGTGACGCCGGCCCGGGCGAGCGCGGCCTCGACGGCGCGGGCCGCGCCGTCGCCGTCCGGTTCGGGGCGGCAGACGTGGTGGGCGTCCCCGGTCCGGCCCCAGCCGGCCAGCCGGGCGAGGACGGGCGCGCCGCGCCGCTCGGCGGCCGGTTCGGCCTCGACGACCACGGCGGCGGCCGCGTCGCCGAGCAGGGTGCCGCTGCGGCCGGCGCTGAACGGGCGCAGCTCGCCGTCGCGGGCCAGCGCCCGTCCGGCGTCGAAGGCGGCGAACACGCCCGGCTCCACCAGGTGTCCGGCCGCGACCAGGACCCGGGGGTGGCGGCCGGTGGCGACCAGCGCGGCGGCGTCGGCCACGGCGGTGCCGGCCGCGACGCAGGCCCCGGTGTAGACGCGGGTCACCCCGGCGACCCCCCAGGCCCGGGCCGCCCCGGCCGCGACGGCGGCGCTGACGTCCCTGGTCCGCAGGTCGCTGTGCAGGGCGAGCAGGACGGGCACGGCACCCCCGTCGGGCGCGCCGGCGCCGCCCGCGGCGGGCAGGCCGGCCTGGCGGCAGGCCTGGTCCACGGCGGCGAGGACGGCGTCGGCCAGCGCCACCGGTTCGGGCAGCAGCGCGGCCCGGGTGGTCCGGCGCGCGGAGACGTCGAACCGGGTGACGGTGCTGAAGGCGGCCTTGCCGTGGGCGGTCGCCTCGGCGAGCGCGCCGAGCCCGGAGCCGGCCGCGCTGAGCACGCCGACGCCGGTGACCACGGGCCGGACGGCGGGCGGGGCGTTGCCGGTCATGGCTGCGCGGCCCCGGCGGTGCGGTCGGCCCCCGCGGCGGCCAGCACGGCCGCGGACAGCACCGCGGTGGCGTCGTCCACCGTCCGGACGGCCTCGAACTGCTCGTCGTCGAGGTCCAGTTCGACCCCGTAGCGCTGCTCGAACTCGGCGATCAGCCAGGTGAGCTCCAGCGACCCGACGGTCTCCGGGACGGTCTCGGCGGCGCGCTGCCCGAACGCCGCCAGCATCTGCAGGACCTCGGCCCGGCCGGGGAGGCGGGTGTCCGTCACGCGGGGCTGCCCGAGGTGCTCGGGACGGCGGCGATCCGCTTGGCGACATCGGCGGTGAACTGGTCGAGCGTCATCAGCGCGGTGCTCTCCATCTCGTCCAGGTCGAACTTGATCCCGTACTCGTCCTCGACCTGGACGGACAGGTCGGCCAGCGCGAGCGACTCCAGGTCGAGCCCGGCCGGGCCGAGGTCGGTGTCTCCGGTGACCTCCGAGACGTCGTACTGCATCTCGGTCAGGGCGGCGAGGACGAACTCGCGGATGCGGTCCTGCATGGTGTGCTCCTTGTGCTTGCGCGCCTGTGGTGCGCGCGGGGTCGGGGAGGAGTCGGGTACGGCGGGGAAATCGGGCGGCCCCGGCCGGGAAGGCGGTTCGGGTCCGCCGGGCAAGGCGGTACGGCCCTATCGGGAAGGCCGTTCGGATACATCGGGAAAGCCGCTGCTTCCCCGGAGGGAAGTGCGTTTTGCCCGATCGGGAAATCGGTTCGGGTGCGGTGGGGAATTCAGCGGGCGGCCGCGCGCAGGGCGACCGGATCACGCAGCAGCTTGCCGGTGGCGGTGCGGGGGAGCGCGGGGAGGAAGGCCAGGGTGCGCGGCCGCTTGTAGGCGGCCAGCTGCCGGGCCAGTCCCTCCTCGACGAGTGCGGGCTCGGCGCCCTCCTCGGTGGAGAGGTAGGCCTCGACGGTGCCCCGGTCGAACACCACGACGGCCTCGCGGACCCCGGGCAGTGCGGCCAGGGTCTGCTCCACCTCGGTGAGGTCGACCTTCAGTCCGCCGATCGAGACCTGGGAGTCCCGGCGGCCCAGGACGGTCACGCACCCGGTGGCGGGGGCGAGCTCGGCGGCGTCCCGGGTGTGCAGCCAGCCGTCGGCCCAGCGGGTCGGATCGTCCAGCCCCGGGTAGGGGGAGGCGGCCGTGCCGATCTGCAACTCGCCTTCCACCAGGCGGAGTTCGATGCCGTGGACGGGCTCGGCCCGGGGGTGCAGCCGACCGCTGAGATCGGTCGCGATGACCCCGAGCTCGGTCATCCCGTACATGGTGCCGAGCGGGACGCCGTACCTGGCGGTGAAGGCGGCGGGCAGTCCGGGGCGGACCAGCTCGCCTGCGACGATCATCCGGCGCAGTCCGGGCAGCGGCGGGGGCGCCGCCGCGCCGGCCAGCAGCTCGGCGTGGAAGGGCACCCCGATCACCGTGGTCGGCCGGGTGTCGGCGCCGACCGCGGCGAGGATGCCCGCCGCCGTCATCCGTTCCGGCACGGTCAGCGGCGCCCGGGCGTGCAGGCTGTTGAGCAGCCCGCCGACCAGGCCGAGGACGTGCACCACCGAGGAGAGCAGCACCACCCGCTCGCCCTCGCCGGGGAAGTCCTCCAGCCGCCGGTAGCAGCCGAGTTCGCGGACCAGGTCACCGGCCGTGCGGGCGATGACCTTGGCCGGACCGGTGGAACCGGAGCTGAGCTGGACCAGCGCGTGGCCGGTGCGGGCCGGGCGGCCCGCCGGCAGCCGGACGGCCACCGGGTCCACCTCGTGGAAGCCGCGCAGCGCCGGTGCCGACCGGTGGGCCGACCCTACCAACAGTTGCGGGGCCAGCCGTTCGACGGCCGCGTCGACCTCATGGTCCGTCAGCCGGTGGTCCAACAGGGCGACCTGGGCGCCGCTCTGCCAGGACGCCAGCAGGGCGACGACGAAGCCGAGCGAGGGCGGCAGCCGCAACGCCACCGTCCCGCCCGGCTCCAGGCCCGCGAGGGCGAGCCGCCGGGCCTGCTCGCCGACCAGCCGGCGCAGGGTGTCGCGATCGACGGGAGTGCCGAAGCGTAGGCATTCCTCGCCTCCGGGGCCTGCCAGCAGCAACCGGTCCACCCAGTGTTCGGGGGCATCGGCGTGCGGGACCGAGGAAGGCAGAGGTGATGAGAGGGAAATGGCGGTCAACGCCGCTCCACGCAGTGAGGAGATTTGACATGGACGCTGTTCAGAACCAATACGGTCAATTCCGTTGCCAGACGATTGCACAGACGATTGGTCAAATCAAGGTCTATACCAATGTGGTCCGGACCTCCTACGCTGCAGATCCGGGACTGGTCCGAGCGCGGCCGTCCGGGAACGAGGATGCCCGTGGGACCACTCACGCTGGCCGGGATCGAGCGCGCGGCGCACGACCGACTTCGCCCAGAAATCTGGGACTTCATTGAAGGCGGAAGTGGCGCGGAACGAACCCTGGCGGCGAACGGAAAGCAGTTCGGCCACTACGCCCTGCGACCCCGCGCGCTCGTCGACGTCTCGACCTGCTCACCCGCACTGACCCTGCTCGGCTCCGAGCTCCAACTGCCGGTGGGCATCGCCCCGATGGCCTACCACCGGCTGGTCGACCCGGAGGGCGAGACCGCGACCGCCCGCGCGGCCGGACGAGCGGGCGCGCTGCTGGTCGCCGGCATCTTCGCCAGCCGCACCCTGGAGGACATCGCCGCCGCCGCCACCGGCCCGCTCTGGCTCCAGCTCTACTGGCTGCGCCGCCGCGACGCCCTGGCCGCCCTGGTCGAACGGGCCGAGGCCGCCGGGTTCACCGCCCTGATGCTCACCGTGGACGCGCCCCGGATCGGGCGCCGGATGCGCGACCTGCGCAACGGCTTCGCCATCCCGCCGGACATCCGCGCCGTCAACCTCGACCAGCGGCTGATGGCCGCCAGCCACCGCGCCACCACCGGCTCCTCCGGGATCGCCGACCACGCCGCGGAGCAGTTCGACCCCACGGTGACCTGGGCCGACCTCGCCTGGCTGCGCGAGCGCAGCAGCCTGCCGCTGGTCCTCAAGGGCATCCTGACCGCCGAGGACGCCCGCCGGGCCGCCGACCACGGCGTCGACGCCGTCGTGGTCTCCAACCACGGCGGACGCCAACTCGACGGCGCCCTGCCCAGCCTGGCCGCCCTCCCCGAGGTGGTCGACGCCCTCCCCGCGCACTTCCCGGTCCTGCTCGACGGCGGCGTGCGCACCGGCACGGACATCGCGATCGCCCTCGCCCTCGGCGCCCGGGCCGTCCTGGTGGGCCGCCCCGCCCTGTGGGGCCTGGCCACCGAGGGCGAGGCCGGCGTGGCCCGCGTCCTCGGCCTGCTCCGCGACGAACTGGAGCACACCATGGCCCTGTTGGGCCGCCCCCGACTCGCCGACCTGGACCGCGGCGCCCTCGCGCCCTGGCCTACCACCGGCACCGCCCGGACCTGACCCCGCCCGGCACCGGCACCGCACACCGCCCGGCCTCCCCGCCCCGCAAGCCCGCCAGGCCCCCGACACCGCAACCCACCAGAAAGACCAGCGACATGACGAACGCCTTCCCCGGCTGGGACTGGGACGACCCGGACGGCCTCGCCGCCCATCTCGACGGCTTCAGCGAGCGGGCCGCCACCTGCCGGACACTCGAACCCACCCCCGCCGGCCTCCCGCGCGACCACCAGGGCTTCCGCGAACTCGGCCTCACCGGAATCGAGTTCGCCGCATTCCGGACAGCCCACCCGGAAGGCCTCGGCACCGACCTCGCCGCCCTGAGCAGCCCCGACGCCACCACCGAGCCCGGCACCCTCTACCGCGTCGACGGCGACCGCTGGTTCACCCGGCTGGACATCTCCCAGCCGCTGCCGTTCGCCGACGCCAGCGTCGACTGGGTCTACGCCGAGCACCTGATCGAACACGTCACGATGCCCGTGGCCGTCGGCTGGCTGCGCGAGGCCCGACGCGTGCTGCGCCCCGGCGGCGTCCTGCGGATCACCACCCCCGACCTGGCCCGCTACCTGGTCGGCTACGCCACCGACGACGGCTTCCTCGCCAAGCACCGCCGCCGGCTCTCCACCCTCGGCTTCGGCCCGCCGATGCCGCAGCGCCCGGCCTTCCTCATCAACCAGATCTTCCGCCACTTCGGCCACCAGTGGATCTACGACCTGGACGAGCTGCGCCACGTCCTCACCCTGGCCGGCTTCGAGCCCGGACAGATCCGCCACTGCGCCTACCGGCAGGGGATGCGCGCCGACGTCGCCGACCTCGACACGGCCTTCCGCACCGACGAGACCATCTACGTCGAGGCCGACCGCTGACCGTCCGGCGCCCACCGCCGACACCCCGCACCGATGGGACCACCATGCCACTGCACCCCCAGGCGGAGGCGCTGCGCGCGCAGCGCGCCCGCGCGGGCACACCCCCGCTCTACACCCTCACCCCCGCCGAGGCCCGCGCCGCCGACCTCGCCGACATCCGGGCCGCCGCCGGCAACCCCGAGCCGGTCGGCGCGGTCGAGGAGCACCGCATCCCCGGCCCCGGCGGCGAACTCGCCCTGCGGCTCTACCGCCCCGCCGACACGGCCGGCCGACTCCCCGCGCTGCTCTACCTGTTCGGCGGCGGCTGGACCCTCGGCTCACCCGACACCAGCGACGCCATCTGCCGCCGCCTGACCAACGCCGTCGGCTGCGTCACCGCCTCCGTCGGCTACCGCCTCGCCCCCGAGCACCCCTTCCCCGCCGCCGTCCACGACTGCCGGGCCGCCGCCCGCTGGCTGGCCGAACACGCCGACACCCTCGGCATCGACCCCGCACGCCTCGCCGTCGGCGGCGACAGCGCGGGCGGCAACCTCACCGCCGCCCTCACCCTGCTCGCCCGAGACGAGGGCGGACCGGCCCTACGCCACCAACTGCTCGTCTACCCCAACACCGATTACCGCGCCGACACCCCCTCACTGCGCGAGCACGACGACCCGGCACTGTTCAACCGCCGCTCGGTCGCCTGGTACTGGGGCCACTACCTGGCCGACCCCGCCGACGGCGACCACCCGCACGCCTCCCCGCTGCGCGCCGCCGACCTGGCCGGCCTGCCGCCCGCCACCGTGATCACCGCCGAGTACGACCCGCTGCGCGACGAGGGCGAGCAGTACGCCGAGGCCCTGCGCGCCGCCGGCGTGCCCGTCGAGGCCCGCCGCTACGCGGGCATGCCGCACGGCTTCTTCGCCATGGCCGGCGTGCTGGACGCCGGCGCCGAGGCGCAGCAGTACGCCGCACAGCGGCTGCGCGAGGCCCTCCGATGAGCCCGGCGACCCCGTCCGTGACAGCGACCCCGCCCGCGGCAGCGGCACCGCCCGTGACAATGACCCCGCCCGCGGCAGCGGACCGGCCGGGGCCGGGGGAGCCGCTGCGGCTCGGCGACCTGCACGCCTCCCTCGCCGACCCGCTGCTCGACGCCATGACCTTCCTCAACGAGGTCACCACCCGCTACCCCGGCGCCCTCTCCTTCGCCCCCGGCCGCCCCTACGAGGGCTTCTTCGAGCCCGAGGACGTCCACCACCACCTGGACGCCTACCTCGCCCACCTCGCCGAACGCGGCCTCGACCGCGACGCCGCGCGCACCACCCTGTTCCAGTACGGGCCGACCAAGGGCATCATCGCGGACCTGGTCGCCCGCACCCTGGCGAACGACGAGGGCCTCGACGTGGCCCCCGAGGCCCTGGTGCTCACCGTCGGCGCGCAGGAGGGCATGCTGCTCGCACTGCGCGCCCTGTGCGCCACCCCGGACGACGTCCTGCTGGTCAGCTCGCCCTGCTACGTCGGCGTCACCGGCGCCGCCCGCCTGCTGGACCTCACCACCGTCCCCGTCCCCGAGGGCCCCGACGGCGGGCCCGACCCGCAGGCCGTCCGCGCCGCCGCCCGCGCCGTCCGGGCCCGGGGCCGCCGCCCGCGGGCGCTCTACGTCGTCCCCGACTTCGCCAACCCCTCCGGCACCAGCATGCCGGTGGACGCCCGCTCCCGGCTGCTGGACACCGCCGCCGAGGAGGGCCTGCTGGTCATCGAGGACAACCCGTACGGCTTCTTCGCCCGCGACCCCGGCGAGCGGCCGACGCTCAAGGCGCTCGACCGCCGCCGCCAGGTCGTCTACCTGGGCTCCTTCGCCAAGACCTGCTTCCCCGGCGCCCGGCTCGGCTACGTCGTCGCGGACCAGGAGGTGGCCGGCCCCGGCGGCCGGCGCACCCTGCTGGCGGACGAGCTGGCGAAGCTCAAGAGCATGACGACCGTCAACACGCCCGCGCTCAGCCAGGCCGTCATCGGTGGCATGCTGCTGCGCAGCGACTGCCGGCTGCGGGCCGCCAACGCCCCCGCGACGGCCTACTACGCGGCCAACATGGAAGCCCTGCTGGGGGAGTTGGAGCGGCACTTCCCGGCCGCCGAGCGCCGACGCCTGGGGCTGTCCTGGAACCGGCCGGAGGGCGGCTTCTTCGCCGTGCTGACGGTGCCGTTCACGGCGGACGAGGCGGCCATGGAGCGCTGCGCCGGCGAGCACGGGGTGCTGTGGACGCCGATGGCGCCGTTCTATCCGGGCGGCGGCGGGGAGCACCGGCTGCGGCTGTCGGTGAGCGCGTTGAGCGGGCCGCAGATCAGGGACGGCGTCGAGCGGCTCGCCGCGTTCGTGCGGGCGGAGAGCGCCGCGGCCGTGGCCGCCGAGCCCGCGGGTGCGCGGGGCGCGTAGCCCGACTCGCCGGGCCCGCCCGGCAGCGCCGCCACCGCGGCACCGAACGGCCGATGGCGGCCGGTCCCGAACGGGGACCGGCCGCCATTCGTCATACGGGCGTCCGCGGGTGGCTGTGCGGCTTCGAGGGTGGCGGACGCCGGGTGCCAGTACCCGGATACCGCCGGTCCCCGGGCGCCGCAGGACTCAGCGGGAGGCGCCCGGCCGCGGGTCCGCGGCGGCGGCCTTCATCGGCGGCTTGGCAGCCGCGGCCTTCACCGGGGGCTTCGCCGCGACCGCCTTGACGGGAGGCTTGGCGGCGGCGACCTTGGCCGGGGGCTTGTCGGTGACCCGCTCGGGCGCCGGTGCGGCCACCTTCATCGGCGGCTTGGCCGCGACGATCTTCATGGGGGGCTTGGCGGCCACGGCCTTCACCGGGGGCTTGTCGGTGACCCGCTCGGGCGCCGGTGCGGCCACCTTCATCGGCGGCTTGGCCGCCACGACCTTCGCCGGCGGCTTGGCCGCCACGACCTTGGCCGGCGGCTTCGCTGCGACCACCTTCGCCGGCGGCTTGGCCGCGACGGGCTCGGCGGAGGCCGACCCGGCGGCGAGGAGGCCGACCACCGGCAGCGCGGCGACCGCCCCGCCCGCCAGCGCCAGCCGGGCACGGCGGCGTCGGGCGGGTGCGTCGTCGTTGCGGCCGGTGGCGGCCTCGTTCCCGAAGCGCGGACTCATGACGGTTCCTCTCGACAGGCCTGGACGGTGCACCGTCGACGACGATAGGTCCTGGCAGTCGGACCGGCAAGCAACTCTCATGCTGGAAGCAAGAGTTGACAAGGTGCCCGATCGGGCCGGACCGGCCCGCCCGAGAAGGCCGCGAGCCCTGCCCGGAAGTCCCCGATGTGCAGGGCTCCAGGACAGGGCAGGACGAGGCAGGGGCAGGACGAGGAAGGACAGGGCAGGACGGATTAGGACCGGCCAGGCCCGGACCAGGACCTAGTGCCGCGTCAGGCAACCTTCGCCCCGTCGCGACGCCCGGCACGCACTCTCGCCGCACCGGCCGAAAGCCCAAGTACGTCCAGTACGAGGACTTCCGGCCGGCACGCCGATAGCACGCACCGGACGCCGCTCCTTGACGGGCAAAAGTTGCCTGACGCGGCACTAGCGGACCCGGGTGGAGAACAACCGGGCCGACCAGGACACCGAGACGACGGTCATCACGCCCACGACCAGCAGCCCCTGCCACACCGCGCTGTCCCCGGCGTGGCCCGAGAACAGCGCCCGCATGCCCTCCACGGCCCAGTAGAAGGGGTTCCACTTGGCCAGCGACTGCAGCCACATCGGCGCGAGCGCCAGCGGCAGCAGCACCCCGGAGAGCAGTCCGATCGGCTGCGCGAGGGTGTTCACCACCGGGGCCATCGCCTCGTCGGCCGGCAGTACCAGCGCGATGCCGTAGGAGATCGCCGACGTCATCAGGGCCAGCAGGCCGAGCAGCAGATAGGCCAGTAGGAGGTCCACCAAGCCCACCCGCAGCCCGAAGGGCAGCGCGATCAGCGTGATGATGACGGCCTGCACCAGCAGCGCCACGGTCTCGCGCAGCGCCCTGCCGATCAGCAGGGCCAGCCGGCTCACCGGCGTCACCCGGGACCGCTCGATGATGCCGGCCTTCAGCTCGCCGAGCAGGGTGAAGCCGGTGTACAGGCCGCCGAAGATGCACAGCACCGCCAACAGGCCGGGCACGTAGATCTGGTAGGTCTCGGCGTAGGTGGTCGCGCCCATCGGCGCCAGCAAATTCTTGAGCATCGGCGCGAACAACAGCAGATAGAAGACCGGCTGGATCACCCCGACGGCGATCCAGATCGGCGTCCGCCACATGAGCAGCAGCTGCCGCTGGAAGACCAGCCAGGTGTCGCGGGCGAGCTTCATCAGGGCCCTTCGGGATTCGGGATCGGAGGTGTCAGGACTGCTCTATCGAGCGGCCCGTGCGAGCAAGGAACACGTCGTCCAGGCTGGGCCGTTGGAGCTGGACGGTGCCGGGCACCACGCCCGCCGTGTCCAGTGCGCGCAGCAGCCGCGGGATCGCGGCCGCCCCGTCGTCCAGGTACAGCCGCAGACCGTCCTCGCCCTGTACCTCCAGCCGGTGGAGGTAGGACTGCTCCCGCAGGGCCTTGGCCGCGCGCTCGGACTCCCCGGCCGCGAGGCCGACCAGGACGACGTCGCCGGAGATCTCCCGCTTCAGGGTCTCGGGAGTGCCCTCGGCGACGATCTCGCCGTGGTCGACGATCGCCACCCGGTCGCAGAGGGCGTCGGCCTCCTCCAGGTAGTGGGTGGTCACCACCACCGTCATCCCCTCGGTGCGCAGGCGGCGGATCTCCGCCCACACGTGGCCCCGGCTGGCCGGGTCGAGGCCCACCGTGGGCTCGTCCAGGAACAGCACGCGGGGCGAGTGGATGACGCCGAGTGCGAGGTCCAGCCGGCGGCGCTGGCCGCCGGAGTAGGTACGGCACGGGCGGTCGCCGAACTCGGTGAGCTCGAAGGCCTTCAGGGCCTGCTCGGCGCGTTGGTGCGCCTCGGCCTTGCCCGTGCCGTGCATCCGCGCCTGGAGCACGAGCTCCTCGCGGGCGGTGACGGTGTCGGTGGTGCCGCCGCCCTGGGCGACGTAGCCGATGCGGCGGCGCACCTCGGCCGGGTCGGAGCGCAGGTCGGCGCCGGCGATCAGGGCGTCGCCGCCGTCGGGCCGGATGAGCGTGGCGAGCATGCGCATGGTGGTCGTCTTGCCGGCGCCGTTGGGGCCGAGGAAGCCGAAGATCTCACCTGCAGCCACGTCCAGGTCGATGCCGCGTACGGCGTCGACGGCGGCCTGGCCGCGCTTTTTGGACGGATAGGACTTGCGAAGTCCCTTGGTCTCGATCAAGCCAGAACTCCCGTGCGGGGATGGGCTGCCGGAGCACCCGGGAAACCGGAGCACCCGGGGAAAGTGGTGCCGGTCGCCACCCTAGGGTCTCCGGCACCCCGGAAACAATGGCCTAGACCAATGGATTCAGGTGTTGTTCCCCGGCTGTGACCAGCGCCTCAAGGCGATCGGCGGCCGCGACCGCCCCGCCGCCCGCCCGCAGCGCGGCCCCCGTCCGAACCGCGGCCTCCCGGTGGGCGGCTGACTCCAGGACAGTGCGCAAGGCGGATGCCAGTCGATCCGGCGTCACCCGCGCGAACGGCACCCGCAGACCGGCGCCGGCCGCCGCCAGCTGCGCCGCCACGAACGGCTGGTCGTGCCGGATCGGCGCCGTGACCAGCGGAATCCCGTGCGCGAGGGACTCGCCGACGGTGTTCATCCCGCCGTGGCAGAGCACCGCGTCCAACGCGCCGCGCTCCATCAGCTCCAGCACCGGCACCCGCGCCGCGGCCACCACGTCCGGCGCCAGGGGCGGCAGCAGCTCGGGCGGCGCCGCGACCACCGCCTGCACGTCGCGGCCGCACAGCTCCAGCGCCCGGACGGCCCTGGCGAGGAAGTCCGCGCCGAGCTCGCCGGCCAGCGTGCCCATGGTGACCAGCACCCGCCGCCGCCCCGGCTCCAGCCGCTCCCAGGGGAAGGCCGGATCGGCCGGACGCTCCGCCAGGACCGGTCCCACCAGCGCGTAGTGCTCCGGGAACGGCGTCGCCCCGGTGAGCGCCGCACCGGTCAGCGCCAGCACCAGCCGCGGCGAGAACCGCGGGTCGGTGTACTCCTCCTCGGGCAGCCCGGCCCGCCGCCACAGCCCCTGCAGCAGCCCGGTCATCCAGGCCTCCACCTGCGGCAACGCCCGGAACGGCCGCCCCAGCTCCATCGCGCCCGGCGCCAGGCTCGCCCACGGCAGCCCGTGCCGGTGCGCGACCAGCGCGCCCGCCGGCGTGTGCTGGTCCACCAGCAGGACGTCCGGCCGGTACTCCCGCACCGCCGCGTCCAACGGCTTCGCGGTGAACCGCGCGTACGGGACGATGAAGCCCTCCCAGAGCGAGCGCAGGGCCGCCAGCCCGTGCCCGCCCTGGGCCCGGAACGCCCGGGTGCCCGTCCCCAGCACCCGCGAACCGGGGGCGAGCAGCGGGCGCAGCACCGTCTCCGTCCCGGTCCAGGCCACCTCGTGCCCGCGCGCCCGGAGCTCCCGCGCGATTCCCACGGTCGGATTGACGTGCCCGGTCAGCGGCGGCACCACCAGCAGGAAGCGGCTCATCCCCGCACCCCCGCCAGCAGCTGCTGGACCCGCGCCACGGTCAGCGCCTCCAGGCCGGCCAGGTCCAGTCCGGCGCGCAGCGCACCGAGATCGGCCGCCGGGCCGAACCGTTCGCGCAACAGCTCCGCGAGGCGGTCGAGTTCGATTTCGTCCAGCAGCAGGTCACCGTCCAGACGGGCCTGCGGGGTCACCAGCGCAGCCCACTCGGGAGCCGCCTCGGCCGCTCTGACCAGCAGCGCGAGCAGTTCAGGAGACACCGCGTCAGGGAGATTGGGAGGTATACGATCGGTCATCAGGAGAGCTCCACCTGCTCGACGGCACGGGGGCGGATGAGTCGCAGAACGGCCCGAGATCACTTGTGCGACCCGTCGGGCGTCGGAATACTAGCCCGGGTGACAGCACTGGAGGCAGTGGCCGTTCACCTTCCCCACCAGACCGTGCCCATTGAGGCGGTGGGCGAACGCATCGGCCTGACCCCACGTCAACTTCGACTCTTCCGCCGCTTCCACGGCCTGGACCAGCTGCGCCTGGACCCGGACGGGACGCTGCTCGACCTGCTCGGCTCCGCCGTCGAGGCCCTGCCGGAGCTGCGCGGACGCGAGCACCATGTACGGTTCGTGGTGCACGCGCGCAGCATGCCGGTGGCCGAGCCCTATCCGTTCAACCCCCTGCACCACCTGCTCGACCGGTACGGGCTGGCCCACGCCGGAGCGTTCACCGTGACCCACCACGCCTGCGCGGTTGGCCTGCTGGCCATCGACGTGGCGGGCAGACTGCTGGCCGCCGATCCGGACCCGCAGGCGCTCGCCCTGGTCCTGGCCGGGGAGAAGACCTTCACCAAGGACGCCCAGGTGGTGCCCGAGACCGGGATCTTCGCCGAGGGCGCGGCCGCCTGTCTGGTCAGCGCCGGCGGCGAGCGCAACCGCGTGCTCTCCTACGCCGTCCGCCACCGGCCCGAGTTCGACGGCCGGCTGGCCGAGGACCCGGACCTGCTCGCCCGCTACCAGCGGGAGTACCCGGCGGTGATGATCGAAGCCATCGAGGCCGCCCTCGACCAGGCAGGTCTGGACCTCTCGGACATCGCCGCGATCCTTCCGCACAACGTCAACCAGGCCTCCTGGCGGATGATCTCCAAGCGGATCGGCTACCCGCTGGAGAAGGTGGTGCTGGACAACGTGCCCGCCGTCGGGCACAGTTTCGCTGCAGACAGCCTGATCAATCTTCACACCGCCACCACGCGGGGGCTGCTCCAGCGCGGCGACCGCTACCTGATCGCCGCCGCCGGCGTCGGGGCGACCTTCTCCGCCATGGCCGTCGAACACTGACGCATCGTCGGACCGGCCGACCCCGAGGGCGATCCGGCCCCCGAGGGCGATCGCCACCGCCTGCCGCACCCCTGCCACTTCCTTCGCACGACGGGACGGGACACCCATGTCAGACCCCGCGGTCCAGACCACTGATGTCGAACTCCGGGACCGGATCCTCCGCAGCATCGGCGAGCTGTTGCCGCGCGTACTGAAGCGCGAGATCCCCGAGATCCCCGAGAACGCCTGCCTCTTCGACGACCTCGGACTCACCTCGGCCGGCACCATCGAGCTGATCCTGGAGATCGAGGAGTCCCTGGACATCCAGGTCGACGTCGAGCAGATCGGCGAGGACGACCTGCGCTCGGTGACCAGGCTCGCCGACTTCGTCGCCGCGCACATCATCCCCGAGGACTGACCGGGGTGCCCGTCACCGGTCTGCGCATCGCCAGGGCCGTGACCCGGTACGTCGACGGCAGATCCGAGACCTCCCTCGACCCGGACCTGCGGGTGTTCGTCTCCGACCTGGTCCGCCCGCACGGGCTGCCGCTGCGCGAGGACCTGCTCGACGAGGGCGTCGGACACTCCTACGGCGAGATGGCCGAGGGCCCGCTGCGCGAGGCGGTGGCCGACGGCGAGCCGGTGGACCTGCTGATCCTGGCCTTCGACTCACCCGACGTCCGGCCCGGGGCGCCCGCCTCGATCCACCTGAGCCGCTTCTGCCCGGGCTCGCCGCTGGCCTTCGCCATCTGCGACCAGGGATCGGCGGCTGCCTTCACCGCACTGCGGCTGGCCGCCGACTACCTGCGCGGCGACGGCTTTCGGCGGGCGGTGGTGGTGCTCGCCGAGCAGACCGCGCTGCACTACCGGCCGGCCGAGCCGGTCGCCCTGCCCGAACGGCACTGCGTGGTCGTCCTGGTCTGCGAGGAGGATCCGGACGCCGAGCTGACGGTCCGTCAAATATCGTCTGTGGAGCAGGAGTCTGCCTCCAAGCAGCTCGCGGCCGAGGCCGGGGGGCTCGGCCCCGAGGCGCTCGTCCTGGTGGGCCCCGGCCTGCCGGACGTCACCGGCGCACGGGCGCCGCTCGCCGGGCAGCCCTTCACCGGGGTGTGGACGCAACTCGCCGAGCACCTGTCCGACCGGCCGGAGCGGTCGCAGTCGTCGCAGTCGCTGTCGTCGAAGCCGCCGCAGTCGCGACCGGTCCTGGTCGCCGGCCTCGACCGCCGACTGGGCCTGTTGAGCACGCTGACCCTCCGGGCAGGGCCATGACCCCGGACCCGGTGGACCTCTGGGTCATCCCGACCGACCAACCCGACCCGGTGGTCCACCGCCTGCGGACCCTGCTCGACCCCGGCGAACGCGCCCGCGCGGACAAGGACGCGCTGATCGGCCGCCGTTTCACCGTGGTCCACGGTGTGGTCAGGCTGCTCGCCGCCGAGCGGCTGGGCCTGCACCCCGCCGAACTCGCCTGGCGGTACGGCCCGCACGGCAAGCCCGAACCGGCCGTCGACGACGGCCGGGTCCAGCTCAGCTACTCGGCCTCCGGAGCCCTTGCCGTCCTGGCGATCGCCGACGGGCGCCAGGTCGGCGCCGACGTCGAGGAGCTCCGGGACGAACGGGTCGCGGCCCGCATCGCCGACCGCTACTTCCCGCGCGCCGAAGCCGAGTTCGTCGCCCGGGCCGCCACGCCGAGCGCCCGCGCCGCGCGTTTCACCCGGCTCTGGAGCCGCCGCGAAGCCTGCGTCAAGGCCTACGGCGGACGCCTCGTCCAGGGCTTCGGCCTGCCACTGGCCGGCCCGTCGCCACTGCGCCTGGACGCCGTGGGCGGACTGGGGGAGGGGCCGTGCCAGGTGCGCGACGTCCCCGTGCCCGGGCCCTTCCACGCCGCCGTGGCCGCCGTCGGCGACCGCCCGTTCGAGGTCCGCCGACGGTACTGGTCCGCGCACCTGATCTCCGAACAGGCTTCATCCTTAACGTAACTGACGATTCATCAGGATAGCGGGCAGTCGAACGGCGCCCGTTCCGCCCCAGCTTTCTGGTGCAGATCAATTGTCCGGGCCGCCGGTAGCGTCCGGAACCCACCCACCACGCCCCGCTCACGCCCGGCGACCCGAAGGACGCGTGCCACGTGACAGACTCCAGGCGGATCACGGTCCGGTTCGGCGGAGCGAGCAGCGGCTCCGGGCCGCTCACGCTCGGCCAGGACAACATGATCCGCTGCATCCGCAGCGACGACCCCGAGCAGATCAACAAGGAATCCGTCTGGCCCGTGCCCGACGGCACCACCCTCCCCGCGGCCCTCGCCGCCCTGCGCACCCTCGCCGAGCGCCACGAATCGCTGCGCACCGTCTTCCCGCCCGGACCGGACGGCTTCCCCGACCGCCAGGAGGTCCGCGGCGAGGGTGAGTTCACCGTCACCGCCATCGACGCAGGCTCCCGCGAGGGCGCCGAACTCGACCAATTCGCCGACGAGTTGGCGCGCGCCGACGTCGCCGTCCCGTTCGACCTCGGCACTGGTATCCGGCTGCGCTTCACCCTGCTCACCCGGGCCGACCTCGTCCTGCGACTGATCGTGGTCGTCTGCCACGCCGGGGCGGACGGCGCCGCGGCCACCCTGCTGATCCAGGACTGGACGGACCTCGCCGCTGGCAAGGAGCTCCCGCCCTCCACCGCCCGCACCCCGCTGCAGGTCGCCGCCCAGGAGGCGACCACTCAGGGCCGGCGCAAGGCCGCCGCCTCCCTGCAGCACTGGGAGCGGCTGCTCACCACCGGACCGCAGGCCGTCTTCGCCGACTCCCGGATCACCGGACCGGCCGAGGCCGTCGGCGTCGCCCTGCTGCGCTCCCGGTCGGCCGCCGACGACCTCGCCGCCGCCTGCCTGCGCACCGGCAGCAGCCCGTCCGTGGTCCTGCTCGCCGCCTTCTCCGCCCTGGTGGCGCAGCGCGCCGGCCGGTCCGACCTGGTGTTCGCCGCACTCTCCGCCAACCGCCAGCGCGCCGTGATGGCCGACCACATCGGCACCCTCGCCCAGGACGCCCTGATCGCCCTGGACACGGACGCCACCGACCTGGACGAGCTGATCGGCCGGGCCAAGGCCGCCTCCTTCACCGGCTACTGGCACAGCACCCTCGACGCCGGCAAGGTCTGGCAGCTGATCGAGGACGTCGCCCACCGGCGCGGCGCCCGCTTCGCCCGCCAGGTGGTGGTGAACGACCTCAGCCTGACCATCCCCGAGGCCGCCGCGGAGGCCCGCCCGGCCCCGCAGAGCGACCCCGAGCTGTTCTGGCTGCCCGACCAGCGGATCCCGGCCCGGATCATGTTCAACATCCTGCGGGTCGCCGGCCGGCTGGAGTTCGTGCTGGTCGCCTGCCCGCAGGTGCTCGACCGGGTGGAGGCCGAACAGTTCGCCCACGGGCTCCTGGCCGTGCTGAAGGCCGCCGCACTCGGCCCGGTGCCGCTCGCGGAGCTGCCCGCGCTGACCGGGCTGCGGCCCGTCGGCCGGGACGGCGACTGGCACCGGATCGACAACTGCTGGATCGACGTGGCCGCCGTCCGCGGACTGCTCGGCGACGCCCTCGGCCCGGCCGTCGCCGCACAGGTGACGGTGGACGACGGGCGCCTGGTCGCCCGACTCGCCACCGCGGACCCGGAGCTGACGCCGGCCGCCGCGCACCGCGCCGTGATCGCCGAACTCCCCGGCCGCGACACCGCGATGGCCCCGCACCACTACCTCGTCCACCGTGTCCCGGCCGGCACCCCGCAGCCCGCGGACGCGCTTCCCTGGGACGCGCTGGCGCCGGCCGCCGAGGGCGACGGCCGCTCGGCCGACTGATCGGACGACCGAATGACCGAACCGCCGCAGCGGAGCGGGCTCACCTGAAAGAGGGGTGCGGCCCGCTCCCCGGGCGGTTCACCCCGCCGAGTCCCAGGAACAGCCGGAGGTCGCGTCCGAGGTGAGGTCCCACGGGCAGGGCACCTCGTCCTCCGGGGAGCTCCGGTCGCCCGCACCGCTGCCATCCTCGGCCCTGTCGCCGCTGCCGCTGCAGCCGTTCACGCCGTGGTCACCGTCCGCGCCGCTGTCATCGCCCCCACCGTCCTGGAGCGGCAGCCGGTCGATCACCTCCACCAGGCCCGGGGGCAGCTGCGGCGCCAGCCCCCGGTGACAGCGGGAGAGGATGTCCCGGCGCACGTCGTCCGGCAGCAGCGGCGGCCCCAGCCGCAGCGGACGCAGACCCGGCGGACGCGCGGTGGCGGCCAGCTGGTCCGACCAGGCCCGCCAGTAGTCGGCGTCGTCCGTCTCGCCGAGCTTGAGGTGGTACAGGTGCAGGCAGTACGCGGCGGTCCGACTGCCGGACCCGGCCGCGAACCGCCACCAGAACTCGGCGCCGTCCGCGCGCCCCGTCGCGTACAGCAGCGCACCGAACACCTCGGCGCCCTCGGGCTGGATCCGGCGCGCGTTGACCAGCAGGTCCAGGCCCCGGGAGGCGTCCGGCGCACCCAGTACCAGGGCGACCACCAGGCCCAGCTCGAACGCCGCCTGCTCGTGCTCGGAGGGCAGATGCGCGGGGGCGGCCGTGAGTCGCGCCTGGCGCAGCGCCGCGATCCGCCGGGCGTGCGCGCGCTCCGGCCGGGGCACCCGCAGCGGCGCGGGCCCGTCACCCGGCGGCTGCTCCTCCCGGGCCGGTCCCGCCTCCGACTGCGCGGGAGCCGCCGCGGGAGCTGCCGCGGTCTCGGGCGGATTCCCCGGGATCACGGCGCGCCCCCGTGGTCCGGCAGGTCCTGGACCCCGAGCCGCCGGGCCAGCCGCTCCCGGGCGTGCCGGAGGTTGGAGTGGACCGTCGCCACCGGCCGGTCCAGATAGGCGCCGATCACCTTCACATGCAGCCCCAGCAGATAGCGGAGGATCACCACGTCCCGCTGCCGGTCCGGTAGTTCGAGGATCGCCGCATAGAGCCTGACCTCGTCCGCCTCGTTGCGCAGCAGGCCCTTGGCGACGTCCTTGAAGGCGCCGATCACCGCGGCGAAGGTGACGGCCTCCACCTCCACCGGCTCCTCCCCGGCCACCCGGTCGGCGACCTGGCGGTTCGCCAGCCGCCACGCGTAGGCGGCGGGCTCCTCGAAGCGCAGCACATGCGCCCACGAGCGGGCGAGGTCGTCCTTGACGGCCTCGACGACCGCTGCCACGTCCGCGCGGTTGCCTATCCGGGTCAGCGCGAGCGAGCGCCAGGCCGGCTCATGGGTCTCGCAGAACGCCGTGTACGCCAATCCCATGCGGACGGCCTCGGCCTGCTCGCCGCTGCCCTCCAGCGCCGGGCCTCCCCGGCGCCCGTAGGAGTGGGCGTCCCTGTCGATCGTCATCGAGCCTGCTTTCTGCGACCGCCGGCTGCGCGCCGGGCCGCGTGGGCGGGAGCTGTGTGCCCCCCATCCTCAGTCCCCCCGCCCTGTCACTCCAGGCATCCTTACGAATACAGATTGTCATCTCGTCGGATGCAGCCATCGGCCTGGCCTCAGAACTGGCCGGAGAAGAACGGTGATTGGCTCACCGGTACCGTGGGCAGCAATCGAGGGGCGGTCGGGGCGGACGGGGCGCGGGGGACGAAGCATGAACGACTACGACGGGGTGGACCTCCGCCTGAACGTGCCGCACTCGGCGCGGATGTACGACTACTTCCTCGGCGGCTTCACCAACTTCGCCTCCGACCGCGAAGCCGCCGGCCAGGCACTCGCCGTCGTCCCCTGGGTGCGCGCCGCCGCCCGCGCCAACCGGGCCTTCATGCAACGCTCCACCCGGGCCCTCGCGCTCGCCGGCATCGACCAGTTCCTCGACATCGGCACCGGCATCCCCACCTCGCCCAACCTCCACGAGATCGCCCAGCGGATCAACCCGCGCGCCCGGGTCGTCTACGCCGACAACGACCCGATCGTGCTCGCCCACGCCCAGGCCCTGCTCACCGGCACCCCCGAGGGCCGCACCGCCTACGTCGAGGCCGACGCCACCGATCCGGCCGCCCTGCTCGCCTCGCCCCGGCTGCGCGACACCCTCGACCTCGAACGCCCCGTCGGCCTCTCGCTGAACGCCCTGCTGCACTTCGTCCCCGACGCCCGCGGCGCCTACGAGCTGGTCGACCACCTCAAGTCCGCACTCGTCCCCGGCAGCGCCCTGGTGATGTCCCACGCCACCGCCGACTTCGCGCCGGGCGAGATAGCCCGACTGGTCGGCATCTACGAAGCGGCCGGCACCGCCCTGCGGGTCCGCAGCCGGCACGAGTTCACCCGGTTCTTCACGGGTTGGGACATCATCGCCCCCGGCCTCGTCCCCACCCCCCGCTGGCGCCCGGACCACCCCGACGACACCGCCGTCACCGACATCGAGTCCTCCGTCTACGCGGCCGCCGCCCTCAAACCCTGACCCCCGCCCCGGCCGCCCGGGACAGGCAGGAGAACCGACACCGGACGACGCCGCCGCGCCCACGCCGCTGCGCCCACGCACCGCCGTATCGCCGCATCGCCACGCCGCTGCGCCCACGCGCCGCCGGGCGGAGACTGGTGGTGGATCCTGCCCCTGAGGCTGGGAGAGCCATGCTGCTCGGACTCACCACCGCGCTGGTCGCGACCGCCTGCTTCGGCTTCGGATCGGTCTTCCAGGCACGCGGCGCCCGGTCCGCACCCCGAGCGGACCGGGTGCAGGTCGGCCTGCTGGCCGCACTCCTGCGGTCCTGGCAGTTCCTGCTCGGCACCGCCCTGGACATCGGCGGGTTCGCACTGAGCATCGTCGCGCTGCGCAGCCTGCCGCTCTTCCTGGTCCAGGCGGTCACCAACGCCAGCCTCGCGGTGACCGCCCTCGCCGCGGTGTGGCTGCTCGGCGCCCGGCTGCGCCGCGGCGACCTGCTCGGGATCGCCGCCGTGGTCATCGGCCTCACCCTGCTCGCGCTGGGCTCCGGCCGCGAGGGCCGCGAACACGCCGGTCCGGTGTTCCACTGGGCGCTGCTCGCGACCACCGTCCTGATGCTGCTGCTCACCTTCCTGCTCGCCCGCCGGGCCGGCAACGCCGCGGCCGCAGGCCTCGGCCTGCTCGCCGGAGTCGGCTTCGGCGTGACCAGCCTGGCCGTCCGGGTCCTCGACATCGCCGGGCCCGCCGACGTGTTCACCGACCCCGCCGCGTACGCCCTCGCCCTCGGCGGCCTCGGCGGCTACCTGGCGTACGCCCTGGCGCTGCAACGCGGCACGGTCACGGCCGCCACGGCCGCCGGGACGGTCACCGAGACCTTCGGCCCGGCGCTGGTCGGCGTGGCCGCACTGGGCGACGCGGCCCGGCCCGGGTACGCCTGGTCGGCGCTCACCGGCTTCGCCGTCGCCGTCGGCGGGACATTCGTGCTCGCCCGCTTCGGCGAGGTGGAGGCCGAGGTGGCGCCGGACGCCCGGCAACCGCTGGCGGCGGCCACCGAGGCGCCCGCCCGGCCCCGGTAGCCCGGCCACCACAGCCATGGGATGGTGACATTCCGGAGGAAACCATCCGAACAGCACGGTTGCGACCAGGCGTTCCGGACCGGGACTCCAAGCAGAGCGTCCCGGACCGCCCGTTCCCGACCCGGCGGACGGCAAGGCGCCCGGAGAGCGGTAGGAGACCATGGCGGACGAAGCCCCTCGACGTTCCCGGCGGCCGGATCACCCGCAACCGCCGGTCGCCCTCGTCACCGGAGCCTCCTCCGGCATCGGCGCGACCACCGCCGACCGGCTCGCGGCAGCCGGCTGGCGGCTCCTGCTCTCCGGCACCGACCGCGGCCGCCTGGACGCCGTCGCCGCCCGCACCGGCGGCCACCCCCTGCCCGAGGACCTCGCCAAACCGGACGGCGCGCAACGCCTCGCCGAGGCCGCCCTCGCCACCGCGGGCCGGGTCGACGCACTGATCGCCAGCGCCGGCCTCGGCTGGCGCGGGCCCTTCGCCGAGACGCCCTCCGACGCCCTGGAGCGGATGCTGGAGGTCAACCTGGCCGCCCCGCTGCGCCTGGTCCGGCTCCTCCTGCCCGGCATGCTGGAGCGCCGGCGCGGACGGATCGTGCTGCTCGGCTCGGTGGCCGGCCAGGTCGGCGTGTGCGACGAGGCCGCCTACGCCGCCACCAAGGCCGGGCTGGCGATGTTCGCCGAGAGCCTCTGGTACGAGCTGCGCGGCACCGGCGTCGGTGTGCGGATCGTCCTGCCGGGCCCCGTCGACACCCCGTTCTTCGCCCGCCGGGGCACCCCCTACCAGCGCGAACGTCCGCGCCCGGTCACAGCCGAGCGGGTCGCGGACGCCGTCCTCGCGACCATCACCACCTCCTGCGACCGGCCCTACGTCCCGCGCTGGCTCGGCTTCCCCGCCCGCATCCACGGCGCCGCACCGGGGGTGTTCCGGCGGATGGCATCCAGGTTCGGCTGATGGACCGGCTGCCGGCGGCCCGCCACCCCTGCCGTTCCCGGACCCGTTCCCGGACCCGATCTCCGGTCCGTTCTCCGGCCCGCGTTCCCGCACTCCGCGGCGCAGCGCGGGCCACCGGGTGGGCCGCCACGGCCGGGGCGGCAGTCCAACTGCTCCACCTCGCACCGGCCGCCGTCCGCCTGGACCTCGTCCGCCGCACGGTCGCCCGGCGCACCGCCGGCTACGGCTCGGCCCCGCACCACGTCGCCCTGACCTTCGACGACGGGCCCGACCCGCGCAGCACCCCGGCCGTGCTGGACACCCTGGACGCGCTCGGCGTACGGGCCACCTTCTTCCTGCTCGGCGAGATGCTGGAGCGTTCCCCCGACCTCGGCCACGAGCTGGTGGTGCGCGGCCACGAGGTCGCCGTCCACGGGTGGCGGCACCGCGAGCAGTGGTACCCGGCCCCCGCCCGCGATCTGCGCGAACTGCGCCGCACCGCCGAGGCGATCACCGACCTGTGCGGCGCCCGCCCGCTCTGGTACCGGCCGCCCTACGGCGTCCTGACCGCGGGCCTCGTGCGCGCCGCCCACCGCCTGGGCCTGCGCACCGTCCTGTGGACCGCCTGGGGCCGGGACTGGACCGCCGACGCCTCCCCGGCTTCCGTCCTCGCCACCGCCCGCCCCGGCCTCACCGCCGGCGGCACGCTGCTCCTGCACGACTCCGACTGCACCTCGGCCCCCGACTCCTGGCGCTCCACCCTCGGCGCCCTCCCGCTCATCGCCGCCCACTGCCACGACCGCGGCCTCACCCTCGGCCCCCTGCGCGAGCATGGCGTGCCAAAGTGGCACGCCATGCCTCTTCGGCGTGACGTGTCTGGCACGTCATGCCACGGCGACATCATGCGCCAGGCACGCCGTGCCGGAACGGCATGACACGCCACCCCGGCACGACGTGCCACACACCCGGAAGCACTCCTGCGGTCAGGCGCCGACGTAGTCCGCGAGGTGCTCGCCGGTCAGGGTCGACCGGGCGGCGACGAGGTCGGCCGGCGTGCCCTCGAAGACGACCCGGCCGCCGTCGTGGCCGGCCCCCGGGCCGAGGTCGATGATCCAGTCGGCATGCGCCATGACCGCCTGGTGGTGCTCGACGACGACCACCGACTTCCCGGAGTCGACCAACCGGTCGAGCAGACCGAGCAACTGCTCGACATCGGCGAGGTGCAGGCCGGTGGTCGGCTCGTCGAGGACGTAGACGCCGCCCTTCTCCGCCATGTGGGTGGCCAGCTTCAGCCGCTGACGCTCACCGCCGGACAGCGTGGTCAACGGCTGACCAAGGCTCAGATAGCCGAGCCCGACGTCCGCCAGCCGCCCGAGGACAGCGTGCGCGGCCGGCGTGCGCGCCTCACCGGCGCCGAAGAACTCCTCGGCCTCGGTCACCGACATCGCGAGCACCTCACTGATGTCACGGCCACCGAGGCGGTAGTCCAGCACCGACGCCTCGAACCGCTTCCCCTCGCACTCCTCACAGGTGGTGGCGACACCGGCCATCATCCCCAGGTCCGTGTAGACGACCCCGGCGCCGTTGCAGGTGGGGCAGGCCCCCTCGGAGTTGGCGCTGAACAGCGCAGGCTTCACCCCGTTCGCCTTCGCGAACGCCTTGCGGATCGGATCCAGCAGACCGCTGTACGTCGCCGGATTGCTCCGCCGCGAGCCGCGGATCGCGCCCTGGTCGACCGACACCACACCCGTCCCGGCCGCCGCCGAGCCGTTGACCAGCGACCCGTGCACGAGCGAGCTCTTCCCGGAGCCGGCCACGCCGGTGACGACCACCAGCACCCCGAGCGGGATGTCGACATCGACCTTGCGCAGGTTGTGCGCCGACGCGCCGCGGATCTCCAGCGCGCCGGTGGGCGTGCGCACCTCCGCCTTGACCCCGGCCCGGTCGTCGAGATGGCGACCGGTGATGGTGCCGCTGGCCCGCAGCCCCTCCACGGTCCCCTCGAAGCAGATGGTGCCGCCCCCGGTACCGGCGGCCGGGCCGAGGTCGACGACATGGTCGGCGATCGCGATCGTCAACGGCTTGTGCTCCACGACCAGCACCGTGTTGCCTTTGTCCCGCAACCGCAGCAGCAGGTCGTTCATCCGCCGGATGTCGTGGGGGTGCAGACCGATCGTCGGCTCGTCGAAGACGTAGGTGATGTCGGTGAGCGAGGAACCGAGGTGACGGATCATCTTGACGCGCTGGGCCTCGCCACCCGACAGCGTCCCGGACGGCCGGTCCAGCGACAGGTAGCCCAACCCGATCTCCACGAACGAGTCGAGGCTCTGCTCCAGCGCGGCGAGCAGCGGCGCCACCGACGGCTCGTCCAGGCCGCGCACCCACTCGGCCAGGTCGGTGATCTGCATCGCGCAGGCGTCGGCGATGCTGACCCGCTTGATCTTCGAGGCCCGGGCCCCCTCGCTGAGCCTGGTCCCCTCGCACTCGGGGCAGGTGGTGAAGGTGACCGCCCGCTCCACGAACGCGCGGATGTGCGGCTGCAGCGCCTCCTTGTCCTTGGACAGGAAGGACTTCTGGATCTTGGGGATCAGCCCTTCGTAGGTGAGGTTCACACCCTCGACCTTCACCTTGGTCGGCTCCCGGTAGAGGAAGTCGTGCATCTCCTTCTTGGTGAACCTGCGGATCGGCTTGTCCGGATCGAGGAACCCCGACTCGGCGTAGACCCGCACCGTCCAGAAACTGTCGGACTTCCACCCGGGGATCGTGAACGCGCCCTCGGCGAGCGACTTGGAATCGTCGTAGAGCTGGGTGAGGTCGATGTCGGAGACCGTGCCCCGGCCCTCGCAGCGCGTACACATGCCGCCGGTGCGGTTGAAGGTCGCCTTGACCGCCTTCTTGGCGCCGCGCTCGACGGTGATCGCACCGCTCGCCCGGACCGACGGGACGTTGAACGCGTACGCGCTGGGCGGACCGATGTGCGGCTTGCCGAGCCGGCTGAACAGGATGCGCAGCATCGCGTTGGCGTCGGTGGCGGTGCCGACCGTGGAGCGCGGATCGCCGCCGAGCCGCTGCTGGTCGACGGTGATCACGGTGGTCAACCCGTCGAGGACGTCGACCTCGGGCCGCGCCAGCGTCGGCATGAAACCCTGCACGAAGGCGCTGTAGGTCTCGTTGATCAGCCGCTGAGACTCCGCGGCGATCGTGTCGAACACCAGCGAGCTCTTGCCCGAGCCGGAGACGCCCGTGAACACCGTCAGCCGGCGCTTCGGGATCTCGACGCTGACGTCCTTGAGGTTGTTCACCCGCGCGCCGTGCACACGGATCATCTCGTGGCTGTCGGCGGCGTGCGGCGCAGGCGACTGCGAGCCCGTCCTCGTGGCCTTGCTCATCGTCTCTCCCTCTGTCGGGCGGGGCCGCCCTCGCGGCAGCCTCCGCCGGTGTCGCCCGGCCGGATCGTCCGACCGGTCCCCCTCCGCCGATACGGCCCCGTCCGACCGACCGACCGACCGACCGGCCGCCCGCCGACCGCACCCGACGCCACGGCAGCGCCGCGGGCGGCGACCCGCCGGCCGCGCCCACCGAACGGCTCAGCGCACCTCGTTGATACGGATCAGGTTGCCCGCGGGGTCACGGAAGGCACAGTCACGCACCCCGTACGGCTGGTCGGTCGGCTCCTGGACGACCTCGGCGCCCTTGGCCACCAACTGCTCGAAGGTGCCGTCGAGGTCGGCGGTGGCCAGGACGAGCCGGGCGTAGGTGCCCTTGGCCATCATCTCGGTGAGCGTACGGCGCTCGTCGTCGGTGATACCGGGGTCCGCGGCCGGCGGCTCCAGGACGATGCACGTGCCCGGCTGGTCGACGGGCCCGACCGTGATCCAGTGCAGCCCGCCGTACCCGACGTCCTTGCGGACCTCGAAGCCGAGGATGTCGCGGTAGAAGGCCAGCGAGGCGTCCGCGTCGTGGTGCGGGAGGAAGGTGGTGTGAATGGTGATATCCATGCCGATCACGCTAGCCGCGGCCCGAAGGGGGCGCTTCTCGATTCCTGATCGGTCTGGTCACCTGCTTCACCACGCACGACGGCATCCCCTCCGTCACACCCGCCGCCTGCTGCCGGTACACGCTGGGCGGCATGCCGACGAGCTCGGTGAAACGCGTGCTGAAGGTGCCCAACGACGAGCAACCGACCGCGAAACAGACCTCGGTGACGCTCAGGTCGCCACGGCGCAGCAACGCCATCGCCCGCTCGATGCGCCGCGTCATCAGGTACCCGTAGGGCGACTCGCCGTAGGCGGCCCGGAACTCGCGGCTGAGGTGCCCCGCCGACATGTGCGCGCCGCGGGCCAGCGCCTCGACGTCCAACGGCTGCTCGTACTCCCGGTCGATCCGGTCACGGACACGGCGCAGCCGCGCGAGATCGTTCAGCCGCTGCGGTTCACTGGCTCTGCTGGTCACGTGCGGATCGTGCCACACGGCAAGGACAGCCGCGAACGTGGCCGAACCGGCGCCGCTACCCCGGGCCTCCGCCCGCCGCCCCCAGACCGACCCGCTCCAGCGCGGCCGCGAACCCCGTCCGCCATCCCTGCGGGGACGCTCCCGCCGACAGACCGGGCGGCGGGCGGTGCAGCGCGGCGAGGGCGTTGCGGACCACCTCCGCCGGGCGCGCGGAGGTGACGTCGGCGTGGCCCAGTTCCAGTTCGTGCTGCAGGTTGTCCCGGCCATGGCCCTGGACGACGTCCAGCAGCAGCAGGCGCCGACCCAGGGCGCGCGCCTCGCTGCAGGTGTCACCGGAACTCGTCACCACCAGGTCGGCCGCCGCCATCAGCGCCGGAATCCGCTCGGTGTATCCGAAGGGATGCAGCCGGGGCCGGCTCCCCGCCGCGTGCCGCAGCCGGCGCTCCAACTCCCGGTTGCGCCCGGCGACGGCCAGGACGTGCGGCCCGGCATCCGCCAGCGCGGCCGCCGTCCGCGCGAGCGGGCCGAGCCCCCAGGAACCGGACATCAGCAGCACACACCGCGCACCCCCCGGCACCCCCAGCTCCGCCCGGGCCTGCGCCCGCCCCGGCGGCCGGTAGAACGGAGCCCGCAGCGGCGCGGGCAGCACGGCGATCGGCGCGTCCGGCCGGTAGCGCCGCACCGCACACGCCGCGACCTGGGAGGTGACCAGGAACAGATCGGTGCCGTCCTGCACCCAGAGCCGGTGCGGGGTCACGTCCGTACAGAGCACGAGGTGCCGGAAGTCCCGGGCCCGCAGCCCGTTCACCGCCGAGGTGGCGGTGGCGAACACCGACACCACCAACTGCGGACGCTGCGTCGCCACCAGCTCCCGCAGGGCCGGGCCGAGCCGCCGCCGCGCGGCCGCGTCCGCGAGCAGCGCGAGCCGCGCACCGGGCCGCAGCGCCGAGAAGTGGAAGGCGTCGTAGACCCCGGGCAGTTCCAGCAGGTGCCGGAAGACGGCCTCCCCGGCCGCGCCCGCCCGCTGACCGAGCAGGGCCATCGCGTCCACCGTCGAGGTCGTCCAGCCCCGGTCCTCCAGCGAGTCCGCGCAGGCCCGGGCCATCACGTCGTGCCCCTGACCGAGCGAACCGGACACCAGCAGTGCGTGCGGCACGACGCGACCCGGCCGCTCAGGAGGCGCCGGACGAGCGGCCGGACGCGGCCCGGTACCAGTCCGCGTACCGGCTCACCCCGTCCGCGAAGTTGGTGTGTGGAGACCATCCGAGCAGCCGCTTCGCCTGGGCGTGCGAGATGCGGCGCCCGGCGTAGTCGGCGGTGCGGGCCTTGATGTGCCCGATGGTCACCGGGCCGAGCAGCCGGTCGACGGTGTCGGCGATGTCCCGGACCGAGACGGCGGTCGAGCCCTCCAGCGCGAAGGTCTGGTCCTCGGCGGCGGGGGACAGCGCCCGGACGTGGGCGTCCGCCAGGTCCTCCACGTAGACGAAGTTGCGGCTCTGTCGGCCGTCGCCCGCGATGGTGATCGGCCGCCCGTCGAGGGCCGCCTGGACGAAGCGGGCGACCACCAGCTCGTCGCGCATCCGCGGCCCGTACGGGATGCCGTAGCGCAGGATCGTGAAGTGCCGCCCGTAGAGCTCCCGGTAGCTGTGGACCAGCATCTCGGCGGCGAGCTTGGTGGCGACGTAGAGGTGGCCGCTGTGGTCGAGCTCGATCGGCACGTGTTCGTCGAGCTCCTGCTCCTCGCCGTCCATGTGGTCCTCGGCGAGTGCGGCACCGTACACCCAGACGGTGCTGGCCAGCACCGTCCGGCTCAGGCCGCTGCGCCGGGCCGCCTCCAGTACGGTCTCGGTGCCGTCGATGTTCAGCCGCACGGCCCGGACCGGGTCGGCGGCGACCTGCTCGACGTCGGCCATCGCGGCGAGGTGGAAGACCACCTCGCTGCCGTCGAGGGCGGAGGTCAGCGCGGGCAGGTCGAGGATGTCGATCCGGGCGTGCTCGGCGTCGGTGTTGAGGTACTTGTCGGTGGTGTCCACCACGAGTACCTCGTGTCCGGCGGCCAGCAGCCGGTCCACGACGTGTGAGCCGATGAATCCGCACCCCCCGGTGACGGCTACGCGCACGTTCTCACTCCTTCTCCGGAGCCCCGGTCGGGGCTGCTCTCTGGTCGGGGCTGCCGCTCCCGGTCGGGGGGCTGCCGTCCGGTCGGGGCTGCTGTCCCCGGTCGGGGGGCTGCTGTCCGGAGCCCCGCGGCGGGTCCGGCCGGTCGACGGGTCGACCGGTCGGTCAGTGGCTTGGCGGTCAGTGGCCCGGCCCGTGCCGCGGCCCTTGCGGCGACTTTGCAAACAGCACTTTGCAAAGTCGCCAGCTCGGCAACCCCGCGCGCCCCGCGAGGCGATCCGCTGCCGCCGCGGGCCCATCGGCTTTGCAAAGTGCTGTTTGCAAAGCCGGGGAGCCGCCGCAGTCGCCGACCACCGCAGCCACCGCAGCCACCGCCGCAGCCGACCGGCGGGCAGGCTCAGCCCGCGAGTCGGCCGTGGACGGCCGACACCGCCTCGATCACCTGGTCGGTCTCGTCCTCGGTCATATCGGAGTGCACCGGCAGGCAGACCTGCCGGGCGCAGACGTCCTCGGCCACCGGCAGCGGCGCCCCGCGGTACGGGCCGAACACCGGCTGCTGGTGCAGCGGCAGGTCGTAGACCTCACCGGAGAGCCGGACGCCGAACTCCTCGGCCACGGCGCGCTTGAACACGGCACGGTCGACGCCGGGGGGCAGCAGCGCGACGTACTTGTAGTAGTTGCTGCGGCAGCCGGCCGGTTCGACGATGGGCCGGATGCCGTCGAGGGCGGCGAGCGCGGCGTCGTACCGCTGGGCGACCCGGCGCCTGGTCTCGACGAACTCCTTCAGCCGGCGCAGGTGCACGGTGCCGACGGCGGCGTTCAGCTCGCTCATCCGCCAGGACGCCCCGAACCGGACGTGGTGGTTGGTGGCGAACGAGCCCTTGCCCTGGTCGCGGTAGATCCGGGCCTCGTCGCGCAGCTCGGCCGACTCGGTGAGGATCATGCCGCCCTCGCCGCTGGTGGTGACCTTGGTCGGGTAGAACGAGAACGCGCCGGCCAGCCCGAACGAGCCGGCCGTGCGGCCCTGGTAGCCGCTCCCGTGGGCATGGGCGGCATCCTCGACCAGCGGGATGCCCCGGCGGTCGCAGACTGCGCGCAGCCCGTCCACGTCGGGCGTGATCAACCCCCCGATGTGCACCAGCACCACGGCGGCGGTGGCCGGCGTGAGCGCCGCCTCCAGCGTCCGCGGGCTGAGCGCGAGGGTCGCCGGATCCACGTCCGCCAGAACGGGCCGGCCGCCGGCGTGCAGGACGGCGGCCGCGGTCGCGTAGAAGGTGACGGCCGGGACGACCACATCGCGGTCCCGGACGTCGACGGTGCGCAGCACGATCTCCAGGGCGGCCGTGCCGCTGGCGACGGCGACCGCGTGCGAGGCGCCGTGCTCGGCGGCGAAGGCCTGCTCGAAGCGCTCCGTCCACGGGCCGAGGGTCAGCGCACCGGTGGTGAGCATCTCCGTCACCGCGTCCGCGACGGCCGTGCGGTCACTCTCGTCGAACACGATGCGAGCGGCTGGAACCCCCATCGGCCACCTCCGGCTGCGGGATGAACGGATCATCTCTGGCGATACCCGCCCATAGCGGTCGGGTCAGACACATCACGCTACTTCCCCCGACCGCCCCCGGCCCGTCGTCGCCACCGCCCGGGTGACCCGTCGGCCCTGGACCCCCGGCCGGCGCCCGGCTCCGCGGCCCGCCGCTATGGCTGCGACGACGGTCGGGCCGGTGGCTGTGGCTGTGCGGGCGGCAGCGGCGGCAGGGGGAGCGGGACGACGACCAGCCTGTTGGCGTGTTGGTCGGCCACGTACGCGCGGGTGCCGTCCGGGGTGATCGCCAGGGCGTTGGCGTCGCCCGACCAGCTGACCGGGGAGTCGGCGACCTGGCCGGTCACGGTGTCGATCGCCATCAGCCTCAGCCCGACGCTCTCGCCCTGCCGCTGGGTGACGTAGACCCTGCGCCCGTCCGGCGCCATCACCACATCCGTGGTGAGGCCGTCCGTCGCGGCGGCGCCGGTGACCTGCAGGGTGGCGAGGTCCACCACGAACACGTCCTGGTTGTCGGTGCGGATGACGTACGCCCGAGCGCCGTCGGGGGTGACGGCCATCCTGAACTCGCTGGAGAACGGGAACCCGGGGCGGCGGGTGACCGTGAGGGTGGAGAGGTCGACCTCCACACCGTCGTCGCCGGAGACGCTGACGTAGGCGCGGCGCCCGTCCGGAGTGACCGTGATACCGAAGGGGTCGAGGGCCACCGTGATCCGGCCGGTCACCGTCCTGGTCGCGGTGTCGACCACATCGAGGGCGCCCGAGGACCGGCCGGGTTCGGGGATCGTCACCACATAGGCGAGCGCCCCGTCCGGGGAGAGGGCGACATCCGTCGGCGGGGTGGCGTGGAGGCCCGGGACGACCCTGGCGGCGACGGTGTCGGTGGCGGTGTCGACCACGTTCAGCACACCTTCGCGACGGACCGGGTCGATGGAGGTCACGTAGACCCGGCCGCCGTCAGGGGAGATCGCGATCCCTCCGGGGTTCAGGCCCAGATCGAGGGTCGCCGTCACGGTGCCGGTCGCGGTGTCGACGACGGTCAGGCCGCCGAAGTCGAGGTCGTCCGGGTGGAAGCCGCGCACGGTCAGGTAGACCCGGCGCCCGTCCGGGGTGACCGCCACCCCGGTAGGCCGGTGGGAGAGCGGGACCATCGTCAGAACGGCGGCGCCGCCCCGGTCCGCGCCGGTCCCCGCGTCCGTCTCCGTCTTGGCGCCGGCCCCGGTCCCGGTGCCCGTATCGATTCCGGTGCTCGTTCCGGTCTCTCCGGTCTCTCCGGACATGGCGCACTCCCATGGCTGGCGGGTCCGCCTCACCGGCGGGCCGGCGCGGTCGACGGTCTGCCACCATCCTGCTCGCGGCAGGTCCGGTCCCGCCCGCCCGGTGCCGCCGGATGGTCGGTTCCCGGTGCTCGACGGATCGCCCAGGTGGTCTGGACCACCATGCGGAATGCCGGTGACAGCGCCGGTCCCCGCATGTGATCGTTTCCCGTATGCCGACCTTCCCCTCGTACGACAACAGCCGGATCTGGTACGAACTCGCCGGGGACGGCGAGCCGTTGGTGGTCCTCCCCGGCGGCCCAGGGATGGACGTGCGGTACCTGGGAGACCTCGGCGGGCTCGGGCACCGCCGTCGGCTGGTACTGGTGGACGCCCGGGCCGCCGGCCGCTCGGAGGTGCCCGCGGACCGCGCCACCGTCTCCTTCGTCGAACAGGCCCGGGATCTGGAGGCGCTGCGCCGCCACCTCGGGCTGGAGCGGTTCGACCTGCTCGCACACTCGGCGGGCTGCCTGACGGCCCAGGAGTACCTGGCGGCCAGGCCCGGCCGGGTGCGGCGGGCGGTGCTGGTCGCACCCGTCGGCCGGGCCGGCCGCGAGCCCGACCCGGTCGAGCTGGCCGCCCTCCGGGCGGCGCGCTCCGGCGAGCCCTGGTACCGGGACGCCGCCGAGGCCGACCGGCTGCTCGCCGAGGGAGGCGTCGGCGGCGCCGGGCTCGCGGCGCTCCAGCGCCGGATCCTGCCCTTCTTCTGGCACACCTGGACCGAGCAGCGACGCGCCGAGTACCGGCCCGAACACGCCACCGTCCTCCCGTGGTTGCGGGAGGCCTTCTACGCGGGCTCGGCCGAGCCGGCGACGCTCGCGGACCGGATCGCCGGGCTGGGCGCCGCCGCCACCCCCGTCCTGGTCCTGGCCGGGGCGGCGGACGGCATGATCGGCACCGCCCCGGCCCGAGCGGTGGCCGCCTGCCACCCGGCCGCCCGCCTGGAGGTGATGGCCCGGTCCGGGCACCGGCCGTGGGCGGAGGAGCCGGAGCGGTTCGTGGACCTGGTGGACGGGTTCCTCTCCGCCGGCTGACCGGGCCGCCCCGACTCCGCGGTCCCGTCCGCCGACTCCGGCCCCCCGTGGCTACTCCGACCCGCGGGCGGTCCGGTCCTCCTCCACCGCCGGATCCGACCCGACCCCGAGCGCGGTCAGCAACTCCGCACGCAGGGCGGCGTGCGAGGCCGGGTGTGAGGCCGGATGTGAGTCGGCGCGCCCGCCGGGCGCACGCCGCGCCGGGCGCAGATCGTGCGAGATCCGGCCGTCGGTGAGCACCAGGACCCGGTCGGCCAGTGCGAGCGCCTCGTCGATGTCGTGGGTGACCAGCAGCACGCACGGTCGGTGCCGCGCGCACAGCTGCCGCAGCAGGCCGTGCATCCGGATCCGGGTGAGCGCGTCCAGCGCGCCGAACGGTTCGTCCAGCAGGAGCAGTTCGGGCTCTCGCACGAGTGCCCGGGCGAGCGCCGCGCGCTGCGCCTCGCCGCCCGAGAGGGTGGCGGGCCAGTCCCGTTCCCGGGCCGCCAGGCCGACCTCGGCGAGGGCGGCCCGGCCGGTCTCCCGGGCGTCGGACCCGCGGAGTCCGAGCACGACGTTGTCCAGGACCCGCGCCCAGGGCAGCAGTCGGGCGTCCTGGAAGACCACCGAGCAGCGCTCGGGGACCTCGGCCGTCCCGGAGCCGGTGGAGCCGTGGTCGAGCCGGCCGAGCGCCCGCAGCAGGGTGGACTTGCCGGAGCCGCTGTGCCCGAGCAGAGCGGTGAACTCGCCGGGGGCGAGATCGAGGTCGATGCCGTCGAGCACGACGCGCCCGTCGAACGACCGGGTGAGGCCGCGCAGTCGGACCGCGGGCACCGGCTCGGCCGAAGCGGGTTCGGAAGACGTCACGTCGACAGGCGTCGGATCGACAGCAGCCAGGTCGACCGAGATCGGGTCGACAGGCGTCAGGTCGACGGGCGTCAGACCGGTGGGCGTCAGGCCAGAGTGCGGCGCCATACCAGCGCCCTCCTTTCGAACAGGCGGACCAGGGTGTCGGAGAACAGGCCCAGCAGGCCGTAGACGACCAGGCCGACCACGATGACATCGGTCCGTCCGAAGGTACGGGCCTGGGTCATCAGATACCCGATGCCGCTGGAGGCGTTGATCTGCTCGCTGACCACCAAAACCAGCCAGGAGATGGTCACGGACATCCGCAGGCCGGTGAAGAATCCGGGCGCGGCGCCGGGGAGCGCGATCCTGAACAGAAACTGACCGTGCGTCAGATCAAGGGTCTGGGCGAGCTCGGCATACCTGGCGTCCAGGCCCGTAAGCGCGGCATGGGTGTTCAGATAGACCGGGACGAGCGTGCCCAGCGCGACCAGGATCACCTTGACCTCCTCGTCGATGCCGAACCAGAGGATGGCGAGCGGGACGAGGGCGAGGATCGGCAGCGAGCGCACCAGCTGCACGGTTCCGTCGATGAGCGCGTCCCCGATCCGGCTCAGCCCGGCGGCGAGGGCCAGCAGCAGCCCGGTCAGGACGCCGAACCCGAGCCCGAGCGCGGCCCGTTGCAGCGAGATCAGCAGGTGGGTCTGCAACTCGCCGGTGCCGACGAGATCCCGGAAGGTCGCGGCGACGTCGAGCGGCGGGGCGAGGGTCTGCGGGTCGAGCGCGCCGCCGGCCGAGGCCAGCCACCAGGCGGCGAGCAGCAGGAGCGGTCCGGTGGCGCGGAGGAAGGGCGGTCGGCGGCGCGGGCGGCCCACCGGCCTGCGGCGGGCGCCCAGGGGAATGGCCATCAGGGGTTCTCCGGAGAATGGGGGTAGACGGGTCAGCCGGCTGCGGACTGGCGCTGGGCGGCCTCGAACCGCCGGTCGAACTCCCCTGAGACGTCCAGCTTCCCGGGGATCGCCCCGGCGGCGGAGAGCAGGTCGGCGATCGCCTGGTGGTCGGCCGCGGCCCGGTCGTAGGAGGGGAAGGCGGCGGTGCCGGTGTTGCGGTAGATCTGGGTACCGGTCGCGGCGGGGATGTTCTGCTTCTTCACGTAGTACTGGTCCACCCACTCCTCCTCGTGGGTGTTCTGCCAGGTCAGCGCCTTGGTCCAACGGCCGGCGAGGTCGCGCAGAGCGGCGGCCTTCGCCGGGTCCCGCAGGGTCCTGCCGGGGGTGATGAGCAGCAGCAGGCCGCTGGTGAGGTCCTTGTCGTCGGTGATCTCGTGGGCGCCCCGCTCGGCGTTGGGCAGCAGGTACTTGGAGGCGAGGGGCTCGGTGAGGGCGGCGGCGTCGATCTGCCCGCTCTGCAGGGCGGCGGGGATGTCGAGCACCTGGAGGTTGACCAGGGTGACGTCGGAGGGCTTGAGGCCCGCCCGCTGAAGGGCGTTGAGGACGGCGGGCTGGAAGGTGGTGCCCTCGGTGTAGGCGATTTTCCGGCCCTTCAGCTCGGCGACCGTCCGGGCCGGGTTGCCGGGGGAGGTGACCAGGTGGACGGCGCTGCGGCTGGTCTGGGCGACGCCCACCACCTTGACGTCCTGCCGGGCGGCCTGGGCGAAGATGGCCGGAGTCTCGGAGACGATCCCGAGGTCCAGCGAACCGCCCCGGAAGGCCTCCAGGATCGCCGGGCCGCCCTGGAAGGCGTTGTAGCCGAACGTGTAGGGCGCGCCCTGGTCCTGGCCCGAGGCCTTCATCAGGACCTCCAACTGGGCGTTCTGGTCGCCGATCCGCAGTTCGGTGCCGGCCGGGACGGCGGTCGGCAGGGGCTCCTGCGGTGCGGAGGCGGCATCGGTGGTCGCGCCGCCGGTGGAGGTGCAGGCGGTCAGGGCGAGGGCGGAGGCGGCGAGGACGAGGGCGGCGGCGAGCCGGCGGGTGCGGGGCATGGTTCTGAACTCCGTTGTCGGTGAGGCGGGGTGGCGAGCTGGATCGCGGTGGTGGTGACGGCGTGGCGTTGGCGGTGGAAGGAGGTGCCGGGTAGGGCCCGGGCCCGGGCCCGGGCCCGGGTCGGGCTCAGGCGAAGACCTGGAACTCCCAGACCGAGTAGCCGTACTGGGTGCCGCGCGCGGTCCCGAGCAGGCGGACGTAGCGCCCGTGGGCGTCGAGCCCGGTGAGGTCGTCCACACCGCCGTCGCCGTTCGCGACGGCGCGGACGGTGGTCCAGGTGGTGGCGTCGTCGGAGACCTGGATCTGGTAGGCCCTGCCGTAGGCGGCCTCCCATTCGACCCGGACCCGGCCGACGGCGGTCGGAGCGCCGAGGTCGACCTGGAGCCACTGGGGGTCGGTGCGGTCGCTCGACCAGCGCGTCGCGGCGGAGCCGTCGACGGCGTTGGCGGGCTCGACGCCGGCCCGGTAGGTGCTGGAGGCCGACGCGGGCCGCCCGAGGGCGAGGTTGGCACCCCCGGCGGCACGGGTGTACAGCGCGGCGACAGCGGCCGGGGCGAGCGCCTGGCGGTGGACGGCGACCTGGTCGATCGCGCCCCCGAAGGGCCGCTTGCCACCGAAGCCGCCGAGTGGCAGCGGGATGGTCTGCGGCAGGCCGGCGGCCGGAACACCGTTGGCGTACAGGGTGGTTCCGCTACCGGGCTGGGAGACCAGGGTGAGGTGGGTCCACTGGCCGAGTGGGAGGCGGTAGTCGAAGGTGTGGTTCGCCCCGCCGTACTCGCTCAGGCCGAACCTGTGGTCGCTGCCCGCCTGTTCGACCTTGATGGCGGTGTCCTGGTCGCGGAGCAGCACGGTGTCGGTGGCGTCGGCGGTGCGCCTGATCCAGAGCGACAGCGTCCAGGCGGTGCGGATCGGGCGGCCGCCCAGGGAGAGGGTCTGGCCGCTGCCGGCGGTGAAGCCGAGGCCGTTGCCGTCGTGCCCGGCGGCGGGGTAGGTGGGCGGGTACAGCCAGCCGTTGCCGTGCAGCGTGCCGGTGCTGTCGGGGAGCGTGAGCTTCCAGCCGCCGGGGTAGTGGGTGGCGCTGGTCGGGGCGGTGGCGCCGTCGAAGGTCCAGGTGTGCACCGGGTTGCCGTCGGTGGTCGGCGGCGGGTCGGTGCGCGGTGCGGCGGTGGGCTCGTCGCCGATCGCGGCGAGGCCCTGGGTGAAGGCGGCGAAGCCGCGGGTGGTGGCGGCCGGGTTCCAGGTGCGTTCGCCGAGTTCGGCCCGGCGGCCGTCGAACTGGTCGAGGTAGTAGCCGGTTTCGCTGAAGAACAGGTCGTCGCCCCAGGCGGCCAGCACCTGGCCGAGGTTGTGCGGGTCGGCCGACGGGGTCCAGGCGTAGATGTCGCCGCGTGGCACCACCTTGCCCTCGTAGTCGGCGGGGGAGATGTAGAAGCGGGAGTACGCGCCGGTGCCGTAGGCGGAGTCGACCACGTCGTAGCCGTAGGAGCGCATGGCCGAGGAGACGGCGGTGGAGCCGAAGTTCATGACGAGGACGCCGGTGGCCGGCCGGATCGCGGTGCTGTTCACCCAGATCATCGCCCGCTTGCCGTGCGCCTCGACGGTGGCCTGTTCGGCGGCGATGAACCGCTCCTGGAGGTCGGCCACGGTGGGTGCGTCCGGCGTGAGCCTCCCCTTGACGTAGGCGCAGTCGGCGAGCGCGGCCGGGACTTCGTCGTTGCCCAGGTGGATGTACGGCCCGTGGAACCAGTCCAGGAACTCGCCGAGCAGGCCCTGGGTCCACGCGGTCACCCGGGCGTCGGTGAAGTCCAGTGTGGAG
Source organism: Kitasatospora sp. NPDC058170 (assembly GCF_042883905.1). Lineage (NCBI taxonomy): Bacteria > Bacillati > Actinomycetota > Actinomycetes > Kitasatosporales > Streptomycetaceae > Kitasatospora > Kitasatospora sp. NPDC058170. The sequence continues at coordinate 119,734 of NZ_JBHVUV010000010.1, forward strand.
GGGTCGTTGCACTGGGCGGCGAGCGAGCGGTCGGTGCCGCCGAAGGCGGCGTACGGCTGGGCCTTGGTGGGGCCCTGGATCTCCGGGACGAGTACGACGTGGTACTCGGCGGCGACGGCCTCGATGTCCGCGATGTCCTCCCGGCTGTACCGGTAGGCCGGATCGGTCGGGGCGAGTGCGGCGTAGGCGGGGCTGTACAGCCGGAAGGCGTTGGCCTGGTTGAACATCAGCTGGACGGTATTGATCTTCGACCAGGAGGCGCGGCGGATCTCGTCCTTGAGGTCGGTGGGCGACATGTAGCGCCGGCTGACGTCGAAGTGTTCTGCCCGGTAGGCGAGTTGCGGCCAGTCTCGGGCGGTTCCGCGGGGGACGGCGGAGTGGCCGGGGTCGAGGCGCAGCAGCTGCAGCAGCGTCCGGGTGCCGTAGAAGGCGCCGGTGGAGGTCGGGGCGGTGAGGAGCAGGCGGGTGCCCGAGGTGTCGAGTCGGTAGCCCTCGGTGCCGAGTGCCGGATCGGCCGCCAGTGCGAGCACCAGGTCGCCGTCGGCGGGCGAACTGGTCCGGACGACGGGAAGGTTGAGCCCCGTGGTGGCCGCAAGGTCGGTGGCGAGGCGGTCGGCGACGGCGGCGAGTGGCCTGTCGGAGAGCCGTTCGCCGGTGGCGCCGCTGGTACTGAGGGCGGCGGCGGCCGGGTCGAGGACGATCCGCGAGGCGGGCGTCAGGGTGAGCGATCCGGTGCCGCCGGTCCACTCCCGCAGGGTCGGGGTGACGGCGGGCGAGGGGTTCACCGCGGCGATCGGGGCCGGGGCCGGGGCCAGGGTCGCTGCGGGGGCCGGAACAGCGGCCGCGGAGGCGGTCGTGGCGTGGACGGGCAGCAGCGCGACGAGGGTGAGGAGCGTCGTCGCGAGGGCGCGAAGTGGTGGGCGGCGCAGAGGTGGGCGGCGCAGGGGTGTCGGCGCGGACATGGGCGGAGGTCCTCTCTGGGACCGGCTCCATCCGCGCGCCCGGTGGGTCACGGGCGGGCGGGGGAGCCGTCGGGGTCGGCATCGGGGCGGCCGAGGCGGGTGTCGGGACGGCGGGGGTCGGCAGACGGGCGGTCGGAGGCGTGGGCGGTCGAGCCCCCGGGACATCGGTCCGGGCCCGCTTCGGCGTCCGGGCCTGTGTCGGTCTTCGAGCCCGCGTCCGTGTCGGCGCCCGAGTCGGCGTTCGGCCGCACCGCCGCCAGCGCGCCGCGCACCGTGCCGCCGGCCGCCGCAAGCGCGGCCCGGGCGGCCTCGGGGGTGGCGCCGGAGAGCAGCACCACCAGCGCGGGCTTGAGTTCACCGCCCGCGGCGTCGAGGGCGGCCCGGCAGGCGGCCGGCTCGGCGCCGGAGGCCTGGGCGAGCAGCGTGAGCGTGCGCGCGACCAACTTCCGGTTCCCGGCGGCCACATCGGACATCAGATTGGAGTAGGTGCGGCCCAGCCGGACCATCACCGCGGTCGAGAAGCCGTGCAGGACGAGCTTCTGTGCGGTGCCTGCCTTCATCCGGGTCGAGCCGGTCACCACCTCGGGCCCGGTCGGCACGCAGACGTGCAGATCGGCGAGCGTCGCCAGCGGGGCCTGCGGATCGGCGCTGACCAGGACGGTCACGGCCCCGGCGGCGCGGGCCGCGGCCAGCGCGCCCGCCACGTACGGGGTGCGCCCGCTGGCCGCCAGCCCGAGCACGACGTCCCCTGCCGCCACGTCGGCGAGCGCCTCCCGGCCGGCCTGCTCGCAGTCCTCGGCACCCTCGGCCGCGCGGGTCAGCGCGTCGGGGCCGCCGGCGAGGTGAGTGCGGAAGCGGCCCGGTTCGAGTCCGTACGTCGGCGGGAGCTCGGCCGCGTCCAGGACGGCGTAGCGGCCCGAGGAGCCGGCGCCGACGTAGTGGACGGTGCCGCCGGCCCGCAGGGCGTCCACCGCGGCGTCCACGGCGCGGGCCAGCACGGGCAGCGCGGCGGCGACGACGGCGGGCACGGTGGCGTCCTCGGCGTTGACGAGGCGCAGGATGCCCAGCGAGTCCAGTCGGTCGATGTCGGCACTGCGCGGATTGCGGCCCTCGGTCGGCGGCAGGTGGTGCACGGGTCCTCCCCGGGGTGTGGTGCGGATGGCCAGGTGGCGGTGTGGCGGTGTGACTGCGGAGCGATCAGCGACTGGGCGCAAGTGCGGGTGCGGAAGCGGTTGCGGGCGCGGGGCGTAGGTGTTGCTGCGGGTGCGGTCACGCCAGGGCGGCGCCGAGGGCGCGCAGCTTCGGATCGTCCAGTCCCTCCCCGGGGAAGAGGCAGAGGCCGCCGTCGCCCGGCGCGGCGAGGGCGTGACCGAGGGCCGCGGTGAAACCGTCGGCGGTGACCGGCGGCCCCCAGTCGGCGCCCCGGGCCAGGGCGGGGGAACTGGTCGTCTGCACCATCGGCACCACGGCGGTGCCGGGTGAGCCGGCCGCCTCGGTGCGGATCGCGCGGGCCGTCGAGCCAACGGACGCCGGGGGGCGCAGCAGGATCGCGTGGTAGGACATCGGCAGCAGGGCGTCCACCAGCGGCGCCAGCTCGGCGACGGACTGCCCGAACAGTCGGGCACGCCGTTCGGGATCCTCCTCGGGGACGACGAACAGTCCGGTCCACAGGCCGGGTTCGGCCCGTCGGATGGCCCCGGTCAGCGCCGCCGCGAGTCCGCTGATCACCTCGCAACGGTAGCGGAGCCAGCGCTCGCGGTGATGGACCGTCAGCTCGGCGCGGGCGGCGGCGGGTCGGGCGGGCAGCGGGATGCCGGTGCGCCGGGTGAAGTCCGCGAGGGTGACCGGGTCGTAGGAGGCGTCGCGGGGTGCCGCGCCGGGCCGCAGTTCCAGTTCCCAGTGCAGCGGCCAGCGCAGGAAGTCCAACGCCAGGCCGTCGAACAGTCCGCTGCCGGCCAGTTCGGCGCAGTGCCGGGCGAGTTGGGCGTGGTGGTCGTGGTCGGTGGGGATCAGCCCGGTGTACCACTCCTGCTGCTCCCACGGGCGCCCGTCGCCGGAGACCGGCCGCAGGTCGGGCCGACGCCGCTCGGCGGGCGCGTTGTGGTCGCTCAGGCAGGCCACACTGCCGACCAGCCGGAGTCCGGCGGTTCGGCAGGCGGTGGCGAGCCCGGGGGTGGCCGACTCCGCCTTGGTGATCAGTGTGGTCAGGCCGGCGGTGGCGAACCGGTCGAGGAGGTGCGCGCGCTCACCGGGCGTGGCGGCGGCGAGCGTGCGGTCGAAGACGTACGCGGCCCGCAGGGGAGCGGACGGGCGGAGCGGGGCCGGGGCGGGCAAGGGGATCCTCGAAACGGGTGCGGGTGCGGGTGCGGGTGCAGGTCTGGATGGAGTGCGCAGGAACAGCCGTGGCCGCGCGGAGTGGGCGTCGTCCTGCGCCGGCCCTCGCCCGGCCTCGGCCCTCGCCCTGTACGGTCCTCGGCGTGCGAAGGCGCGAGGCCCGAGGCCCGAGGCGCGAGCGGGCCGCGGCGTGGGGGCGTGGGGGCCTGGTGGCGTCTAGCGAAGCGGCGCGGAGCCGGGACAGGCGGCGGTGGTGACGCGGCAGAAGTCCACGTGGGCCCGGGTGGTGAGGACGGCGGCGCGGTGCACGGCGCTGGCCTCCTTCCCGGGGCGGTGATGGCACACTTCGGACACACCCGAGGTTGACACCCGTCGGGATGTCGAGGATTCTCGCACAGAACTCTTCCGATGTGGAAGAGCAACATGAAGGCACCGCGCGGGCGCCGTCGGGGCGTCGCGCCCGAGCGCCGGTCGGCGCAACACCCGTGGGAGGGATGCTGTGGACGGGACATCGGCCCAGGCCTTGATCGTCGGACTGAGGGGCCGGATGCCGTCCCTGTCGCCGGTGGAACGGGCGGTCGCCGAACGCATCCTCGCCGACCCGGCCGCTGCCGCAGGCCTGAGCATCAGCCAACTCGCCGCCGCAGCAGGGGTGTCGGACACCTCGATCACCCGGTTCTGCCGTACCCTCGGCCTGCGCGGCTACCCCGACCTGCGGCTCGCACTCGCCGCCGCCCAGGTCGCGGCCGGTGAGGAGTTCGCCGTCCGGGTCGGCGCCGACGGCGACATCGCGGCCGGGGACGACACCCGCACGGTGGTCGCCAAGGTGGCGCGGTTGAACGCCCGGGCCGCCGAGGACACGGCCGCGCAGCTCGACCTCGGAGCCCTGGACGAGGTGGTCGCCCGACTGGCCGGGGCCCGCCGGGTCGAGGTCTACGCCGCCGGGGCCGGGGCCGTCGTCGCCGCCGACCTGGAGTACAAGCTCCAGCACCTCGGCCTGGTCTGCGCGGCCCGCTCCGACGTGCACCGGGCGCTGATGGGAGCGGCCCACCTGACCGGCGAGGACGTGGCGATCGGTATCTCCTACTCCGGTCGCACCGGCGAGGTGCTCGACCCCGTCGCCGAGGCCGCCCGGCGTGGCGCGACCACGGTCGCCCTCACCAGCGACCCCGGCTCGCCGCTGGCCACGGCCGCCGCCCTGGTGCTCACCTTCGCCGGTCGGGAGAGCGACCTGCGGACCGGTGCCACCGTCAGCCGGACCGCCCAACTCACCGTCGTGGACTGCCTGTACGTCGGTCTGGCCCAACGGCTGGAGGAGCATGCCGCGCAGGCCCTGCACCGCGCCCAGCAAGCCGTGAACGGCCGGGCCGGGCGGGACGGCCGGGCGCAGGCCCCGACGGGCGGCGGGCGGACCCGGCATGCCTGACGACACCTGGGTGATCGGCATCGACGTCGGCGGCAGCGGCATCCGACTGGCCCTCGCCCCCGAGGCCTGGCCGACCGGCCTCGCACATCTGCACACCGTCGAACTCGCCGCCCCGGCAAGGATCTCCGGCGGCGGACACGACGCGGACGCACTGCTCGACCGACTGCTGCCCGCACTCGGTACGTTGGCCGCCGCGCTGCCGTCGGGCGGGCGGATCGGCGCGGTCGCCGTCGGCGCCACCGGCATGGCGCTGCTCGGCCGCGACCTCGCGGAGAAGCTGCCGGACCGGCTGGCCCGCCGCACCGGCGCCGCCCGCCTGGTGCTGGCCGGCGATGCGATCGCCGCCTACGTCGGCGCACTCGGGACCGGCCCGGGGGTGACCGTCGCCGCCGGGACGGGGCTGGTCGCGATCGGCTACCACCCGGATCGGGGTTGGCAACGGGCGGACGGTTGGGGCCAGTTGCTCGGCGACTGCGGTGGCGGCGGCTGGCTCGGCCGGGCCGGCCTGGAGGCCGCCCTGCGTGCCCACGACGGCCGCAGGGGCGGCTCGACCGCCCTGCTCGACCTGGCCGAGCGGCACTACGGCCCGGTCACCGGCCTGCCCGCCGCCCTCCAGCCCCGCCCGGACCGTGCCGCTCTCCTGGCGGCCTTCGCCCCCGCCGTCGCCGGGGCGGCCGCGGACGGCTGCCCGGTGGCGGCCGGGATCATCCGCCGGGCCGGCACCGAGATCGTGGCGAGCGCGGCCGCGGCAGCGGCCTCCGCGGGGCTGGACCGCCCCGATCTCGCCCTGACCGGCGGCCTGTTCAACCTCGCCCCGCTCCGCGAGGCGGTGCACGCGGCCGTGGCCGCGGACCTCCCGGCCGCGCGCCTCGCACCGCCCGACGGCCCGCCGCTGCTCGGTGCCCTGCGCCTCGCGGTCTCGGCGGCCGCCCCGCCCTGGCCCGTCGACCCGCCGCTCCTGGCCGTGTACGAGTGGCCCGGACGCGCTGCCGACAGCGGGCGGCCGGCGGGCTGACCGATACCGAAAGCGCTTGTCCTCAGGCGTTCTTGACGGTGATGCGGCCGTTGGAGGTGGTCAGGTCCAAGTGGTGGCGGCCGGACGGGTCGTCGGTGATGCCGATCTCCTTGCGGCCGTTGTCGGTCTGCGCGGCGACCTTGTAGCTGCCGGCCGGGACGGTCAGCGAGATCGCGCCGTTGGAGGTCTTGGCCCGGACGTCCTGGGCCCTGGCGGGGGTGAGGTCGATCTGGCCGTTGCTGGTCTGCGCCTGGATGCGGTCGCCGTTCAGGCCGGTGCCCCTGATGGCGCCGTTGGTGGTCTGCACCTCGACCGGCCCGGCGACGGTGTCCAGGGTGATGCCGCCGGAGTGGGTGGTGACCTTGACCGGGCCGACCCGGGAGAGGCTGACCGCGCCGGAGGAGGTCTGGCCGTCGACCGGCAGCCCGGCCGGGACCTCCAGGGTGTAGTTGACCGAGCAGTGCTGTCCGCAGCCGCCCAGCACCAGCACGCCGTTCTCCACCCGGGTGGTGGTGCCGGGCCGGTCGTCCTGGTAGTCGATCGAGCGGTGCACGGAGATCTTCCCCGCGCCCTCCCGGCCGTTGATCGTGACACCGCCGGAACTGCTGTCCAGGCGCACCGAGGTGATCTTCTCGGACACCTCGGCGTCGTCCTGCGCGTTCGTCCCCGGCGTGCAGGCGCTGAGCCCCCCGGCGGCGATCCCGGCGATCCCGACGAGCGCAAGAGCCCGGACGTACTGGCGCGGCTGGCGCATCTCATGACCCCACATCTGAGAACGTCGCTGGTGGCGGGCCCGTGGTCGGGTCCGGCCTGCCGAAGCTATCCCGGCCGCGGCCGCGCCGGCCATGGGGCCAACCCCCCGGTCCGCACGGGGGCACGCCACCGTCCGGGCGCCCCGCCGCAGGGCTTTGCGCACGTCGGAGCCGCTGCGGGGAGGGTGCGCGGACTCCGGGCAACCGACGGGGAGGCCGGCCGACCCCGTCAGCCGCAGCCGCCGTGAACGGCCGGCCGCCGGCCGTACCTGTCAATCGTCGCCCGTCGCCCGTCGCCCGTCAGCCGTCAGCCGTCAGCCGCCGAGTCGGCGTCCGCCTGGGCGGCGGCGCTCTCGGCGGCGTCCAGCTTCTGCTGCATGTCCTGGACCTGGCCCGGTCCGCTGTCGGGCGCGCCGCCGGTGCCGGCCTGGCCGGAGCCCGGGCCGCAGGAGGTGAGCAGGGCCGCCGCAACCAGGGCGAGGGCCACGAGGGCCGCGCGGGCCGGGGCCGGACGGCGGGTCACTTGGTGGACCCCTGGTTGTTCGCGGCGCACCAGGTGGCGACGGCCTTGAGGTCGCTCTGACGGGTCTGGAGGGTGGTCAGCAGGCTCCTGCGGGCGGTCAGCCGATCGTTCAGATAGGTCGCGATCGGGGTGTGCCCGGCGGTCTTGGCGTCGGTGACGCGCTGCTGGAGACGGGCGATCGAACCGACCACGGTCGCATCGCCGTTGAGCCGGTCCAGAGCCTTGGCGACCCGCTCCTCGGTCTTGGGCAGCCGCTTGCAGATCCCCTTGGCGCCGTCGCCCTTCGGGGTCTGCCGGGCCGACGGCGCCGCGGAGGGTGCCGCGGACGGGGAGCCGGTGCCGTCGGCGGCCTGCGCGGGTACGGCGGCGAACAGCGAGCCGGCGACGGCGATGGCGCCGAGTGCGGCGGCGGCCCGGCGGTTCACGGTCGGGTTGACGGACATGGTGCGTCCCTTCTCCGGTGGGCCGGGCAGGCGCTTCGGGGCGCGGCCTGCACCGGCCTTCTCTGGCCTGGTCGACAGGGAGCGTAGGGCGGCTTCTTGTGGATTCCCTGTGGGCGTCCTACGGACTGCGGCACTCTCCCCAACGGCCTGCCCTGACCCTCCCTGACTGGCCCTGACCGGCCCTGACCCTCCCTGACCGGCCCTGACCGGCCCTGACCGGCCCTGTGGGAGCGGGGACGGGGACGTCGCGAAGCCGCCGGTCAGGCGGGGACGCCGCGGCGCCCCGGCTCGGCGCGGACGCTCCACCAGACGGACCCGAGCAGCAGGGCGCCCGGAGCGATACCCGCCACCACCGCGATGGAGGCGACGGAGCACCCGCAGGCGGCCAGGACCAGTCCGGCGGCGCCGCAGGCGGACATGGCCGCAGCCAGCAGGCGCAGCGATGCCATCCGCCAGACGACCGCCAGGCCGAAGAAGTGCACGCCGACCACCAGGGTGATCCAGGCGGCGGTGGCACGCGGGGCGTGCAGGAGATCGTTGAGGACGAGGATGCCGGCCAGGCCGACCGTCACCTCGGCGGCCACCACGAGGCGGTAGCCCCGGCCGAAGAGCCTCGGCGCCGGGCCGCCGACCGGAGCGGCCTGGGGTGTGCGGCTCCGGCGCAGCGCGATGAACAGCCAGAGGAACGAGGCGATCGCGAGCACGCGCAGGGGGATGCCGGCGGCCGGGGGCAGGGTGCCGGCGTTCGCCAGGACGAAGACGAGTCCGAATACGGCGCCGATGAGCCGGCCTGTCTGGTTCGATGTCACGGCGCACACTCTCATCGATCATGATCATCGGGCAAATGTGCGGCCCGTGCGGTGACCGGTCGGGTGCGCCGGGACGGTGGTCGCTTCGGTCGGCAGGGGGCCGAGCCGGTCGCACGTTCCTGCCGTGTCCGCGGTGCCATGTGGTGTCACCGAGAAAAAGGTTTGCGTCCGGACCGCAGTTCACGTTGGCTGGGCACCATGGCTGAACTGCGTACCAACCGCCTCACCCTCCGTCGGTGGCGTGACTCCGACCTTGAACCGTGGGCGGCGATGAATGCCGATCCCGAGGTTCGGGAGCACCTGGGAGACCTCCTCACCAGCGAACAGAGCCAGGCATCCATGGCCCGGTTCGAGGCCGAGTTCGAGGAGCGGGGCTACGGGTGGTGGGCGGTCGAGGTGCAGGCCACGGGCGAGTTCATCGGCTTCGCGGGCCTGGACCAGGTGGATGACGACATGCCGTTCACCGGCGTGGAGATCGGCTGGCGGCTCGCCCGCTCGGCCTGGGGCCGGGGCTACGCGACCGAGGCCGCGTTGGCAGTCCTTGCCTACGGCTTCGACACCCTTGAATTTCCCGAGATCCTTGCTGTGACAACGGCCACCAACGTCCGCTCACAGGCGGTGATGCGCCGAATCGGCATGACGCGGGACCCGGCCGACGACTTCGACGACCTCACCGTGCCCGAGGGGCCACTGCGTCCGAGCGTGCTGTACCGGATCACCGGCAGTACGAGGGTCTGACGGTCTCCGCTGCGGCGGCCGGTCAGGCTGCGGCTGCGAGGACGTCGCGGTGGCGGCGCAGCCCGCGGGTCGCGGGCCACGGCCCCCTCAGTGCCCGGCGGAGATCCAGTCCCGCCGGGCCGGCAGTTCGACGGTCGGCGCGTCCGGCAGCGGCAGCGGCAGGCGGACCTCGATCCGGCAGCCGACGCCGTTCGGTGGGGTCGCGATCCGTACGGCGCCGCGGTGTAGCGCGGCCTGCTGGGCGACCAGGGTGAGCCCGAGCCCGGAGCCCGGGCTGTCACGACGGCGGTGGAAGCGGCCGAAGACCGCCGACCGCTCGGCGGGCGCGATACCCGGACCCTCGTCGTCCACGGTGAGCAGGGCCGCCGCGCCCTCCGTCGTCAGCCGTACGGTGATCCGGGCCTGGTCCGGGGCGCCGCGGCCGCGGCCGTGGACGGCGGCGTTGCCCAGCAGATTGGCCAGCATGATCCGCAGGCCCGGCTCCCAGCCGAACACCCGTAGCTCCTCGGGCACATCGGCCTCGATCACCGCCTGCCGGTGGCGCCGCCGCGCCTCGGCGACCGTCGAGTCGACCAGGTCGGCGAGGTCCACCGGGCCGAAGGACTCCACCTCGACCAGGTCGCCGCGCGCCAGCGTGCCGAGCGCGGTCAGCAGGTCGAGCAGCCGGGTGTGGTCCTCCCGCAGCTCCGCCACGACCTCGGCCCGTTCGGCGGGCGCGAGGTCCGGGTGGGCGGCCAGCACGTCCAGATTGGTGCGCAGGCTCATCAGCGGGGTGCGCAGCTCGTGCGAGGCCGCGGAGGAGAACGAGCGCGCGGTGTCCAGGGCCTGGGCGGTGCGCCGGGCCTGTTCGTCGTAGCGCGAGAGCAGCAGGGCGAGGGCGGCGGAGAGCTCGTCCACCTCGGCGGTCCCGGTGCGGCCCGGAGCGAAGGGCGCGCTGTCGGCCTCGGCGGGGTCGAGCTCGGCGGCACGGCGGCCGAGCCTGCGCAGCGGTGCGGTGGCGTGCTCGGCGAGGGCGAAGGCGATTAGCGCGGAGACGGGTGCGGCGATCGCCGCCACCAGCAGGACCCGCCGGCGTACCGCCTTGACCTGGCCGTCCGCCTCCCCGGCGGGGGTGACCACCCACAGCGTGCCGCTGCCCGCGTTCGCCCCGTTCCCGTTCCCGTTTCCGGGCCCGTTCCCGTTGACGCGGACGGTGAGGATCCGCCACGCCCTGCCCTGCTCTCGGACGGTGACCGGCCCGCCCGGTCCGGCGGGGAACAGCCGGTCGTCGGCGGGCTGCGGACCGACGGTCAGCAGGAGGGAGCCGTCCTGGGCGGCGACCCGCACGCCCGCGTCGAGCGCGGAGTCCAGCACCTTGCGCTGCTGGTTCTGCTCGGCCTTGGGACGGCCCCGGCTGTCGGCCGCCACCAGCGCGCGGACGCCGGGCAGCACGGCGGCGGCCCGGTCGTTGAGCCGGGTGTCCTGTTGGTGGCGGAGATCCCGGCCGACCAGCGGGAGCAGCAACAGCCCGGCCAGCACCACCATCAGCGGCACCAGGACGGCGGCCCCGACGGCGATCCGGGTGGAGAGCTTCACCGGGGACGCTGCCCGTCCTCGGCCGACCAGGGCGGAGTCGCGGGCGGGACGGCCGGTGACGCCGCAGTCGGGCCGACGGGTGAGGCCGCGGGCGGCGGCTGAGGCAGCCGCAGGATGAAGCCCACGCCCCGGACGGTGTGGAGCAGCCGTGGCCGCCCGTCGGCCTCCAGCTTTCGGCGCAGATAGCTGACGAAGGTGTCGACGGCGTCGCTGCGCACCTCGAAGTCGTATCCCCAGACCCGCTCCAGCAGCAGTTCGCGGGAGAGGACGATTCCGGTGTTCCGGGCGAACTGGGCGAGCAGCTCGAACTCGCGCCGGGTGAGGTGGAGTTCGCCGCCGTCCAGATACGCCTGGCGGGTGGACGCGTCGAGCACCAGCGGACCGGCCACCACCCGGTCCGTCGACTGCGGGGGACGGCGCCGAAGCAGCGCGCGCAGCCGCAGCACCAGCTCCTCCAGGGCGAACGGCTTCACCAGGTAGTCGTCGGCCCCGGCCTGCAGTCCGGCGACCCGGTCGGCGGGTTCGTCGAGGGCGGAGAGCATCAGGACGGGGATGTCGTCGCCACGCGCCCGCAGGGTCCGGCACACCTCGGCGCCGCTGATACCCGGCATCGACACGTCGAGCACCAGCACGTCGGGCGGCGGCGGGGGAGCGGCCGAGGCCGGCGGGACCAGTCGGTCGAGCGCCGCCTCGCCGTCCTCGGCGAGCGTCACGCTGAAGCCGCTCAGCCGCAGCCCGCGCTCCAGGGTGCGCCGGATCGCCGCGTCGTCGTCCACCACCAGGACCCGACCGCCGGTGCCGCCGGTGCCCGTGGGACCGGCTCCGGCTCCTGACCCGCTCCCGTACATCGGGGCCTCCTCGCATTCGGGCCGCCGACTCTCTCACACCCGTACCGAGGACCCCGCAGGGGGGCGGTGCCCGGCGAGGCAGCCGGGCGACACCGGCGCCGATACCCAGCCGCAGACCGACCCGCAGATCGACCCGCCGACCGGAGGCCACCCCCCGACCCGCCTACTGAAGGCCGACCCGCCGACCGCGCGGCCGCCGACCCGCTCAGCCCTTGCGCGCCACCGCGCCGTACATGCTGACCCGCTCCGCGCCCGGCCCGGGCGCGTCCTCCGGCCGCCAGAGCGGGACGGTCACCACGCCCGGCTCCAGGACCTCCAGCCCGTCCAGGAACGCCTGCACCTGCTCCCGGCTGCGTCCCACCAGCGGAGCGGTGGCCCTGTTGTACACCCCCGTGACCCGGTCGCGGACCTCGGCGGGGATGAAGTCGGCGGTGCCGTGCGACAGGATTAGGTGGCTGCCGGGCGCCAGCGCGTCGAGCAGTGTGCTCAGCACCTCGTACGGCTTGTCCTCGTCCGGCAGGAAGTGCAGAACGGCGGCGAGCACCAGGGCCACCGGGCGGTCGAAGTCGAGCAGCTTCTCGGCCTCGGCGGCGTCGAGGACGCCGGCCGGGTCGCGCAGGTCGGCCTGGAGGACGGCGGTGCGGCCGAAGCCGGTCCCCGCCATCAGGGCGCGGGCGTGGGTCAGCACGATCGGGTCGTTGTCCACGTAGACGACCCGCGCGTGCGGATTGACGGCCTGCGCGATCTCGTGGGTATTGCCGGCTGTGGGGATGCCGGTGCCGATGTCAAGGAACTGGTCGATACCGAGGCCTGCCGCGAACCGTACCGCCCGGTGCAGGAAGGCCCGGTTGGCGCGCGCGGTCGACCGAAACTCCGGGTTCGCCGCCAGCGCCCGCTCGGCCGCGGCCCGGTCGGCCGGAAAGTTGTCCTTTCCTCCGAGGTAGTAGTCGTACATCCGCGCCGGGTGCGGAATCTCGGGGCGCAGGTCGGCGGGGACGCCGGCATCGCCGGGCTCCCACATGCTGTCGTAGCCCACCGCTGCCTCCGCCTACCTATGATCCGATGATCTGTTGGTGGACAGCCTAGGTGCTCATCTGCGTTCCTGTGGACGGGTGGTCAGTTCACCCCCTGATGTGTGGAATGGCGGGTTCCTCATAGTTGACGCCCCTTCAGTGGCCTCCGATGGCCGCGGTTCGCGTTCGGTTCACGCCCACGAGGGGCGCCGTAGTGGCTCCCGTGCCTGAACCGTCATGGCGCCCGCAAGCTCGTCCGCGTCCTCGCGGCGTGCCAGGCGTACGGCGTGGACACCGTGCGGCGGTGCTGACCTGGGTGATGACATGGGCGGCCCTCCCTATCGGCCCGGATGCGTGTTCGGGTGACTCAAGGTAGGCGTTCGATCGCACTGTGCGCACGCGATTTTTCCGCTTTCACCCGATCCGGTGAATGAGGCCCATCGCGCGGGCCGGGCCCGCCGGTCGCAGGATGGAGATGCTCGCGGCACGTGTGGACGGGGCACGTGTGGACGCGGCACTCATGGATACGACAGCCGGACACAGGGAGGTCGCGGTGATCGCTTCCGCTGACATCAGGGAGTGGCGGGGCCAGTCCGTGGTCGACGAGAAGGGCCACCGGATCGGCGCGCTGGAGGCCGTCTACGTGGAGACCGCCAGCGACGAGCCGTTCTTCGCCACCGTCACGGTCGGCCTGCCCTTCCAGCACCGCCTGGTGTTCGTACCGATCGACGGCGCGGTGGTCGGGCCCGGCTACGTGAAGGTGCCCTTCCCCAAGGGACAGGTCAAACAGGCACCGTCGATCGGCACCGACGACGTCCTCCCCGCCGAGGACGAACCGGCGGTGTTCGCCCACTACGCCCTCGACTACGCCGTGGGCTCCGGAGGCGAGCGCAGGCTCGCCCGGCGCTGACGACACCGGACCGGGCCCCGCCCGGCCCCGCGCGCCGCCCGCCCCCTCGCCCCGCCTCCGCAGGGCCATTCGGGTGAACCCGCGTCGCGCCGGGCATCTGCGCGCCCTCGGCCTCCGAAACGTCGGTGTCCGCCGCCCGGCGCTGTGGGAGGCACCGAGGCGGGCACGGGGCGGGAGCGCACCCCTTGTGTCGGCGCACCCGCCCCCCCGCGCCCTCCACCACACCCATCCACCCGGGCCACAGCTCCGAACACCCCCGGACCGCACCGGCGGCCACGCGCCGACCCGGCGCGCCGCACACCCGCGCGCCGACCCGGCGCGCCGCACACCCGCGCGGCGGCCCGGGATGGGAGGCTCACCCCTTCCACCGGCCACCGACCGCCACTGCCGACCCTCCAGAGCCGCCACCCACAACCACCGGACCACCACTGATGACCGTTGCCATCGCCCTGCTCACCCAGGACCTGCGCCTGCACGACAACCCCGTGCTCAGGGCCGCCACCGACGCCGCCGACCAGGTCGTACCGCTCTTCGTCCTCGACCCGGACCTCGCCGCCACCGGCTTCGCCCCGCCCAACCGGGCCGCCTTCCTCGCCGACTGCCTCACCGACCTGGACACCGCACTGCGCGCCCTCGGCGGCCGGCTGATCCTCCGCGCCGGCCCGGCCGCCGCCACCACCGCCCGGCTGGCCGCCGAGGTCGACGCCGTCTCGGTCCACGTCGCGGCCGGCGTGAGCGCCTTCGCCCACCGCCGCGAGCAGGCCCTGCGCGAACTCCTCGGCGCCCGCCTGCACGTCCACGACGGCTCGCTCACCGTCGCGGTGCCCGGCGCCGTCACCCCCGCCGGCAAGGACCACTACGCCGTCTTCACCCCGTACTTCCGCGCCTGGCAGCAGGCCCCGCGCCGGACCGTCCAGCGCGCCCCCCGGGCGCTGCGCACACCCGAGGGCATCGCCGGCGAACCCGTCCCCACCGCAGTCCCCGACTCCCCGGCACTGCCCAGGGGAGGCGAGCGAATCGGCCGCCGGCTCTGGAAGGGCTACGCCCTCGACCAGTACGACGAACTCCACGACGACCTCGCCGCGGACGGCACATCACGCCTCTCCCCGTACCTGCACTTCGGCTGCCTCTCCGCCGCCGAACTGGTCGCCTCCGCCGAGCGGCACGGCGGCAGCGGCGCGGAGGCGTTCGTCCGACAGCTGGCCTGGCGGGACTTCCACCACCAGGTGCTCGCCGCCCGCCCGGAGGCGGCGCACCACGACTACCGCCCGCGCGGCGACCACTGGTCCCCGGCCGCGGCGCCCACCCCACCGCTGCCCCCGCGGTCCGCCGCGGACGAGGGCGAACCGCCGGCCGGACCGGCGGACGACGAGGAGTGCGAGGCCTGGCGCCAGGGCCGCACCGGCTTCCCGCTGGTGGACGCGGGCATGCGCCAACTCGCCCACGAGGGCTGGATGCACAACCGCGCCCGGCTGGTGACGGCCTCCTTCCTCGCCAAGTCGCTGTACAAGGACTGGCGGATCGGCGCCCGCCACTTCCTGCACCTGCTGGTCGACGGCGACCTGGCCAACAACCAGCTGAACTGGCAGTGGGTGGCCGGCACCGGCACCGACACCCGGCCGAACCGGGTGCTCAACCCGCTCACCCAGGCCGACCGGCTCGACCCGGACGGCGCCTACGTCCGCCGCTGGGTCCCCGAAGTCGCCGACCTCCCGGGCCGCACCGTCCACCGCCCCTGGCGCCTGGACCGCACGCCCCCCGACTACCCGGCCCCGATCATCGACCCCGACACGATCTCCACCCGGCTGCGCCGAGGCCGCGGCCTCGACTGAATCCCGCCCGGTTGACGCGGCCCTGAATTCGCTAGTCTGCTGCGATGACGAACAGCGAGTTGGTCGTCGACCTCCGCGGCCGGCCGGTCGGGTCACTCGACGACTTCTGGGATGCGGTCACCGGGCCGTGCGGGCTGCCGACGTGGTTCGGCCGGAACCTGGACGCGTGGGCCGACACGATCGGGTCCCGCGGCATCTCGGAAGTGATCGACAGTCACGACCTCCTGGTCGTGCACGTCGACGGGCGGGGCCTCTTCGCGGGGAACCGCCCGGAAGCCCGGGCGCTCGCCGACACCTTCGACGGTGAGCAGAACCGGCTCGTCGTCCACCCGGTGCCCTGACGGGCCGCCCGGCACCCCGAGCCACCGCCACCGCGGTACCGGAACCCGTGACCCGCCCGGAGGGACCAGGCCACGACCGCGACGCGCCCGCCCGCCCGACCGGGCGCGGTCGTCGGACACCGCCTCCGACCGCGCCCGGTCGCCACCCCTCACCGCCGCCACCACGCACCGCAGGCCGCGCTCAGCCGGACGCGGGCACCTGGTCCAGCACCGCCAGCCGCGCGTTCGCCGTCCGGATGCTGCCGCACACCACCTGCGCGCCGCCGATCCGGTAGTCGTCACCGCCGCCGGTGGCCTTGAGCACCGCGCCCTGCAGCGAGGTGTACGACTTGTCCGCCAGGTCGGCCTTGCGCAGGTCGCGGACCACGATCAGCCGGCGCAACAGGTCGCTCGCGCCCGACTGGGTGCCGAGCGCCTTCCGCTGCTCCTCCGGCAGCTTGGCGAAGGCCGCGTCGTTCGGGGTGAAGACGGTGACGTTGTCCATCGAGTCGAAGAGGTCCTTGGCCTTCGCCGTCTTGATCAGCGCGGACATCGCGGTCAGGTCCTTGGTCTGGTCGATCGCGGACAGCACCGGGACGCCGCCCATCGCGCCCAGGCTGCCGGGGCCGTCGGCGGGCAGGGCGGAGCAGCTCGGGCCGAAGGCCTTCTCCGGCGGCGGGGGCGCGGCTGCCGCCGGAGTCCCGCTGTCGCCGCCCGGGCCGGCGCAGCCCGTCAGCGGTACGAGGGCGAGGGCCAGGGCCGCGAGCAGGGCGGGCGGCCGGGGCGTGCGACGGGGCATGCGAGGTCCTCTCAGGGGTGAAATCGGCCTCATGGTGCCGGTTACGGACAGATGGTGGCATTTCGGCGGCCGGGCGCACCGGAAGTCGGACCTCGACGGCCCTGCCGGTCACCCGACCAGCGCCAGGAGCGCGCGCCCACGTACCGGCCGGACGCGCCCGGAGTCGGGGGAAACCCGACCCGCGGGCGCATCCGGAGCCGCCGGAGCAGGTCCGGTGGCGGTCAGTGGCGGCCCCGGCGGAGCGCCACCAGCACGCCGCCCGAAGCGAGCAGCAGCAGGGCCGTCAGACCGGCCAGCGGCAGGGCCGTCGATCCGGTGTGCGGCAACGGGCCGCCGGTGGGGCTGGGCGACGGCTTGGGCGAGGGGTGGGGCGAGGGGTGAGGCGAGGGCTTGGGAGAAGGACTGGGTGACGGCTTGGGCGGGTTGACGGTGGTGCTGGTGGTGCAGCCGTCGTCGTCGGCGGATGCGGCGGCCTGTCCGACGCGCACCGAACGGGTCGACGGGGCAGAGCAGTTGCTGCCGTCGCCGAGTGCGGTGATCCGGTTGTCGAGGTGCTTGCCGCCCGCGTCGGCCTGGACGGTGAAGGTGTAGGTGAGGGTGCCGGTGGCTCCGGGGCGGAGGTCGAACGTCCAGGTCAGGCTCGGCCGGCTGTAGGTGACCTGGCCCGCGCTGGCCCGGGCGTCGTCGTTGTAGGAGGCCGCGCCCAGCACGCCGGTGAAGTCGTCCACCACGACGGCGCCGTGGTGGGTGCCGGCGGACAGGTTCCTGGCGGTGACGGTGTAGGTGACGGTGTCTCCCGGGCCGGGGTTGGTCGGGGTGACCCGCTTGTCCAGCCGCAGGTCGTGCCGGACGGTGATCGGCTCGGTCGGGGTTGCCACCGCGGTGTGCGTGGGTGTGGCCGGATCCGGCCCGCCGGTGACGACGGCGGTGTTGACCGGCACCTCGGTGGCGTCCGGGGAGAGGGTCCCCGTGACGGTCCAGGTGAGTGTGGTTCCGGCCGGGATCCCGACGGCCGGGCAGGTCGCGACACCGTCGTTGTCCGGACAGCGGGTGCCGTCGGCGTCGGCGGTCATCACGGGGTGCTCGACCTGCTGGGGCAGGCGGTCGGTGACCACGACGTCCCGGGCGCGCGAGGGTCCCTCGTTGGTCACGGCGACCCGCCAGGCGATCGGCAGGCCGGCCACGACCGGCGAGGTCAGCAGCACCTTGGAGACCGTCAGCCGCGCCTCTCCCGACGGTGAGCCGGAGGGTGAGGCCACCGCGGTGTGCGTGGGAGTGGCCGGATCCGGACCGCCGGTCACGACGGCGGTGTTGGCCGGGGTGGCGGTGGCCGCCGGGTCGAGCGTGCCGGTGACGGTCCAGCTCAGCGTGGCTCCGGCAGGGATCTCGACGGCCGGGCAGGTCGCGACGCCGTCGGTGACCGGGCAGCGGGTGCCGTCCGCGTCGGCGGCCATCACGGGGTTGCCGACACCGGCCGGGATGCGGTCGGTGACGACGACGTCCCGCGCGCGGGAGGGGCCGTGGTTGGTGACCGCCACCCGCCACTGGATCTGCCGGCCCGGCACCACCGGGTTCGTCAGTAGCACCTTGGACACCGTCAGGCCGGCCTGCGGCGAGAGCGTGGACGTCGGCGAGGCAACGGCGGTGTGGGTGGGCGTGGCCGGGTCCGGCCCGCCGGTGACGGTGGCCTGGTTGGTCGGCGTCACCGTGGCGTCGGGATCGAGGACTCCGGTGACGCTGTAGCCGTGCGCCTGGCCGACCTCCAGCTCGACGGCCGGGCAGGTCGCGACGCCGCCGCTGATCGGGCACGGTGTCCCGTCGGTCTCCGAGGCCATGGCCGGGCTCGACACCCCGGCCGGGATGCGGTCGGTGACGACCACGTTCCGGGCGCGGGAGGGGCCGTGGTTGGTGACCGTCACCCGCCACTGGACCGGCCGGCCCGGCACCACCGGATCGGTCACCAGGATCTTCGAGACGGTCAGGCTCGCCTGCGGGGTCACGGTGCCGGTGGGGCTGGCAACGGCGGTGTGGGTGGGGGTGGCCGGGTCGGGTCCGCCGGTGACGACGGCGGTGTTGGCGGGCACCGCGGTGGCGTCCTGGGCGAGCGTGCCGGTCAGGGTGAAGGTCGCGGTCACTCCGACCGCGATCTCCACCGCCGGACACGTCGCCGTCCCGTTCGCGACCGGGCAGGAGGCGCCGGTGGCATCCACGGTCATCGCGGCACCCACCACCTGGGCGGGGATCCGGTCGCTGACCACCACGTTGCGAGCGGTCGAGGGCCCCCGGTTGGTGACGGCGACCTGCCACTGGATCTGCCGGCCGGGCACGACCGGGTCCGTGAGCAGGACCTTCGACACCGTCAGGTTCGCCTGCGGCTGGACCGGATCCGAGGGGCTCGCGGTCGCGGTGTTGTCGGTCGGATTCGGGTCGGGGCCGCCGGTCACGGCGGCGACGTTCACCGGAGCGCCGGTGGCACCGGCGTCGAGGGTGCCGGTGAGGGTGTAGGAGGCCGAACCGCCGGCCGGGAGTTCGATCGCCGGGCAGGTGGCGGTGCCGGAGGCGATCGGGCAGGGGGTGCCGTCGGCGTCGGCCGTCATGACGGCGTTCAGGACGCCGCCGGGGACGGTGTCGGTGACGACCACGTCGCGGGCACGGGACGGACCGTTGTCCGTGACGGTGAGTCGCCACTGGATCTGCTGCCCGGGGACGACCGGGTTGGTCAGCAGCACCTTGGAGATCGCGAGATCGGCGCGTGGGTCCGGCGTGGCGGTCGGGGTCGCGATGGCGGTGTGGGTGGGTGTGGCCGGGTCGGGGCCGCCGGTCACGAACACCGTGTTGGTCGGCGTGGTGGTCGCATCGGAGCTGAACGTGCCGACCAAGGTGTACGCCGCCGACTCGCCGACTGCCAGTTCGATCGCGGGGCAGGTGGCGGTGCCGGAGGCGATCGGGCAGGGGGTGCCGTTGGCGTCGGCCGCCATGGTGGCGTTCGTGACCCCGGTCGGGACCGGGTCGCTCACCACCACGTCCCTGGCCCGTGACGGGCCGTTGTTGGTGACCGTCACCCGCCACCGGATGGGGGCGCCCGGTACCACCGGGTCGGTCAGCAGGATCTTCGACACCGTCAGGCTCGCCTGCGGCGAGGGCGAGGTGGTCGGGGTCGCGACGGCGGTGTGGGTGGGTGTTGCCGGGTCGGGTCCGCCGGTGACGGTCGCGGTGTTGGCCGGCGTCGCGGTCGCGTCGGAGGCCAGCGTGCCGGTGAGGGTGTAGGCCGCCGACTGGCCGACTGCCAGCTCGATCGCGGGGCAGGTTGCCGTGCCGGAGGCGATCGGGCAGGGGGTGCCGTCGGCGTCGGCGGCCATGGTGGCGTTGAGGACACCGGTGGGGACGGTGTCGGTGACGACCACGTTGCGTGCCCGGGACGGCCCGTTGTTGGTGACCGCGACCCGCCACTGGATCTGCTGCCCGGGCACCACCGGGTTGGTGAGCAGTGTCTTGGACACCGTCAGGCTCGCCGTTGGTGAAGGCGTGGTGGTCGGGCTCGCGATGGCGGTGTGGGTGGGCGTCGTTGGGTCGGGTCCGCCGGTCACGACGGCCGTGTTGGTGGGCGTGGCGGTGGCGTTGGCGTCCAGAGTGCCGGTGAGCGTCCAGGTCAGTGACTGGCCGACGGGGATCTCCACCGCTGGGCAGGTGGCTGTGCCGTTGTTGATCGGGCAGGTGGTGCCGTCCGCGTCGGCCCTCATCGAGGCGTTCGTGACCCCGGTCGGGATCTGGTCGGACACCACCACGTCCCTGGCCCGCGAGGGTCCGTTGTTGGTGACCGCGACCTGCCACTGGATCTGCTGGCCGGGGATGGCCGGGTTGGTGAGGAGGACCTTGGAGACGGTCAGGCTCGCTTGCGGCGAGGGCGTGGTGGTCGGGGTCGCGACGGCGGTGTGGGTGGGTGTGGCCGGGTCGGGTCCGCCAGTCACGACGGCCGTGTTGGTGGGTGTGGCGGTCGCATTGGCATCGAGAGTGCCGGTAAGCGTCCAGGTCAGCGACTGGCCGACGGGGATCTCGACGGCCGGGCAGGTGGCCGTGCCGGAGGCGATCGGGCAGATGGCGCCGTCGACGTCGGCCTTCATTGAGGCGCCGGTTACTCCGGTCGGGATCTGGTCGGTCACGACCACGTTGCGGGCGGTCGACGGTCCGTTGTTGGTCACCGAGACCCGCCACTGAATCTGCTGCCCGGGCACCACCGGGTCGGTGAGCAGCACCTTCGACGCTGTCAGGCTCGCCTGCGGCAAGGGCGTGGTGGTCGGTGAGGCGACGGCGGTGTGGGTGGGCGTCGTTGGGTCAGGGCCGCCGGTCACGACGGCCGTGTTGGTCGGTGTGGCGGTGGCGTTGGGGTCGAGGGTGCCGGTAAGTGTCCAGGTCGGCGACTGCCCGACGGGGATCTCCACCGCTGGGCAGGTGGCTGTGCCATTGCTGACAGGGCAGGAGACGCCGTCGGAGTCCGCTCTCATGCTCGCGTTCAGCAGGCCGGTGGGGATGGTGTCTGTCACAACGACATTCCGCGCGAGGCTGGGCCCGTTGTTCGTCACGGCGACCCGCCATTGGATCTGCTGTCCGGGGACGACCGGGTTGGTGAGAAGGACCTTGGAGACGGTCAGGCTCGCCGTTGGTGAAGGCGTGGTGGTCGGTGAGGCGATGGCGGTGTGGGTGGGGGTGGCCGGGTCGGGTCCGCCGGTCACGACGGCCGTGTTGGCGGGTGTGGTGGTCGCGTTGGCATCGAGAGTGCCGGTGAGCGTCCAGGTCAGTGACTGGCCGACGGGGATCTCGACGGCGGGGCAGGTGGCTGTGCCGTTGTTGATCGGGCAGGTGGTGCCGTCCGCGTCGGCCTTCATCGAGGCGCCGGTTACTCCGGCCGGTACCTGGTCGGTGATGACCACGTTGCGGGCGGTCGACGGTCCGTTGTTGGTTACGGCGATCTGCCATTGGATCTGTTGGCCGGGGATGGCCGGGCTGGTGAGCAGCACCTTCGACGCTGTCAGGCTCGCTTGCGGCGAGGGCGTGGTGGTCGGTGAGGCGATGGCGGTGTGGGTGGGGGTGGCCGGGTCAGGGCCGCCGGTTACGACGGCCGTGTTGGTGGGTGTGGTGGTCCCGTTGGCGTTGAGGGTGCCGGTCAGGGTCCACGATGCCGAGCCGCCGACGGGGATCTCGACGGCGGGGCAGGTGGCTGTGCCGTTGTTGATCGGGCAGGTGGTGCCGTCCGCGTCGGCCTTCATCGAGGCGTTCGTGACCTCGGTCGGGATCTGGTCGGTGACGACGACGTCCCTGGCTCGTGAGGGTCCGTTGTTGGTGACCGCGACCTGCCACTGGATTTGCTGGCCGGGGATGACCGGGTTGGTGAGCAGTGTCTTGGACACCGTCAGGCTCGCCGTTGGTGAAGGCGTGGTGGTCGGCGATGCGATGGCGGTGTGGGTGGGTGTGGCCGGGTCGGGGCCGCCGGTCACGACGGCCGTGTTGGTGGGCGTGGTGGTCGCGTTGGCGTCCAGAGTGCCGGTGAGAGTCCATGTCAGTGACTGGCCGACGGGGATCTCGACGGCCGGGCAGGTGGCTGTGCCGTTGGTGATCGGGCAGATGGCGCCGTCGACGTCGGCCTTCATCGAGGCGCCGGTTACTCCGGCCGGTACCTGGTCGGTCACGACCACGTTGCGGGCGGTCGACGGTCCGTTGTTGGTCACCGAGACCCGCCATTGGATCTGCTGTCCGGGGACGACCGGGTTGGTGAGGAGGACCTTGGAGACAGTCAGGCTCGCTGCTGGGGAGGTCGAGGCGGTTGGCGATGCGATGGCGGTGTGGGTGGGCGTTGCCGGGTCCGGGCCGCCGGTCACGATCACCGTGTTGGTGGGCGTGGTGCTGGCGTTGGGGTCGAGCGTGCCGGTGAGGGTCCAGGTGAGGGACTGGCCGACGGGGATCGCTACGGCCGGGCAGGTGGCCGCGCCGGAGGCGATCGGGCATGGGGTGCCGTCGGCGTCGGCCGTCATTGTTGGGTTCGTGACTCCGGTCGGGATCTGGTCGGTCACGACTACGTTGCGGGCGGTCGACGGTCCGTTATTGGTGACCGCGACCCGCCACTGAATCTGTTGCCCGGGCACCACCGGATTGGTCAGCAGCGTCTTGGAGACGGTCAGGTTCGCGGTCGGGGAGGTCGAAGCGGTCGGCGAGGCCACCGCCGTATGGGTGGGCGTGACCGGGTCGGGGCCGCCGGTCACGATGGCCGTGTTGGTGGGTGTGGTGGTGGCGTTGGGGTCGAGGGTTCCGGTGAGGGTCCAGGTGAGGGACTGTCCGACGGGGATCTCTACGGCGGGGCAGGTGGCTGTGCCGCCGCTGATCGGGCAGGCGGCACCGCTGGTGTCCGCGGTCATTGCGGGGTTCGTGATTCCGTTGGGGACGGTGTCGGTGACGACGACGTTGCGGGCGGTCGAGGGTCCGTTGTTGGTGACCGTGACCCGCCACTGAATCTGTTGCCCGGGGATGACCGGGTTGGTGAGCAGTGCCTTGGACACGGTCAGGTTCGCGGTCGGGGAAGGGGAGGTGGTTGGCGAGGCCACCGCCGTGTGGGTCGGGGTCGCCGGGTCGGGGCCGCCGGTCACGATGGCCGTGTTGGTGGGGGTGGTGGTGGCGTTGGTGTCGAGGGTGCCGGTCAGGGTCCATGACGCCGAGCCGCCCGCTGGGATCTCGGCGGCCGGGCAGGTGGCGGTGCCGGAGGTGATCGGGCAGGGGGTGCCGTCGGCGTCGGCGGCCATGGTGGCGTTGAGGACACCGGTGGGCACGGTGTCGGTGACGACCACGTTGCGTGCCCGGGAGGGTCCGTTGTTGGTGACCGTGACCCGCCACTGAATCTGCCGTCCAGGGATGACCGGGTTGGTGAGGAGGACCTTGGAGACGGTCAGGTTCGTGGTCGGGGAGGGCGAAGTGGTCGGGGTCGCGATGGCGGTGTGGGTCGGGGTAGCCGGGTCGGGTCCGCCCGTCACCACGGCCGAGTTGGTGGGGGTGGTGGTGGCGTTGGCGTCGAGGGTGCCGGTCAGGGACCACGACGCCGAGCCGCCGGCGGGGATCTCGACGGCCGGGCAGGTGGCGGTACCGGAGGCGATCGGGCAGGCGGCGCCGTCGGCGTCGGCCTTCATCGAGGCGGCGCTCACCGCGGCGGGCACGGTGTCCCTGACGACCACGCCGCGTGCCCGCGAGGGTCCGTTGTTGGTGACCGTGACCCGCCACTGGATCTGCTGCCCGGGAACGACCGGGTTGGTCAGCAGTGACTTCGAGACGATCAGGTTTGCCTGCGGCGAGGGGGAGGCGGTCGGCGAGGCCACCGCCGTGTGGGTGGGTGTGGCCGGGTCCGGACCACCGGTCACCACCACCGTGTTGACCGGCGTCGCGGTCGCGTTGGCGTCCAGGGTGCCGGTGAGGGTCCAGGTCAGTGACTGTCCGACGGGGATCTCCACGGCCGGGCAGGTGGCGGTACCGGAGGCGATCGGGCAGGCGGCGCCGTCGGCGTCGGCCTTCATCGAGGCGGCGCTCACCCCGGCGGGCACGGTGTCCCTGACGACCACGCCGCGTGCCCGCGAGGGTCCGTTGTTGGTCACCGTGACCCGCCACTGGACCTGCTGCCCGGGCACCACCGGGCTGGTCAGCAGCGCCTTGGACACCGCCAGGTTCGCCTGCGGCGACGGTGACGCGGTCGGCGAGGCCACCGCCGTATGGGTCGGCGTCGCCGGGTCCGGACCACCGGTGACGGTCGCGGTGTTGACGGGTGTGGTGGTCGCGTCGGGCGAGAGCGTACCCGTCAGGGTCCACGACGCCGAGCCGCCGACCGGGATGTCCACGGCCGGGCAGGTGGCGGTGCCGGAGGCGATCGGGCAGGCGGCGCCACCGGTGTCCGCCGTCATCGAGGCGGCGGTCACGCCGGCGGGCACGGTGTCCTTGACGACGACGTTGCGGGCGGTCGACGGTCCGTTGTTGGTGACCGTGACCCGCCACCGGATCTGCTGTCCGGGTACCACCGGGTTCGTCAGCAGTGCCTTGGAGACGGCCAGGCTCGCCTGCCCGCCCGGGGGGATCGGGTTCGCGGTGCTGGTGCAGTTCGGCGTGCAGGCGGGGTCGGTCGCGCCGGCGGGCGGGGTGACGGTGGCCCGGTTGTCCAGTGAGCCGGTGGCGTCGGCGGGGACCGTGCCGGTCAGCGTGTAGGTGACCTGGCTGCCGGCCGGGATGTCGACCGTGGTGGTGATGTTGCCGGTGCCGGACGCGGTGGCGCCGCAGCTGCTGCCGGCCCCGGCCTTGCAGGTCCAGGTGAAGTTCCGGATGGCGGCGGGAAGCGTGTCCTGGACGCCGACCCCGGTCGCGTCGGAGGGGCCGTCGTTCTTCACCACGATCGTGTAGGTCAGTGGCTGGCCGGGCACGTACGGGTTTTTGTCCGGCGTCTTGGTGACGGACAGTCCGGTGGTGGGCTGCGAGGGTGTGTCGACCGTGCTGGAGCAGGTCGGGCCGCAGTTCGGGTCCGTGCTGGCGGACGGGCGGGTGACGGTGGCGGTGTTGGAGAGCGTGCCGGTGGTGGAGGCCGGCACGGTGCCGGTGACGGTGTACGTGACGCTGTCGCCGGCCGCGATGGTGGCGGTGGTGTCCGGGCTGCCCGAACCGCTCGCCGCGCCGCAGGCGCTGCTCGCCGAGGCGGCGGTGCAGCTCCAGGTGAAGCGGGTGAGCGCGGACGGCAGCGCGTCGCGGACCGCCGCGTTGGTGGCGGGTGCGGGGCCGGCGTTGCGGACGGTGATCGTGTAGGTCAGCGGTTGGCCGGGGACGTACTTGGCCTTGTCCGCGGTCTTGGTGACGGACAGGCCGACCCTGGTCTGCCACTCCAGGACGACCTCGCCGTTGCCGCCGTTGCTGTAGCCGCCGCCGTCGCCGATGCCGCTCGCGTACTGCGCGTCGCCGCGGCCGCCCGAGACGCCGCCCTGGCCGTTGCCGGTGCTGTTGGTGCCGTTGGCGGTCTGGGCGGTGGACACGCCGGCGCCCTTGGTCCAGCCGGAGCCGCCGCCGCCCATGCCGTTGGCCTCCAGGGTGCCGGAGCGCTGGCAGGCGCCGCCACCGCCGCCGAAGTAGCCGCCACCGCCGCCGCCACCGCCTTCGTAGCCGCTGCTGTTGGCGCCCCGCCCGCCCAGGTACTGGCTGCCGGCCGTCGCGGCCGCGCAGGTGGTCTGGGTGGCTGCGGCGCCGCCGGCGGTCTGGGTGCCGCCCCGGCCGGACTGGGTGGGCTGGTTGTCCTGGCCGCCGTTGGTCCCGCCGCCGCCGCCGGCTGCCGGGGTACCCGAGTCCGCGCCCGGCGAGACCCCGCCACCGCCGCCCGCGATCAGCAGCGGGTTGCTGCCGTACGCGCCGTTCCACACCGCGCTGAGCCCGCCGCCGCTGCCGCCGGTCGCGCTGCCGGCGGGGAAGTCCCTGCCCTGGCCACCGGCGCCGCCACCGCCGTAGGTCGCGGTGGTGCTGTTGAGGACGCCGCCCTGCCCGGCGGTGACGGTCAGGTTCTGACCGGGCGTCACCGCGAGGGTGCCGGTGGTGTAGCCGCCGCCACCGCCCCCGTACTGGCCGGTGTAGTAGCCCTGTGGCGCGCCCGCACCGCCGGCGCCGAAGATCCGGGCGTAGACGCTGGTGACGCCGGCGGGCACGGTGAAGGCCTGGTCGCCGCCGCTGTACGTGAAGCGGACGCAGTTGGTGTTGGCCCCGGTGGGCGTGCAGGCGACCTGGGCGCGGTCCCGATCGACCAGCGCCGGAAGCGCCTGCGGCGCGTGCTGCGACGCGGCGAGTGCCAGACCCCCCTGCGGCACCAGGCAGAGCAGGGCGAGCACACCCCGTACGGCCATCGAGGCCCGACCGTCCAGCAACGACCTCACCGGGCGCACCGGCGCCTCCTCTCGCGACCACGCGTCAACACACGTGCGCGACCAGGAATAACCCGGACAAAAGCCACTTAACGATCAACAGACCACGGCCATCGGATTTACTCCGCGAATTCCCCGCGTTCGGCCCAGTAACGGGGGGTGTACGAAGCTCCGAGGGCGCCGTCCCCGGCGGGCGGTCGGGTGGGTGGGCGGTCCCGGGCGTCCGGCGCCGGTCGAGCCGGGGCGGCCACCCGACCTACCGTCACACCTCGGGCGGGACCGGCCACGGCTGGTAGGAGTCCAGTCGCTGGACGAGCTCGCGCAGTGCCCGCAGCTCCCGGTCCAGAGCCTGGGCGCCCGGTGTGGTGAGGGTGACCCAGGTCCGCGGGCGGCGGCCGGCGTAGCCCTTGGCGACGGTGATCAGGCCCGAGTCCTCCAGCACCTTCAGATGGCGGGAGAGGTTGCCGTCGGTGACGCCGAGCTGCCCCTTCAGGAAGCCGAACTCGACGCGGTCGGCCTCCCGGGCGATGGTCAGGACCCCGAGCCGCACCCGCTGGTGGACGGTGTCGTCCAGCTCCTGGGTCGGGTGCCGCCCCTCGCTCCCGTCCTCGTCCTCTGCGCCGCCCCGGTCCTCGGGCGCGTCCACTGCGTTCATGCGCCGACCGTACTCGACGCGCCGGGGCGCGCCGCCGCCCGGCGGCGGGCGGCCGCCAGCTCGGCCAGTCCGGCGGACAGGAGGACCGCGGCGAGCAGGAACGCCTTCAGCTGCGGGCCGGCCGTCCACCCGGTGTCGTCCGACCGGAGCCACGGAATCCAGCCGCTGTCCCAGGAGGCCCCGAGGTAGGCCGAGAGCAGTGCGGTGTGGGCGAGCGCCGCGCCCATGACGATCGGGCTGCGCTCGACCAGGCCGAGCGCGAGCAGCCCGATGCCCACCGCGTACCACGGGGAGGCGTAGGAGTTCTCCAGCAGGGTGACCTCGAACGGCTGGTCCCGCAGGTAGAGCAGGGCGAGCAGCGCCACGACGATCACGGCGGCGGCGCCGAAGGCGGCACCGATCCAGGCGGTGCGGCGGGGCACGATACCCCGCTCCTCACCGCGCAGCCGGTACCAGCGGGCGAGGACGAGCCAGGCCAGCGGAAGCACCGCGAACCAGATCCCCCAGGCGACGAAGCGCAGCGTCGCCCCGTCGAACTCGCCCTCCAGGCAGGGGGCGTTCGGTGCGTGCGGGACGCAGAGGCCGGTCAGTTCGGCATAGGCGAAGGCCGGGTACGACGCGATGCTGCGTCCGTTGGCCCCGAAGTTGAACGCCTGGTGGGCGAAGGGCACGGCCGCCAGCCCCAGTAGGCCGAAGGCCAGCAGGGGCACCCCCGAACCTCCGAGCCGGGTGCGGGCCCGCGTGCGGAACCCCTCCGCGGCGGCCAGCAGTTGGGCCGGCCCGGCCTGGCCGCCGGGCCCTGTCGTGATGCTGGTGTCGGACGTTCCCATGACCCACCCCTTGCCTGCCGCGCCCGGGGTGCCGTCCGGAGCGGTGTCCGGGGCGGAGCCCCCGACACCGCCCCGAACGGCGCCCGGAGCGGCGCCGAGAAGACGGGCGCTCCCCGGCGCCCGGGTTAACTTTGCATCGCAAAGTACATGGCAGTCAAGAGTTGATGGTGCGACAAAGTCCACCCGGGACGGGCAGTTGCGCCAGCAGGGACTCCGGGCGCACCGGAAGCTCGCGCACCCGTACGCCGGTGGCGTGGTGGACGGCGTTGGCGACGGCGGCGGCGGTGCCGACGATGCCGATCTCGCCGATCCCCTTGGCACCCATGGGGTTCAGCCGGGTGTCGTGCTCCTCGATCCAGTACGCCTCCACGGAGGGCACGTCCGCATGGACGGCCACGTGATAGGAGGCGAGGTCGCGTTCCGCGTGATCCCCGAACTCCGGGTCCAGGGTGCTGTGTTCGAGCAGTGCCATGGAGAGGCCCATGATCATCCCGCCGGTGAGCTGCGACCGTGCGGTGCGGGCGTTGAGGATCCGGCCGGCCGCGAACACCCCGAGCAGCCGGCGGACCCGCACCTCCCCGGTGTCCGCGTCCACCGCCACCTCGGCGAACTGGGCGCCGAACGCGTGCCGGGCGAACTCCCGCCCGGACCGGACGGCCTCGGCGGTGTCCGCCCGGTGGCGCAGCCCCTCGGGAGGGAGCGCAGCGCCGCCCCGGGCGGCCAGCTCGGCCCGCAGCCCGGTGCAGGCCTCGTGCACCGCCCAGCCCCAGGAGGCCGTCCCGGCCGAGCCACCCGCCAGGGGAGCCCGCGGCAGGTCGCTGCGCCCGATCTCGACGGCGACCCGCTCGATCGGCACGGCCAGCGCCTCGGCGGCGACCTGCGCCAGCACGGTCCGGGCGCCGGTGCCGATGTCGGTGGCGTTGGTGCGTAGCAGGAACGTGCCGTCGGGGCGGGCGAGCACCTCGGCGGTGGACGGGCCGACGAGGGCGGGGTAGGTCGAGGCGGCGACCCCGCTGCCGAGCAGCCAGC
This sequence comes from Kitasatospora sp. NPDC058170, assembly GCF_042883905.1. Classification (NCBI taxonomy): domain Bacteria; kingdom Bacillati; phylum Actinomycetota; class Actinomycetes; order Kitasatosporales; family Streptomycetaceae; genus Kitasatospora; species Kitasatospora sp. NPDC058170. The sequence continues at coordinate 148,461 of NZ_JBHVUV010000010.1, forward strand.
GGCCCTCCCGGCCCGCGCCCCGGGCGCGGTGGCGCCGCCAGTCGAAGCGGCGGGCGCCCTCGCGCAGGCACTCCACCAGGTGGCGGCTGCTGAACGGGCGGCCGCTGTCCGGTTCGGCGGGCGGCTCGTTGCGGACCCGCAGCTCGACCGGGTCGATGCCGCAGGCCTCGGCGAGTTCGTCCATCGCGCACTCCAGCGCGAACATGCCCGGGGCCTCGCCGGGGGCCCGCATCCAGGACGGGGTCGGCACGTCCTGGCGCACCACCCGGTGGGTGGTGCGGCTGTGCGGCGAGGCGTACATGACGCGGGCGGGCACCGCGGCCTGCTCGACGAACTCCCGGAGGGTCGAGGAACGGGTGGTCACCTCGTGGGCCAGGGCGACGAGTTCGCCGCCGGCGGCGGCTCCGAGCCGGACCCGGTGCACGGTCGGCGCCCGGTGTCCGGTGAGGGCCGGCAGCTGCGACCGGGGGAGCGCGAGCCGTACGGGCAGGCCGGTCTCGCGGGCGGCCATCGCGGCCAGGACGACGTGCGGGCGGGCGGTGCCCTTGCTGCCGAAGCCGCCGCCGACGTGCTCGCTGACCACCAGGACGTCGGCGACGGCGAGGCCGAAGAGCGCGGCCAGGGTCTCCTGGACGGTGGTGGTGCCCTGGCTGGAGTCGTGCACGGTCAGCCGCCCGTCCGCCCACTGCGCGGTCGCGGTGTGCGGTTCCATCGGGTGGTTGTGCAGCGGGCCGACCCGGTAGGTCCGGTCGATCCGGACGACGGCCCGGCGGTACGCGGTGTCGAAGTCGCCGCGCTCGCGGACGGCCGGGTGGCCGCCGTTGGCCAGCTCGGGCGTGTACAGGCCGGGGTGGTCGTCGGTCAGGACGACGTCGTGCGGCTCGGCGGCGTAGGCGATCTCGACCGCTTCGGCACCGGCCCGGGCGTCCTGCGGTGTCCGGGCCACCACCAGGGCGGCGACCTGGCCGCGGTGCGCGATCCGGGGGGACTGCAGTACGGCCAGCGTCGGGTCGCCGCCTTCGGGGACGCGGAGTGCGGGGGCGTTGCGGTGGGTGAGCACCGCGAGGACGCCGGGGACCGCCAGGGCGGCCTCGACGCGGACGGCGGTGATGTCGCCGCGGGCGATGGTGGCCGGCACGGGCCAGGCGTGGGCCAGCCCCTCGGGGAGGTGGTCACCGGCGTAGCGGGCGGCGCCGGTGACCTTCTCCCAGGCCTCCAGCCGCACCGGGGCGGCGGCGAGGTCGGCAGCGAGGCCGGCGGCGAGGTCGGTGGTGCGATCACTGCTCGGCCCGGTGCCAGGGCCGGTGCCGGCAGCGGTACCGGTAGCGGTCACGGGGTCGGTGCTCATCGGGACTCCTGGGCGTCGGTGAGCCGGACCAGCTCGCGCACCGCCAGCCGGCGGGCCAGCGGCAGCTTGAACGCGTTGTCGCGCAGTGGCCGGGCGGCGGCCAGTTCGGCGTCCAGCGCGAGGCCGAACGCCTCCTCGTCGGCCGGTCCGCCGCGCAGCGCGGCCTCGGCGGTCAGGGCCCGCCACGGTTTGGGGGCCAGCGCCCCGAAGGCGAGCCGGACCGTCTCGACCCGGCCGTCCCGCACCTCCAGCAGGGCGGCGAGCGAGGCGGTGGCGAAGGCGAAGGAGGCGCGTTCGCGGACCTTGCGGTAGACCGACCGGACGGCGGTCGGCGGCGGGGGCAGCTCGACGGCGGTGATCAGTTCGGCGGGAGCCAGCTCGGTGTCGAGGTCGGGGGTGTCGCCGGGCAGCCGGTGGAAGGAGGTGAGCGGCAGCGTGCGGTCCCCGTCCGGACCGGTCAGGTGCAGGACGGCGTCCAGTGCCACGAGTGCCACCGCGAGGTCGGACGGGTGCGTGGCGACGCAGTGCTCGGAGGTGCCCAGTACGGCCAGGTCCCGGTGGACGCCGGTGCGGGCGGGGCAGCCGGAGCCCGGCTGCCGCTTGTTGCACGGCTTGGTGACGTCCTGGAAGTACAGGCAGCGGGTGCGCTGGAGCAGGTTGCCGCCGGTGGTGGCGACGTTGCGGAGCTGGCCGCTGGCTCCGGCGAGCACCGCCTGGGAGAGCACCGGATAGCGGTCGCGGACCAGCGGGTGGGCGGCGAGGTCGCTGTTGCGGACGGTCGCGCCGATCCGCAGGCCGCCCGCGGGTGTGACCTCGATCCGGTCGAGCGGCAGGCGGGCGATGTCCACCAGCAGGGCCGGCCGCTCGACGCCCAGCTTCATCAGGTCGACCAGGTTGGTCCCGCCGGCCAGTGCCCGGGCGTCCGGCGCGGTGGCCAGGAGTGCGACGGCGGACGCCACGTCGGTGGCCCTGGTGTAGCCGAGCGGCCTCATCCGGCGGCCCCCGCCCGGCCGCCCTGCACCTGGCGGACGGCCCGGACGATTCCGCCGTACGCCCCGCAGCGGCAGATGTTGCCGCTGAGCAGTTCGCGGATCGCCGCCTCGTCGGCCGTCCTGCCGGTCGCCTCGTGGGCTGCCTCACCGGTCGGGTCGAGGCCCGGGGCACCGCCTGGGGCGCCGGTGCCGGTGCCCGCGGCGGCGAGCTCCGCCAGCAGGCCGACCGCCGAGCAGAGCTGGCCCGGTGTGCAGAAGCCGCACTGGAAGGCGTCCTGCTCGACGAACGCGCGCTGCAGCGGGTGCGGCCCGTCCGGCCCGGCCAGCCCCTCCACGGTGGTGACGGCGGCGCCGTCCTGGGCGACGGCCGGCAGCAGGCAGCTGTTGACCCGCCGCCCCTCCACCAGCACGGTGCAGGCGCCGCACTGACCGTGGTCGCAGCCCTTCTTGGCCCCGGTCAGGCCGAGCTGTTCACGCAGGACGTCCAACAGGGTGGCCCGGTGGTCCACGGTCAGGGTGTGCGGCCGGTCGTTGACCGTCAGCGCGATATCGCTGCTGGTCGGCACGGTGTCGGTGGCGTTCATGCGCCCACGCATTCCACCCCGTGCCCGCCCGGACACCCGGCGGCCGGGAGGACCACCGTTTGGCCGCAGGCCCCGACCGGATCGTGGGCCGACCGAATCGTGGGCCCGACCGGATCGCGGGCCGACCGAATCGCGGGACGGGCCGGATCGCGGGACGGGCCAGGGCCCCGCCGCCGGAGTGACCGGCGGCGGGGCCCTGGTGGCCCGGGGAGGCAGCGGTACGGATCACCGTGCCCCGGCATCAGACGGCGGAGTACACCAGCCGTCCGCCCACGTAGGTCTGCTCGACCCCGGCCGACGCGATCTCCGCCGCCGGGGCGGCGAAGACGTCGCGGTCGAGCACCACCAGGTCGGCGAGGTGGCCGGCCCGCAGGCTGCCCGCGTCGTCGAAGCCGTTCACATGGGCCGAGCCGGCCGTGTAGGCGGCGATGGCGGTGGCCAGGTCCAGCCGCTGCTCGGGCAGGAACACCCGGCCGTCGGTCGCCTCGGGCTCCATGCGGTTGACGGCCACGTGGATGCCGGCGAGCGGGTCGGGGCTGCTGACCGGCCAGTCGCTGCCCGCCGCGAGGGTGGCCCCGGCGCGCAGCAGGTCGCCGAACGGGTACTGCCAGGCGGCCCGTTCCGGACCGAGGAAGGGGATGGTGAGCTCGTCCATCTGCGGCTCGTGGGCGGCCCAGAGCGGCTGGATGTTGGCGATCGCGCCGAGCCGGGCGAAGCGCGGCAGATCGCCCGGGTGGACGACCTGGAGGTGGGCCAGGTGGTGCCGGGTGCCGCGGTGGCCGTTCGCGGCGCGCGCGGCCTCGACGGCGTCCAGCGCCTCGCGCACCGCGCGGTCGCCGAGCGCGTGGAAGTGCACCTGGAAGTCGAGCGCGTCCAGCTCGGTGACGAAGCCGCGCAGCGCGTCCGGGTCCACGAAGCTGAGACCGCTGTTGGCGGTGGCGCAGCCGCAGCCGTCCAGGTAGGGGCTGGAGAGCGCGGCCGTGAAGTTCTCGGCGATCCCGTCCTGCATGATCTTCACCGCGCCGGCCCGGAACCTGCCCGCGTTCAACTCCTCCCTGCGGGCGATGAGTTCGGGGATCTGCTCGGCCCCCCGGGCGCGGTCCCACCAGAGTGCCCCGATGACCCGGGCGGTCAGCGTGCCGGCCCGGGCGGCCGCGAGGTAGGCGTCGGACGGGTCCGGCTGGCCGTTGAACTCGCCGAGCAGGGCGTCCTGCCAGCCGGTGATGCCGAGCGAGTGCAGGAGGCGCTGCGCCCGGAGCAGCCCGGCCAGCCGGTCGGCGGCGCTGGTCGGCGGGACGTGCCGGGAGACCAGTGCGGTGGCGCCCTCCTGCAGCATCCCGCTCGGGGTGCCGTCCGGCTCGCGCTCGATCCGGCCGTCCGCGGGGTCGGGGGTCTCCCCGGTGAGTCCGGCGAGCTCCAGGGCGCGGGTGTTCGCCCAGGCGCCGTGGTGGTCGCGGTTGAGCAGGTACACCGGGCGGTCGGCGACCACCGAGTCGAGCAGCTGCCGGGTCGGCAGCCCGCCGTCGAAGCTCTCCAGCGACCAGCCGCTGCCGGTGATCCAGGACCGGTCGGGGTGGGCGGCGGCGAACTCGGCGACGCGCCGAAGGTAGTCGCTCACCCCGACCGTCTCGCTGAGGTCGCACTCGGCGAGCTCCGTCCCGCCGTAGACCGCGTGGACGTGCGCGTCCTGGAAACCGGGGATCAGCAGCCGGCCGGCCAGGTCGACGACCTCGGTGCCGGGGCCGATCAGCTCGCGGACCTCGTCGTGTCCGACGGCGGTGATCCGCTCGCCGGTGACGGCGAGGCTGGTGGCGCGGGTGCGGGCCGGGTCTCCGGTGTGGACGGGACCGTTGGTGAAGACCAGGTCGGCCTTGGGCATCGGTGGTGCTCCTGGGGTGTCGGTGGCCGGTTCGGGGCCGGGTGGGGGCCGGTGCGAGACCGGGGGCCGGTTCGAGGCCGGGGTGGTGGCCGGGGCGGTGATCAGTGTGGCGGTGCGGTGCGGTCCGCCGGCCTAGTGCCGCGTCAGGCAACTTTTGCCCGTCAAGGAGCGGCGTCCGGTGCGCGCTATCGGCGTGCCGGCCGGAAGTCCTCGTACTGGACGTACTTGGGCTTTCGGCCGGTGCGGCGAGAGTGCGTGCCGGGCGTCGCGACGGGGCGAAGGTTGCCTGACGCGGCACTAGGCGGCGCCGCGGGGGCCGGAGGCGCCGGGTTCGGGGCCGATCCGGGCTTCGACGAAGGTCCCCGCCTCGACGGCGGTCCCGGCGCCGACCGCCGACCCGGTTCCGACGGCGGTCGCGGCCTCGGCCGCGGCGGGGGTGCGGAGGAAGTACGGGGACCGGCGGTACCAGCGGGCCCAGGCGGCGGCGACCAGCCCGGTGCCGATCATCAGGGCGGGCACGGCCAGCTGGAACCAGCCGTTGTCGGCGGAGAGCTCGAAGTGGTCCGCGGAGTCGTAGCAGGTCCAGGCGAGGTAGCCGCCGACGGTCAGCAGGACGGCGGCGCCGAGCAGCGGCCCGACCACCGCGCGCAGCCCCTCCAGCGGCGCGGTGCGCAGCAGGTGCCGGAAGCGCACGGCGGCCGCGACGGCGACGAGCGCGTAGTAGAGCGCCACCACGATGCCGATGGCGTTGACGGTGGCGGAGATCAGGTCGTTGACGGTCGGGATGACCAGGGAGAGCACGGCGAGCACGACGGCGGCGCCGGTGATCAGCATGGTCCCGATGGCGGGGGTGGCGTGCCGCGGGTGGATCCTGGTCCAGACCGCGCCGAGCGTGCCGTCGCGGCCCATCGCGTACATCCCGCGGGCGGTGGGGATGACGGAGGCCTGCAGCGAGGCCGCGGCCGAGAAGGTGAGCGCGACCAGCGGCAGGGCGGCCAGCGGCTGGTGGGCGATCCGCTCGCCGAAGTAGGTCAGCCCGTGTGCTCCGTTGTCCGCCAACTCGTCGATTGGGAGCACCCGTTGGAAGGCCGTGCCGGCGAGCAGGAACAGCATTAGCATCGCGGTCAGGGCGATGAACCCGCCACGGGAGGCGTCGCGCGGGTTGCGGACCTCCTCGCCGACGCTGAAGACCGACTCGAAGCCCCAGTAGCAGAAGACCGCCAGCACCATGCCCTGGGCCAGCGCCGCGAACGAGGGGATGGCAAGCGGGTTGAACCAGTCCAGCGAGAACGGCTGCCGGCCGACGAACAGGCCGTAGCCGCAGAAGCCGAGCAGGACGGCGTACTCGAAGACCAGCAGGTACTTCTGCAGCCGGGCCGCGAGGTCGAGGCCGCGGACGGCGACCAGGGCGGCGGCGACCAGGACGCCCAGGCCGAGCAGGGTGGACTGGAGGGTGGAGTCCGCGTCGAGCCGCAGGCCCGCCAGGGTGCGCAGACCGGCCTGGTCGGCCAGCTGGATCAGTGCCGAGCCGGTGACGGTGGTGGTGTAGGCCATGAACACCACGGTGCCGACGGTGTTGACCCAGCCGGTGAGGAAGCCCAGCCAGGGGCTGAGCACCCGGCCGACCCAGGTGTAGCTGCTGCCGGCGTCGGGTTCGACGGCGTTGAGGCGCCCGTAGGCGCCGGCGATGCCGAGTACCGGGAGGAAGGCCAGCAGCATGATCGCCGGCAGGTGCAGGCCGACGACGCCCGCCATCAGGCCGAGTCCGATGCCGATACTGCTGGTGGCCGCCGTGCTGGAGGCGGCGAGGGCGATGCCGCCGCCGACCCCGAGTGACCTGCGCATCGCGCCGGAGGAGCCGGACGCGTCTGTTCTCGGGGTGTCGCCGGGGTCCTTGACCGTCGATGCCAACGGATCACCGCCTTGATCGTGGGGGGGATGAGGGGTGGCGGCCGTGGAGGCCGTGGCGGCCATGAAATCGTCGACCCCTTCACACGTCAATGGTGTTGTCATAAGCTCCGGGGTCATGACGGAACGCGTGGTCCCCGAACCGCAGCGGCGGCGCAGGAAACCGACCAAGCAGGGCATGGTCCTGTCCGAGCAGGTGATCGTCGAGACCGCGCTGCGGCTGATGGGCCAGCACGGCGCGGCGGCGCTCACGGTCCGCCGCCTGGGCGCCGCCCTGGGCGCCGACCCGAGCGCCCTCTACCGGTACTTCCGTAACACCGACGACCTGCTGCTGGCCATCGCCGACGAGCTGGTCGGCCGCGCCCAGCAGGGCTGGCGCTCCACCGGGGACTGGCGCGCCGACCTGCGCGACATCGGGATGCGCATCCACGCCGCCTACCAGGCGCACCCCCAGGCCGCGATGCTCGCCGCCTTCCGGACGACCGGGCGGGACAACGAGGTGCGGGCGGTGGAGACCATCCTCGGGGTGCTGCGCGGCGCGGGCTTCCAGGACGAGGAGGCGGTACGGATCTACCACGCCTTCGTCGACCAGTCGCTGGCCTTCGCGGCCCAGGACGCGGCCGCGCTCGCCCTGCCGGCCCCCGCCCTGGCCGCCGACGCCGGGGTCTGGCGGGTCCGCTACGGCCGGCTGGGGGCCGACACCCACCCCAACATCGCCGCCACCGCCGGCCTGCTCATCGTGGACATGCGCAGCAGCGGCTACCCGTTCGCGCTCGACCTGCTCCTGGAGGCCGTCGCCGCCCGGCTCGCCGCACAGGGCGGCGCCGGTGCCGGTGCCGGCACCACAGGCTGACCGGGCCGGGGCACGTACGCCCGGGCCCGGGCCACCCGATGCCGTGCCGTCAGCCCGCCGCCACCGGCAGCCGGTCCAACACGATGCCGAACAGCGACCGGTAGGCCTCCAGCGCACCGGCCTCGCCCAGCACGCGCTCCTCCCGCCCGCCGTCGGCCGCCGTCCGGATCAGCCTCGTCCCGCTGAGCGTGACCCGCCCGCCGTCGGCGGTCGGCAGTGAGCAGGTCGTCGACCGGGTGAAGTGCGAGTCCGGCGAGGTGGTCTGCCACCAGCAGGTCGGCACGAAGTCGGCCAGCGGGTACGGCCGCAGCCCGAGCCGGTACTCCGGCCGGCCGTCCATGGCGACGTCGAGCTCGTCGCCGTGCGGGGTGAGGGTGAACACCCCGGCGCCGTCGGACTGCTTCTCCTGCGTGTCCAGGCGCAGCGGCCGGATGCTGAACCGCCCGAAGCCGACGTCGACCAGCCACGGCTCGTCCAGGTCGACCCGCAGCGCCAGGTGGTCGAACGGCGGACCGGCCCGCTCCCCGTCGAACACCCGGGCGGCGAGCAGCGACACCCGGAAGCCCAGCGCGCGGAGCAACTCGGCGAGCGAGCCGTTGAGTTCGTAGCAGAAGCCGCCACGGCGACGGGTGACGACCTTCTCGAAGAGCGCCCCCGGCTCCAGCACCACGGGCTCGCCCAGGTGGATGCTCAGATTCTCGAAGGGCACCGTGTGCAGGTGCGCGCGCTGCAGCTCCGCGAGTGCCGCGAGGTCGGCCCGCCCGGGCCGCGCGGCGCCGATCCTGGCCAGATAGGCGTCGACCTGGCGCTCGTTCAGGCTGCTGGCCGGCCCCGGGGCCGACGGAGATGAGTGATCCACACCGCCCATTCCACCTCCTCCGGGCACATCCGGTCATCGGCCGATGGACTTAGGGCCCGAGTAGGAGCTCCCCGCCCGACGGCGCCGCGCGGTCCGCCGACGGGCGTGCACCGTGCGGTGTGGGGCGGGCACTTGGAGGGAATCCTTGGCATGCACGCCTGGACACGCACGCCGACCGCGACCGGCACCGAGGTGACCACCGAGGAGTCCCGGGCGGGCCTGCCGGTCGAGGCCGACCCGGAGGGCCACGCGGGCCGTTCTCGAAGGCTCGGCCCGGGCCTGGCTCGATGCCCTCGAACGCACCGCCGGGCGCACCGGCCGCTGCGCCGCGCCCGGGGCCACCCACCCGACGATTCCGGCGAGTTCGACGACCCCGGTCGCGCCCCGAGCGTGCCCGGACCTCCTCCCGCCGGCCTGCCCGTGCGAACGATCCCGCACCGAGGAGACCCCCATGAAGCCGCTGTTCTTCGCGGACGACCCGCAGTTCTGGTTCGAGACGCTGCGGGCCCTGGGCCACGCCGCCTACGGCGGTGCCGAGGCCGGCGAGGTGCTCGCCACCGCCGAGCGCATCACCGCGGGCGACTACGACAGCTGGTACGACGAGTGGTCCGCCACCGCCGCCCACACCGCCGAGACCGCCGCGACCGCCCTGGCCGCCGGTCACCCGGTCACCGCGCGGGACGCCTACCTGCGCGCCAACAACTACTTCCGAGTCGCCGAGTTCTTCCTGCACGGCGACCCCGGCGACCCGCGCATCGCCACGGCGTACGAGCAGGCGGTGGGCGCCTTCCAGACGGCGGCCGAGCTGTTCGAACCGCGCGTCCAGCAGGTGGCGATCCCCTTCGAGGGCCACCTGCTGCACGGCTACTACTACCGCGCGCCCGGCGACGCACCGGCACCGGCGGTCATCATGCACAACGGCTTCGACGGCTCGGCCGAGGAGATGCACTTCTTCGGCGCCGCCGCCGCCCTCGAACGCGGCTACCACGTCCTCACCTTCGACGGACCGGGGCAGCCGTGGGCGCGTTTCCGGGACGGCCTGCCGTTCCGCCCGGACTGGGAGAAGGTCGTGACGCCGGTGTTCGACTGGCTGATCGCCGGACACCCCGAGGTCGACCCCGGGCGCGTCGCCCTGCTCGGCCTCAGCATGGGCGGCCTGCTCGCGCCCCGGGCGGCCGCCTTCGAGCACCGGCTGGCCGCCGTCATCGCCGTGGACGGCGTCTACGACCTGGGCGAGGTCAGCCGGGCGCTGCTGCCCTCGCTGACGCCGGATCAGGCCGAGGCGAGGCTGCGCGCCGAGGAGGCTCCGGAGGTGGACGCCGCCATCGAGGCCCTGATGAAGGTCAATCCGACCGTCCGCTGGGCGGTCACCCACGGCTCCTACGTGATGGGGGTGCAGACGCCCCGCCAGTTCGTCGCCGCGTACCTCGACTACTCGCTGGCCGGCGGCATCGCCGAACGCATCACCGCCCCGACCCTGGTCTGCGACGCCGAGGAGGACCTGTTCTTCGCCGGGCAGGCCCTCCGGCTCTACGAGCACCTCACCTGTCCCCGGACCCTGCTGCGCTTCACCGTGGCCGAGGGCTCCGGCGCGCACTGCCACGCCGGGGCGCAGCGGCTCGCCTTCGGCCGGGTCTTCGACTGGCTCGACGCCGTCGTCCGCCCCTGACCCGGCGGCCCTCCGCGGGCCGGGTCCGGGGGTTCCCGCCCGGCCGGGTGTGCCGACAGCGGAGCTCCCGTGGCGCGGCACTAGGACGTCCGGGAGGGACGGGCCTCATCCACGGCAGCTCCGCTGTTCATCCGGCGACGGTCTACCAGCAGTCGTCGCGGTCCGGCTTGTTGGTCAGGGTCACGGTGAGGCAGTCATCGGCGTCCAGCGTGTAGGGGCCGGTCACCGGGTCGTGCGGGAGCTGGTAGCCCGCGGGTGCGACGGTCTCCCGCAGGTAGTACTCGCCGCCCTGCAGGTGGGTGAAGGCGCACCCGCCCTCGGCCTTGGTGGTGCAGTCCGCGCCCGTGTGGGTGTCGGGGTTCGGGCCGGAGGTCTGCAGGCCGGGGACACCGTTGGTCTCCCGCCAGAGCTGGAACGTCGCGCCGGCCAGCGGCTTGCCGGTCTTGGCGTCCTTCTTGGTCAGGTGGATCGAACCGCCGGCCGGGGGCTTCGGCGAGGGGCAGTCACGGGCCGTGACCTGGATGCCGGTGGTGGCGTTTTGGGGGGTGAGGGTGAGGGGGCCGAAGACGGGGTTGGTGGGGAGGTCGTAGCCGGTGGGTGGGGTGGTTTCGCG
>NZ_JBHVUV010000010.1:159258-241396 GCF_042883905.1 Kitasatospora sp. NPDC058170
GTGCGTCGGCAGATGCCGTCGGCGGGGGTGGTGCAGGTGGTGCCGATCTGGGTGTCGGGGTTGGCGCCTGTGGTCTGGAGGCCGGGGATGTTGTTGGTCTCCTCCCAGAGTTCGAAGATGGCGCCGGCGAGGGGTGTGTTGGTGTTGGCGTCGGTCTTGAGGACGCGGACTTCACCGGTGATGGGGGGTTGGATGTGGGGTTGGTCGGGTGCGGTGGTCTGGATGCCGGTGGTGGCGTTTTGGGGGGTGAGGGTGAGGGGGCCGAAGACGGGGTTGGTGGGGAGGTCGTAGCCGGTGGGTGGGGTGGTTTCGCGCCAGTAGTAGGTGCCGGTTTCGACGGTGCGGCGGCAGATGCCGTCGGCGGGGGTGGTGCAGGTGGTGCCGATCTGGGTGTCGGGGTTGGCGCCTGTGGTCTGGAGGCCGGGGATGTTGTTGGTCTCCTGCCAGAGTTCGAAGACGGCGCCGGCCAGCGCCGCGCCGGTGTTGGCGTCGGTCTTCAGCACCCGGACCTCGCCCGTGACCGGCGGGGTGCCGCAGGTGGGGAGGTTGCCGTTGAAGGGCCAGGAGTGGAACTCCTGGCCGCCGCCCCCGACCGGGAGGCTGGTGTGGGTGAGCGAGCCGGTGGTGAAGAAGCGGCCGTTGACACCCGCGAGGGTGACCGTGGTCAGCGAGGCCTGCTTGCCGATCAGGAAGCTGCCCTGGAACTGGCCGGTGCCGGCCAGGGTGACGGCGGTGGCGTCGGGGAAGTTCCACAGCAGGTGGTCGCGGTAGGCGTTGAGCGGGTCATCGCTGTCGTTGATGCCGCCGCTGTAGGTGTTCAGGGCCCGGGCGGCTCCGGTCACGTTGACCAGGATCGTGGCTCCCGTGGGGATGTTCGCGAAGACGATGCCCTGCTGGCCACCGGTCGGCCCGGTGAGGTCGAAGTCGACGTTGAACACCTGGAGGGCCGAGGCGCCGTCGCCGGTGAACAGGGTCTGCCCGCCCTGGTTCACCGCCGTGCCGGTCGGGGTGCGGACGGTGCCGTCGACCCGGGCGTAGCAGTCGGACGCCGCGCTGAGCTGGTCGCGCAGTCCGCTGTAGGGCTGGACCGCGTTGGGGTCGGTGACCAGGGTGCCGGTCACCGTGCCGGTGACCGCGCCGGCGTGCCGGACCACACCGCCCTCGGCGACCAGGCTCTGGCCGGGGGCGATGGTGATGCCGCCACCGGTGGTGAGGAAGTCGGCCCCGTCCGGCGGGGGAACCCGGGAGCCGACGCCGGCGATGCCGATGTTGTAGATGGAGCTGACCCCGGCCTCCTTGGCCTGGGTGAAGCTGTCGAGGACGACCACCCGTCCCTCGGCCTCGGCGGCGCGGCCGGTGACCAGGAACTGGTTGCCGACGAAGATGTTGATGCCGTTGTCCCGGCCGGCGAACGGGCCGTTGTTGATCGAGCTCGGGAAGGGGTCCGGGCAGCTGCCCGGGACGCACGGCCCGAGGCCGCCGGGCAGCGGGGCGGCCACGGCGGAGACGGCGCCCGGCCCGAGGGCGATGAGCGGGACGAGCGCCGAGATCACGGTGCAGGGGAGGGCCAGTGCTCCGGCGCGTCGGCGGACGCGGGTGAGCAGCCGGTTGAAGGAAGCCATAGTCGAAGCGTCCGGCAGCCTGTGCGAATCGGGTCACCGGTGGACCGTCTGCCTACGCTGATGCGGTGACCGGCGTACCCGCTCAGACCAACCGTCACCTGGGCGGCCGACACCGACCGACACCGGCCGCCCGGACAGGACGTCAGGGCGCCTTGAAGAGCAGCGGGAATCCCAGGGCGAGCCAGGGCCGGCGGCCCCAGGCGAGGACCTTGCCGCGGGCCAGCGCGGCGAGCGGGTTGCGCCGGCCGAGGGCGAGCAGCAGGAACGCCACCGGTTCGGTGAGGATCGTGCAGTCGGGGCGGGAGGCCGGCCCGGGGGAGACCTCGACGGCGCCGTCGCGGAACGTCACGGTGAAGCGGGAGCCGCCGCGTAGCCGCAGGTCGTAGCAGGCGGTGTGGCCGGCGGCGGAACGGGCGTCGACCACCCGGGGCATGGCGGTCATCAGGAACGGCAGGGTCAGTTCCACCCGGTGGCGGTCGACCATGTGCGGACGCCGCAGCGCGACGGCCAGGTCGTACCCGTGGCCCAGGATGTGGGTGAGCAGGTACGAGGCCAGCGTGTCGAGGTCCATCGGCCCGAGCGGGGTGAGCACCGGCTCCGACGCCGCCCGGTCGGCGCAGGCCTCGGCGAAGGCGCGGGCGTGCCGGACGACCTCCTCGGCGAGGACCGTCGGGTCCCGCTCGGGGTAGGCGGCCAGGGCCACTTCGTTGGCCGCGGCCAGGCTGCCCGGCGTGCCGTCCCCGTAGGCCCGCTGCCCGCCCGCGGCCAGGTCGGCCATCAGCTCGTTGACCAGGGCGACGTGGGCCGCGGCCTCGCCCACGGTCCACAGGGCGCCGGGGATCGGCGCGCCGCTGTCGGGGAGGTCGCGGAGCAGCGCCGCGGTGTCCTCGGCCGCGCCGACGACGGCGTCGAGGAGGGTGGTGTGCACGGAGTCCAGAGGGACCAGGGGAGGGGTCATGGAGGTGAATCGTGGACCAGTCGCGCCCGGCTGTCCAGGGCGCGGGCAGCGGCCGGAGGGGGCGCGCAGAGCGGTCGGACGGGGCCCGGGGTTCCAGGTCGGGCCGGTGCGGCGGGTCGCCGGAGTTCCCGAACCGCCCGATGTCCCGTCATGCGTCGTTCATGTCCCGGTTGCTGGCTTTCGGATGAATTGGGGCGCCCGCAGTTGTACAGCCAACTGTGGGAAATCAATCCCCCAGCCTCCGTGACCAGCCGCGGACGGAGCCCGCCCCCGACCCCCCGCGGACCGGCTCCCGAGCGCGGCGGACAGGACAACCGTGGCCGCAGGCAGCGCCCTGACGCTCTCCTCACCCGCCAACCCCGCCGAAGGCGACCGCCTCACCTTCCACTGGACCACCGACGCGCCCGACGCCAAGAACTGGGTCGGCATCTACGACGGCGCCCGCCGGCCCGGCACCGGCTCCTCGCTGGTCTGGAAGTACACCCCGGGCGGCTCCGGCGACGTCCAGCTCGACACCTCGGCCCTCACCGGCGGCCCCTACACGGCGTACCTGCTGGCCAAGGACGGCTACGGCATCCTCGCGCAGACGGCGCCGTTCACCTTCCGGCCCAAGCCCGCCGTGGTCCGCCCGCACAGCGCCGTCGACGCGCTCACCGCCACCCCCGTCGCCCCCGGCGCCGCCGTCTCGGTGGCGCTCGGCGGACTCTGGTCCCGCCCGGCCGGGAACCCGGCCGGCACCGCGGCCTTCCGCAAGATCAGCGGCCCGGCCTGGGCCGCCGTCGGCGCGGACGGCCGGCTGACCGGCACCGCACCCGCCACCGCGCCGAAGAACCCCGAGACCGTCGTCGTCGGCGTCAAGGACAGCGCGGGCGCCACCGACACGGTGACCGTGCAGATCCCGGTCCTCGACCCGGCCGCGCCGCTGCGCCTGAAGGCCGCCTCCTGGAACCTCGCCGACGCGGGCGCCGCCTTCACCGACGCCCGGGAGAAGCAGCTGCGGGTGGTGCTCACCCAGGGCCTGGACGTCCTCGCCCTCCAGGAGACCGCCGGCACCGCCGCCCAGGCACTCGCCGACGCGCTCGGCTGGTACGCCTACCAGAGCGCGGGCAGCGTGGGCGTCCTCAGCCGCTACCCGCTGACCGCCGTCACCCCCGTGACGGCCGCGCTGCCCGCCGCCGGCGTCACCGTGCAGCTGCCCGGCGGACGCGGCGTCCGGTTCTGGGCCGCCCACCTGGACGAGGCCGACTACGGGCCGTACGCCGTCCAGGACGGCCGGAGCGCCTCCCAGGTCGAGGCCGCCGAACGGGCCTCCGCCCGGTTCCGGCAGGCCGAGGCGCTGGCCGCCGCGATCAAGGCGGACGCCGCCGGGCGCACCCCGGTCGTGCTGGCCGGAGCGCTCTCCTCGCCCTCGCACCTGGACTGGACGGCCGCCACCGCCGCCGCGCACGGCGGCGCCGGTCCGCTCGCCTGGCCGGTCACCAGCACCCTGCAGGCCGCCGGGCTGACCGACACCTTCCGCGAGGAGAACCGCAACCCGGTGAAGGCCCCCGGCGCCACCTGGTCGCCGGTCCGCAAGCAGCGCGGCGCCAAGCCCGAGCCGCAGGACCGCATCGACTACGTCCAGTACACCGGCCCGCTGAAGCTGGTCGAGGCGCACACGCTCGTCGCGGACTGGCCGGCCACCGGCGCCGACCCGGACGCCGTCGCCGCCAACCAGTGGCCGTCCGACTGCGCCGCCGCCGTCGCCACCTTCCAGCTCTGAGAGGTCCGTTCCCCATGTCCGAGCTCTCCCGCCGCACCTTCGTCGGCGCCACCGCGGCCGTCGGCGCCGCCGCGCTCTCCGGCCTCCCGGCCACGCCCGCCGCCGCCGCGCCCGCCGCCGGCCGGCTCACCGGCACCATCAAGGACGTCCGGCACGTGGTCGTCCTGATGCAGGAGAACCGCAGCTTCGACCACTACTTCGGCACGCTGAACGGCGTCCGCGGCTTCGGCGACCGGCAGGCGCTGCAGTTCCCGGACGGCACCGACGTGTTCCGCCAGCCGGACAACCGCCGCAGCGACGGCGGCGCGATGCTGCCGTACCGGATGGACACCGCCAAGTACAACGCGCAGAACGCGGGCGGTCTGCCGCACGACTGGGCGACCGGCCACCAGGCGATCAACAACGGCGCGATGAACAAGTGGATCGCCGCCAAGGGCGAGCGCGCCATGGGCTACTTCACCCGTGAGGACATCCCCTACCAGTACGCCCTGGCCGACGCCTTCACCCTCTGCGACGCCTACTTCACCTCCCTCGCGGGCCCGACCGACCCCAACCGCCTCTACCTGTGGACCGGCACGTCCGGCCCGGGCCGGGACGGCACCACCGGCCCGTGGATCGACAACACCCCGGTCACCGACAACCCCGTCGCGGACTGGACCACCTACGCCGAGCGCCTGGAGCAGGCCGGCGTCTCCTGGCGGGTCTACCACAACCCCAGCAAGGACGACCGCACCGGCGACTACGACGACAACGCGCTCTCCTACTTCAAGCAGTTCCACAACTTCCCCACCACCGACCCGCGTTACGTCAACGCGATGACGAAGTTCGACCCGGCCGCCTTCGACGCCCACTGCAAGGACGGCACCCTGCCGACCATCTCCTGGCTGGTCGCGCCCTACCTGTTCTCCGAGCACCCGGAGGCGGGCCCGGCCTACGGCGCGCACTGGGTGAACACCGCACTGCAGTCGCTGATGTCCAACCCGGACGTCTGGCAGCACACCGTCTTCCTGGTGATGTACGACGAGAACGACGGCTACTTCGACCACATGGTCCCGCCCACCCCCGAGGCGGGCACCCCCGAGGAGTTCACCCAGGGCCGGGCCATCGGCCTCGGCAACCGGGTACCGCTCTGGGTCGCCTCGCCCTGGTCGCGCGGCGGGTACGTCAACTCCCAGGTGTTCGACCACACTTCGGTCCTGCGCTTTATGGAGCTCGTCACGGGCGTCGCCGAGCCCAACATCTCCGCCTGGCGCCGTGCGGTCTGCGGCGACCTCAGCAGCTGCTTCGACTTCGCCGCACCGGACCTCTCGATACCCGCACTCCCGGACACCAACGCCCTGATGGCCGGGGCGGACGCGGGAACCAAGCTCCCGGGCGTCCAACTCCCCGCCGTCGGCGCCCAGTCCATGCCCGTCCAGGAACGCGGCGAGCGCCCGCACCGCCACCTCCCGTACCAGCCCTGGGCCGACGTGGACGTGGACCGCGGGACCGGCAAGGTCACCTGCACCATGACCAACGACGGCTCGGTGGCGTTCCCGTACACCGTCTACCCGAACATCCTGCTGCCCTTCGCCGGCACGCCGTACACCGTGGCGCCGGGCGCCACCGCGAGCTACCTCTGGGACGCCGCCCGCACCAACGGCCGCTACGACTTCACCGTCCACGGCCCCGACGGCTTCGTCCGCCGCTTCGCCGGCACCGTCATCCGTGACGGCCAGGACGGCCAGAACGACATCGCCGTGCCGATCGTGACCGCCGATCTGAGCAACTCCTCCCGGCTCACCCTCCAACTGGTCAACGACGGCCTCACCGACCTCGGCTTCACCGCCGCGCCCAACGACTTCGCCGGCACCGCCCAGACGGTGTGGGTCAAGCCCGGCAAGCAGGTCGACCTGGCATGGCCGCTGGACCGCCAGGGCCGCTACGACGTCGTCGTGACGGCCGGTACCGGGCTGCGCTTCACCCAGCGCTACGCCGGCTGGGTGCACTGACCCGGCGCACTGATGAGGCGCGCTGACACGGCGGTGTACTGACCCCGGTGCACTGACGCCGCGTCAGTGGACCCGGCGACGCCCGGGGGCGCCGAACCGGTGACCCCCGGCCGTGGCGCCACCGCCCGGCCGGGGGCCCGCCGCTACCGTCGGCTCCATGCAGAACATCACCCCATGCCTCTGGTACGACGACCAGGCCGAGGAAGCCGTCCGCTTCTACACCTCGCTCTTCCCCAACTCCCGGATCACCGGGATCACCCACTACGGCGACGCGGGCCCGGGCACCCCCGGAAAGGTCCTGACCGTCGCCTTCGAACTCGACGGCCGACCGTTCGTCGCCCTCAACGGCGGCCCGCTGTTCCCCTTCACCGAGGCGGTCTCGCTCCAGATCGAGTGCGACGACCAGGCGGAGGTCGACCGCCTCTGGAACGGGCTCATCGAGGGCGGCGGCGAGGAGAGCCAGTGCGGCTGGCTCAAGGACCGCTGGGGCTTCAACTGGCAGGTCACCCCGCGTGTGCTGATCGACCTGATCAGGGACCCGGACCGGGCCAAGGCCGACCGGGTCTTCGCCGCCATGCTGCAGATGCGCAAGATCGACATCCAGCAGCTGCTCGACGCCGCCCGGGGCTGACCACCTTCCGGTCCCCGCCCGCCGCCTCCACCTCTACCTTCACCTCCGCCTTCACCTCCGCCTGGCCCACCCGCCCGGCTGGTCCGCCCGTCCGCCCCGCCACCCGCCCCGCCCCGCCCGGTCCGGCCGTTCAGCTTCGCTGCCGCCGCAGCCACGAGGGCCGCAGCCGGTCGGCCCGCAGGCGCTCGCCCCGGACCAGCCGGCGCAGCCGGGAGAGCCGGGAGAACCGTTCCCGGCTCGCCACCGAGGCCCGGTCCAGCTCCTCCATCAGCCGTCGGCCGCGGTGCTCGAGGTCGAGCTCGTCGAGGATCCGGTCCACCTCGGCCAGCAGCGCGCCGTGCAGCTGCCAGGCCTCCGGATGCTCCTGCACCCGCCGCAGCAGCAGCTCGGCGACGTTCTCCCGGCTGGCCCAGGCCGCCGCCAGCTCGGCGGTCAACCGCCGCTCGGCCTCCTCGGCGTTGCTGCTCACCTGCGTGGTGACCAGCACCGCGAAGCTCACCAGCGCACCGCCGACATGGCCCAGCAGCTCCTCCAGCGCCACCGCCACGTCCGGCGGGAACAGCCGCTCGCCCGGGGCGCGCCGCTTGGCCAGGTCGGTCAGTGAGCGGGCCAGCACCCGGATCACCACCACACAGATCTCCAGCGTGTCCAGACCCGTCCGCAGCACCAGCCGGGAGAGCAGCCCCTCGCTGATCCGGGGGTTGAACCGCAGGCTGTCCTCGGCCTGCCGCAGCGCCCCGTCCACGTCGGCGATGGCCTGGTCCAGCCGGCGGGCCTCGTGCAGCCGCTCGGCGGCGCGCTCCACCGGGGTGGGCCGGCCCAGCTCCTCGGCGATGCCCAGCAGCAGGTGGCGGGCCCGCCGGGCCAGGTCCTCGATCGACTCGCCCGCCGTGTCCACCCAGACCGGCGGGGCGAACAGCAGGTTGAACAGCAGGCCGACGACGGCGCCGATCAGCGTCTCCAGCACCCGGTCCCAGGCCTGGGAGGCCACCTGGGTGACGCCCAGGATGAGCATGGCACTGATCGCCACCTCCTGGACGAACTCGTCCACCCGGACGAACTGGCCGATCGTCAGCGAGGCAAGGATGATCAGCCCCAGGCTCCACCAGGACAGCCCCATCACGGAGCTGAACCCGATCGCGATCAGCACGCCCACCACCACCGAGTTGACCCGGCGGATGCTGGTGGTGAGCGTCGAGTAGAGCGTGACCTGGACGACCAGCAGCGCGGTGAGCGGCGCGGTCAGCGGGGCCGGCTCACTGCTGAGCTGCAGCGCCACCGCGTACGAGAGGGTCGCGGCCACCGTGGCCCGGATCGTCTGGACGACGGCGGGCTCCCTGGCGCCGCGGCGCACCGTGGCCGCGAAGGACTCCGGGAGAAGGGACATGCCGCCCTTCTTTCCCCACCGCCGCCCTTCACACTGCCGAAGCGCCGGACCGGCACCCGAATGCCCCCGCCCGGGCCCGCAGGGCAGACCCGGTCGGCGGGCGGGCGGTCACGGCTTGCGGCGGCCGTCGCGCAGCAGCTTCCAGGGCGCGAGCGCCGACTCGACCTGCACCCCGAGGCTCATCTTCGACGCGCCCTTGATCCGCTCCTCGAAACGGATCGGCACCTCGCGGATGACGTGGCCCCGCTTGACGGCGCGGTAGTTCATCTCGACCTGGAACGAGTACCCGTTGCTGTTCACCGACGGCAGGTCGATCGAGCGCAGGGCGTCGGCCCGCCAGGCCTTGAAACCGGCCGTGGCGTCCTTGACGCCGAGGCTGAGGATCGTGTTGACGTAGAAGTTCGCCCAGGCCGACAGCGCCTTGCGGTGCCAGGGCCACTCCGCGGCGGTCGAGCCGCCCGGGACGTAGCGGGAGCCGAGCACCACGGAGGTGTCGCCGGCCAGCAGGGTCTCGATCATGACCGGGACGACCGAGGCCGGGTGCGACAGGTCGGCGTCCATCTGGATCACCACGTCGGCGCCCTCCTCCAGAGCCCGGGTCATCCCCGCGATGTAGGCCCGGCCGAGGCCGTCCTTCTCGGTGCGGTGCAGCACGCCGACCGTGCCCGGGGACTCCACCGCGAGCTTGTCCGCGACCTCGCCGGTGCCGTCGGGGGAGTTGTCGTCGACGACCAGCAGATGCAGGTTCGGCAGCTTCAGATCCGCGAGCAGCCCCGCGAGAGTCGGCAGGTTCTCCCGCTCGTTGTACGTGGGTACGACGACAACGACCTTGGGGGAGGCCTCGACCATGTTCAATCCCTCGCGCGATTTCCAGCCGGTGCCGCGACAGCGGCGCCCGTGTCCTGTAGGACAGTTGTCCACTTCGGTCGTGGAAGTCTAGCGGCGGTCGGTGCGGGCCCGATCATCGCCTCCGCCCCGACCGGGCGCGGCCCCCTACTGGGCCGTCCGGGGGCAGCGGACGGGTGACGCGCGCCCGGTACCTGCGGTGCTCGCGCGCCACCCGCACCCCGCTCGCATAGCCTGCGCTCGGACGGTCGTCCCTCACCTCTCCCGGCCCGATCACCGGCGCGGTCACCGGCGCGGTCACCGGCACGTGTCCGGCCCGGCCGCCGGGACACCGCGGCTCGGTCCGGCGGCCGGCGCCGAGGGCCGGAGGAGCTGAAGGCCGACAGACCGCCACACCGGCGGACCGGCAGACCCGAGGACAGGGGAGTACGTGGGCTCGTCAGCTTCGGCCGCACCAGGGCCCGCGCCGTCGGCACGTCAGCGCCTGCGCGCCTGGCTGCTGGAGGGCCTGGTCGACCTGGCCAAACAGCACCCCGGCCCGCACGCACAGGCCCCCGCGCACAAGGGCCAGCGCTGGTGGCGGGTGATGTGCCTGACCGGCCTGGACTACTTCTCGACGCTCGGCTACCAGCCCGGCATCGCCGCCCTGGCGGCCGGCCTGCTGTCCCCGGTGGCGACGATCGTGCTGGTGGTGGTCACCCTGCTGGGCGCACTGCCGGTGTACCGGCGGGTGGCACAGGAGAGCCCGCACGGTCAGGGCTCGATCGCCATGCTGGAGCGGCTGCTGTCGTTCTGGAAGGGCAAGCTGTTCGTCCTGACGCTGCTCGGCTTCGCCGCCACCGACTTCATGATCACCATCACCCTGTCGGCCGCCGACGCCACCGCCCACCTGGTGGAGAACCCGCACCTGCACAGCGCCCTGAGCGGCCGACAGGTGCTGATCACCCTGGTGCTGGTCGCCCTGCTCGGCGGGGTGTTCCTGAAGGGCTTCAGCGAGGCGATCGGCCTGGCCGTCTTCCTGGTGGCGATCTACCTCAGCCTGAACGTGGTCGTGGTCGTCGACGGCCTCTGGCACATCGTGCGCGACCCGGACCTGATCACCGACTGGTCGAGCGCGCTGACCGCCGAACACGGCAACGTGGTGGCGATGATCGGGGTGGCCCTGGTGGTCTTCCCGAAGCTGGCGCTCGGCCTGTCCGGCTTCGAGACCGGCGTCGCGGTGATGCCGCACATCGAGGGCGACCCGGACGACACCGAGGAGCGCCCCACCGGGCGGATCCGCGGCGCCCGCCTGCTGCTCACCACCGCCGCGCTGATCATGAGCGTCTTCCTGATCACCACCAGCTTCATCACCACCCTGCTCATCCCCAAGGCCGCCTTCGAACCCGGCGGCCCCGCCAACGGGCGCGCCCTCGCCTACCTGGCCCACGAGTACCTCGGCAACACCTTCGGCAGCATCTACGACCTCTCCACCATCCTGATCCTCTGGTTCGCCGGCGCCTCGGCGATGGCCGGGCTGCTCAACCTGATGCCCCGCTACCTGCCCCGCTACGGCATGGCGCCGGACTGGGCCCGCGCGGTGCGCCCGACCGTGCTGGTCCTCACCGGGATCGCCTTCCTGGTCACCTGGGTCTTCGACGCGAGCGTGGACGCGCAGGGCGGCGCCTACGCGACCGGTGTCCTGGTACTGATCAGCTCCGCCGCCATCGCCGTCACCATCGCCGCCCGCAAGGCGGGGCAGCACCGCTGGACGGCGGCCTTCGCCGTCATCGCGGCGGTGTTCCTCTACACCACGGCCGTGAACATCGCCGAGCGGCCGGACGGTGTGAAGATCGGCGCCTGCTTCATTGCCGCCATCATGCTGCTCTCGCTGCTTTCCCGGCTCAAGCGGGTGTTCGAGCTGCGCGTCACCGACGTGTACCTGGACGTGGTCGCCGAGCGCTTCGTGCGCGACTACGTCCACCGCCCGATCCGGCTGATCGCCAACGAGCCCAACAGCCGGGACCTGGCCGAGTACCGCGACAAGGCCCGGCAGATCCGGGAGGACAACGACATCCCCGCCGAGGACGACCTGGTCTTCGTCGAGGTGACCGTCCTCGACCCGTCCGACTTCGAGGCCGAACTGCGGGTCCGCGGCGAGGTGCTGCACGACCGCTACCGGGTGCTCTCCCTGGAGAGCTCCAGCGTGCCGAACGCACTGGCCGCGCTGCTGCTGGAGGTACGGGACGTCACCGGGCAGCAGCCGCACATCTACTTCGAGTGGACCGAGGGCAACCCGCTCACCCAGTTCCTGCGGTTCTTCCTGTTCGGCCACGGCGAGGTCGCCCCCGTCACCCGCGAGGTCCTGCGGGAGGCCGAACCGGACCGCTCGCGCCGCCCGCGCGTCCACGTCGGCTAGTGCCGCGTCAGGCAACTTTTGCCTGACGCGGCACTAGCAAGGGTGTCCGCCAGTAGGCGCTGACAGCAGGGCAGGAACGGCACGGAGGCCCCGGCCCGGTCAACGCCCACCGGATCTCTTCGCTTTCCACACGATCGACTACGGCTCCGTCACGATCACGTGGCGAACCGCCCGACTGCACAACGCCGTCAACGCATCCGTGGCACAGTGCCCGTACGGGGGTGGGGACCGACCGGGAGCGTGCGGGCCAGACCTGCCCGGCTCCGGTCGGACGATCAGGGGGAAAGCACAAGTGCTCGACGAGGAAAGTGCGTTGAGGCTCGCGGCGGCGTGCACGCACGAGTCCGAGATCCGCCGGCGGCTCCGCGGCAGCGCGCTGGCGGCGGCGACGCCGCTGGACGCCGTCCTGACGCAGGACCGGGAGGAACGGGAGCTGCCGGGCCTGCTCGACGCGCTGCACCGGGCGCTGCGGGCCACCGGCGACCGGCGCGGGCTGGACGCCTACACCGGCGCGGGCCTGACGAACGACCGGGGTCTGTTCACGGTGGGTGTCGACCACGCCGTACCGACCGATCCCATGCTGCTGTGCCCGCTGCACCGCTGCCTGCGTAACGAGCGGCCCGACGCTCCCGCCGGGGCGCCCCGGTGCGCCGTGAACGGCGCGCCGCTGCTGCGCCGCGAGGACTGAGGGGGTCGGCGGCGTGCTCGCGGAACTGGGGAAGAAACTCGCCGAGAAGTGGCTCACCCTGCTGGTCCTGCCGGGCGCGCTCTACCTGGCCGTCGGGGTGGCGGCGGACCGGCTCGGGCACGCGCACCCGTTCGACGCCGCACGGCTTGCCGACCGGGTCGGCGCCTGGGCGAAGGACCCCACGCTCGGCACGTTCGGTGGCCAGGCGGTGCTGCTCGCCGCCGTGGGCGTCGCGGCCGCCGGAGTCGGGGTGGTCACGCAGGCGCTCGGCTCCCTGGTCGAACAGCTGCACCTGGCCGCCGACTGGCGCGGCTGGCCCGCCGGAGCCCGCACCTGGGCGGACCTCGCCACCCGGCGGCGGCACGCCCGCTGGCAGCACCGGCGCGAACGGGCCGGCCGGGCGCGGGCCCGGGCCCACATCGCCGACCCCGCCTCCCTCCCGGCCGCCCAGGAGGCCGCGGCCGGGGCGCGCGCAGCCGTGCACCGCGTCGGTGCCGAGGAGCCCGTGCGGCCCACCTGGAGCGGGGACCGTGTCCATCTCACCGCGCTGCGCGTCCGGCGCGACTTCGGGCTCGACCTGGCCGCGCTCTGGCCGCACCTGTGGCTGACCCTCCCCGACACCCCGCGCGCCGAGGTCACCGCCGCCCGGCAGGCCCTGGCCCGCGCGGCGACGCTCACCGCCTGGGCCGTGCTGTACCTGCCGCTGGCACTGTGGTGGTGGCCCGCGCTGATCGTCGCGGCCGTCCTCGCCCTCACCGGGCACCACCGCTTCCGAGCCGCCGCCGACACCTACGCCACGCTCCTGGAGGCTGTCGTCCGGCTGCACGCGGGCGACCTGGCGCGCCGGCTCGGCCTCGACTGCGCGAGCCCGCTCACCGCCGCCGACGGCGAGCGCCTCGCCGCCCTCCTGGTCCCCCGGCCGCCCTCGACCGCGACCGCGAGTGATAGCGCGAGTGGTACCGCGCCGACGCTCCCGGCCTGACCCCGTACGACCCGCCCCGAACCGCCCCGAACCGACCCGGCGCGTCCGCCGCGGACCGGTCCGAACGTTTCCGGTCCCGTGGGACCGCCCTCACGAAGGACGAATGGACAGCGACATGACGCGTGCGGCACGACTGGCTGCGCTGTGGACCCGGGTCGACCGGTCCGACAGCGAGGAGAACCCGGCCCTGGTGCTGGAGCCCGCGGCGCTCGACGAAGCCCGGGCGCTGGCCGGGTACTTCGCGGACGGCGACCCCGAAGCGGCGTACGTGCTCGGCTGGTTCCACTTCCTCCGCTACCTGGCCCTGCCCAGGGGCGCGGACCAGGAGGACGGCGCGGCGGCCCGCGAGGCGTTCGGGCTGTGCTTCGCCCTGGGCGTGCCCGACCTGTCCAGCCTGCCCGAGGTCATGCTGCCGGACCTCGCCAGGGCCGCCGTCCAGGACGCCACCGAGCTGCTGGAGCGCTCGCAGTTCTCCCCCGACCCCGGTGTGCTCTCCCACGCCGTGGGGCTGTGGCAGCGCATCGTCCTGGTCACCCCGGCCGACCACCCCTACCGCGCCGACCGGCTGTTCCACCTCGGGGTCGCCCTGGAGGACCGCTACAACCGGCTGGACGACCCGGCGGACCTGGACGCCATCATCGAGGCGGGCCGGGACGCGGAGGCCGCCGGCCCCGCCGACCACCCCGACCGGTCGGTGCGGCTGAACAACCTGGGGAACGCCCTGCGGCGCCGCTTCGTACGGCGGTCCGAAGCGGCGGACCTGGCGGAGGCGATCCGCGTCCTGCGCCTCGCCGTCGACGTCTCGATCGACGACGTCGACCGCCCGGTCGCACTGCTCAACCTGGCGCTGGCGCTGCGCGACAGGTTCGCCTGGGCGGGCGCGGCGGCCGACCTGGACGCGGCGGTCGCGCAGGTGGAGGAGGCGGTGGCCATCACCACCCCCGACCACGCCGAACGGTCCCGGATCCTCTCCCTCCGACAGGAGCTGTCCGAGCACCGGTCCGGGGACCGGGAGGTGCGGGCGAACATGCACGACCTGGTCGAGCGCTTCGAGGCCGCGCTGGCCGCCGCGACCGGCGCCGCCGACCGCGCGGAGCGCCTGTTCGACCTCGGTGAGGCCCTGCGCTTCCGGTTCCTGCACACGGGTGTGGTGGCGGACGTGGACGCCGCGACCGACCGTTACCGGGAGGCCGTGGCGGCGACCCCGCCCGGCCACCCCGACCGGGCCAGGATGCTGTGCCACCTCGGTGAGGGCCTGCGCCTGCGCTACGACAGGACGGACCTGCCGGCCGACCTGGACGCGGCGATCGACCGCTTCGGCGAGGCGGTGGCCGCCGCCCTCGACCCGGACGAGCGCGCCACGCAGCGGTTCCACCTCGGCGGCGCGCTCGTCCAGCGCGCCCTGGACCGTCGGGCGCTCGCGGACGTGGACACCGCGATCGGCTGCCTGCGGCAGGCCGTGGCCGCCGTCCCGGACGACGCTCCCGAGCAGGCCGGTCCCCCTGACCGTCCCGACCGTCCCGACCGTCCCGACCGTCCGGACCGTCCGGACCGGACGACGCGGCTGGCCCGGCTCACCGGGGCGCTGCAGGTCCGCTTCGAGCTGACCGGGGAGATGGCGGACCTGGACGCCGTGATCGACCAGACCCGCACGGTGGCGCCCACCGTTCCGCCGGACCACCCCGAGCGGGCCTCGCTGTTCATCGCGCTCGGCGGCGCCCTGGGCAAGCGGGGCGAGCTGATGGGGACGCCGGCGGACACCGACGCCGCCGCCGGGCACCTGACGGAGCTGCTGGAGTCCACGCCGCCCGAACTGCTGCACCGGCCCAGTGTCCTGAACAGCCTCGGCCTGGCGCTGCGGGCCCGCTTCGACCATACGGGAGCACTGGAGGACCTGGACGCCGCGGTCGACCACTTCCGGGCGGCGGTGGACGCCGCCGAGGACGACGAGGACCGCTCGATCCCCCTGACCAACCTCGGCAACGCGCTGCGGCACCGGAGCGAGCGCCTGGCCACGGCCGCGGACGCGGACGCCGCCGTCGACTACCTGACCCGGGCGGTCACCGTCACCCCCGGCGACCACCCCCAGCGCGCGGTGCGGCTGTCCAAGCTCGGCGTGGCCCTGCGCTCCCGCTACGACCGGACGGACCGGGTCGCGGACCTGGACGGCGCGATCAACTGCTTCACGGAGGCGGTGTCCCAGGCCGGGGGCACGCCCGGCCTGGCCGGCATCCTGACCAACCTCGGCAGCGCGCTCCGACGCAGGTTCGAGCTGACGAAGTCGCCCGCCGCGCTGGACGCGGCGATCGACCGCCTGGCCGAGGCGGTGGCCGCCGCCCCGACGGACAACCTCGAACGGGTCGCGATGCTGAACAACCTGGGCAGCGCGCTCCGGCGCAGGTTCGAGCTGACGGAGTCGCCCGCCGACCTGGACGCGGCGATCGACCACCTGACGGAGACGGTGAGCGCAGTCCCCGCCCACCACCCCGATTACGCGCTGGGGCTGTCCAACCTCGCCGACAGCCTGCTGACCCGCTACCAGCGCGCGCAGCGGCCCGCCGACCTGCGCGAGGCGATCTCCTGTCGGCTGGCGGCCTCGAAGGTGCGGTCCGCCTCGCCCGGCCGCCGGATCATGGAGGCGGCCCAGGCGGCGGGCCTGCTCGCCGCGTCGGGCGACCCGGCCGCCGCGGCGAACGCGGCGGAGAGCGCGGTCCTGCTGCTGCCGCAGGTGGCGCCCCGACGCCTGGAGCGCGGCGACCAGCAGTACGCCATGGCCCACTTCTCCGGACTGGTGGGCGACGCCGCCGCGCTGGCCCTCGCCGCCCCGGGTGGAACCCCCGCCGGGCGGGCCGAACGCGCCCTGGGCCTGTTGGAGACCGGCCGGGCCGTCCTGCTCAGCCAGGCCCTGGAGACCCGCAACGACCTGACCGACCTGCGCCGGCACCACCGCGAACTGGCCGAGCGCTTCAGCGACCTGCGGGAACGGCTCGACAGCCCCGCCGACGCCGCCGCACCAGGCGGCGCCGTCCCCGGGCCGACCGGCCACGGAACGGCGACGGACGGGCCGGCCGCGGACGGGCCGCCGCGCGAACGGCACCTGCTCGCCCGGGACTTCGCTGACCTGCTGACGGAGATCCGCGCACTGGACGGCTTCCGCACCTTCGCGCTGCCACCCGCCCCGGCCGAACTCCGCGCCCAGGCGGCCCACGGCCCCGTCGTGGTGTTCAACATCAGCGCGTACCGCAGTGACGCGCTGCTGGTCACCGAGCACGGCATCCGGGCCCTGAACCTGCCGGACCTGGCCCTGCAGCCCCTGGTCGAACGGATCGACGCCTTCCTGCGGGCGCAGCAGGGCACGTCGAGCCCGGACCGGGAGGAGCGGGTCGCGGCCGAGGCCGCCATGGCCGCGGTCCTGCGGTGGCTGTGGGACGCGGGCGCGGGCCCGGTGCTGCACGCGCTGGGGTTCCACGGGCAGCCCGGCGACACCGAGGACTGGCCGCGGGTGTGGTGGGTGCCGGGCGGCCTGCTGGGGCTGCTCCCCCTGCACGCCGCGGGCCACCACGACGACCCGCGCGACCGTCCGGACCGGCGCACGGTGATGGACCGCGTCCTCTCCTCCTACACCCCGACGATCCGCGCGCTACGCCATGCCCGCGAACGCGCCCGGACCGCCGCCGCGACCGGGCCGGCGCGCAGCCTGGTCGTGGCGATGCCGACCACGCCCGGCCTGCCCCGCGACGGAAGGCTGAGGCACGTCGGGGAGGAGGCGGCGGTCCTGCTCGAACGGCTGCCGGCCCCGGTGCTGTTGCGGGAGCCGGGCCCCGGCGAGGATCCGACCGACCGGGGGTTGCCGGTGCCGACGAAGGCCGCCGTCCTGGAGCGGCTGCCGGACTGCTCGATCGCGCACTTCTGCTGCCACGGTTCGAGCGACCCCTCCGACCCCTCCCGGAGCCTGCTTCTGCTGCACGACCACGCGGACGACCCGCTGACTGTCGCGGGCCTCGCCGCCGTCGAGCTGGGGCGGGCCCGGCTGGCCTACCTCTCGGCCTGCCGCACAGCGGCCGTCGGCACCGCCGAGCTGCTCGACGAGGCCATCCACCTCACCTCGGCCTTCCAGCTCGCCGGGTTCCCGCACGTGATCGGCACGTTGTGGGAGATCGACGACGAACTCGCGGTCACCGTCGCCGAGTTGTTCTACGACGCGTTGGAGCGCGAGGCCGGGGGCCTGGATCCCGACCGCTCGGCGTACGCGCTCCACCGGGCCGTCCGCCTGATTCGCGACGGCTACGATCTGCCTGCCCCGATGGACCTGAGCGGATCGCCCTCGCTCTGGGCCGCGTACCTGCACTCGGGCGCCTGAGCGGGGGTGCTTTGGCACCGTCCGTCGGGGTGCCGGTCCGGCTAGCGGCTGGGGTGGGACTTGCTCCAGGCGGGGGCGACGAAGGCCACCAGGGCCACGGCGAAGCCGAGCTGCAGCGCGTGGCGGATCCAGTCGATCCCGCTGGTGTGGGCGACGCCGATCCAGCCGGCGACCGCGTTGCCGAGCCAGGCGCCGGCCGCGCCGAGCAGCATGGTCAGCCACCACGGGATCGACTGCGGCCCGCGCAGGATCAGTTTGGCGAGCAGACCCAGTACGAAGCCGATGAGCAGAATCCACAGGAGCTGGAACATCGCGGTCGACCTTTCCGGGGACGGGGCGCCGGCCGCACAGGGCGCGGCCTCCCCATGATCGCCCCAATCGGCCGAACGGGCATGTCGGGAGCGCACGGGGTACGGCTGACCTGCCCGGACAGGCCGGACGGGTCAGGACGGGCCCGGACGGGTCAGCCCGGGTGGGTCAGGTTGGCGCCGGTGGCCGGGTCGAAGACGTGCAGCCGGTCGGTGTCGATCCACAGCTCCAGCGGCGCGCCCTCGGCGGCCCGGGTGGCGGTGCCGATCCTGGCCACCACCTGCCGCCCGGGCGCCCCGGAGTCCGCCGCCCCGCTGTCCACCGCGAGCTCCTCCAGCCCGCCGGCGGCCGGCACCGCCTCGCCCTCCACCGTGAAGTGGACGAAGACGTCGGAGCCCACCGACTCCACCACCTCGACGCCCACCGTCGCCGTCCGGCCGCGCCGCGGGCGGTCCGCCCCCGGGGGCGCGAGCAGCGCCGCGTCCTCGAAGTCCTCCGGCCGGATGCCGACCACCAGCCGGCGCGGCGCGTCGGCCCGGGCGAGCCGCCGGCGGGCCCGGTCGTCCAACGGCAGGTCGCCGAGGGCGGTGCGCAGCACGTCCTGTTCCAGGGCGGCGTCGAGGAAGTTCATGCCCGGCGAGCCGATGAACCCGGCGACGAACAGGTTGACCGGCTCGTCGTACAGCTGCTGCGGCGAGCCGACCTGTTGGACGACGCCGCCGCGCATCACCACCACCCGGTCGCCGAGCGTCATCGCCTCGACCTGGTCGTGGGTGACGTAGACGGTGGTGGTGCCGAGTCTGCGCTGCAGCCGGGAGATCTGGGTGCGCATCTGGACCCGGAGCTTGGCGTCCAGGTTGGACAGCGGCTCGTCCATCAGGAAGGCCTTGGGGTCGCGGACGATCGCCCGGCCCATCGCGACGCGCTGGCGCTGGCCGCCGGAGAGGTTGGCGGGCTTGCGGTCCAGGTGCTCGGTGAGGTCCAGGATCCGGGCCGCCTCCTCGACCTTGGCCCGGATGACGGACTTCTCGGTCCTGGCGAGCCGCAGCGCGAAGCCCATGTTCTCCCGGACGCTCATGTGCGGGTAGAGCGCGTAGCTCTGGAACACCATGGCGATGTCCCGGTCCTTGGGCGCGCGGTCGTTGACCACCCGGCCGCCGATCCGCAGGGTGCCCGCGGTGATGTCCTCCAGGCCCGCGATCATGTTGAGGGTGGTGGACTTGCCGCAGCCCGAGGGGCCGACCAGGATCACGAACTCGCCGTCCGCGACGGTCAGGTCGATGTCGTGGACGGCGACCGAGCCGTCCGGGTAGCGCTTGGTGATGCCGTCGAGGACGATCTCGGCCACGCTCTGCCTTCCGCTCTGCCCGCCGGGGACGGGCTCCGTCTGTGGACCCGCTGCGCGGGTGTCAGGTCCGCCCTAGCCCTTGACCGCGCCGGCGGTGAGGCCGGCCACGATGCGCCGCTGGAACAGCAGCACGAACACCACGATCGGGACCGTGATCACCACGGCGGCCGCGGCGATCGAACCGGTCGGCTGCTGGAACTGCGAACTGCCGGTGAAGAAGGCGATCGCCGCCGGGACGGTCCGCGCCGCGCTGGTGGAGGTCAGCGAGATGGCGAACAGGAAGTCGTTCCAGCAGAAGATGAAGACCAGGATCCCGGTGGTGAACACGCCCGGCGCCGCCAGCGGCGCGATCACCAGCCGGAACGCCTGCGCGGGGGTGGCGCCGTCCACCTTGGCGGCCTTCTCCAGGTCCCACGGGATCTCCCGGAAGAAGGCCGACAGGGTGTAGATCGCCAGCGGCAGCGAGAAGGTCATGTACGGGATGATCAGGCCGGCCCAGGTGTCGAAGAGGCCGAGCACCCGCTCGATGTTGAACAGCGGTGAGACCAGCGAGATCGGTGGGAACATCGCGATCAGCAGGGACATCCCGATCAGCAGCCGTTTGCCGGGGAAGCGCAGCCGGGCCACCGCGTAGGCGGCCATGGTGCCGAGCACCACGGCGATGGTGGTGGCGATCACCGCGATGCCGATCGAGTTGAGCAGGGCGCGGGTGAACTCGGAGGTCCGGAAGATCCCGCGGTAGTTCTCCAGCGTCCACACGCGGGGGACGAAGTCCCCGTCGGAGAGCGTGCTCGGGTCCTTGAAGGAGAGCGCGGCGATCCACCAGACGGGGAACAGCGCGTACAGCACCACCAGCAGGTTGACCACGGCCCAGCCGCTCGCGGCGCGGGTCTGTCGGGAGGTCATCGTCCCTCCGTTCCGCCACCGGGCGCCGCGGCGCCGAACACCTTGACGAAGACCAGCGCGATGGCCGCCACGCAGAGGAAGATCAGCACCGAGACCGCCGAGCCGATGCCCAGGTTGAGGGCCGTGAACAGGTTGTCGTAGCCGAGGATCGACACCGAGCCGGTGTTGTTGGAACCGCCGGTCAGCACGTAGATGTTGTCGAAGATCCGGAACGCGTCCAGGGTCCGGAACAGCAGGGCGACCAGGATCGCCGGCTTCATCAGCGGCAGGACCACCAGCCGCAGCCGCTGGCCGAAGGTCGCGCCGTCCACCATCGCGGCCCGGACGGTCTCGCCGGGCACCAGCGCCAGGCCGGCCAGCAGCAGGAGGGCCATGAACGGGGTGGTCTTCCACACCTCGGCGAGGATGATCAGCCCGATGGCCTGCCAGTGGTCGGTCAGCGGCGCGCTGCCCTCCGGCAGGAGGGCCGCGAGGTAGCCGGTGCCGGGGGTCCAGGCGTACTGCCAGGAGTAGGCGGCGACGACGGTGACGATGCCGTACGGCACGAGGACGGCGGTGCGCACCAGCCCCCGGCCGAACGCCGCCCGGTGCATCACCAGGGCCAGGGCAAGGCCGAGCACCAGCTCGACCGCGACCGAGACCACCGTGATCAGCACCGTCACCCAGAGCGCCTGCCACCAGAACGGGGAGGACAGCACGGCGGCGTAGTTGCCGAACCAGACGAACCTGGCCTGCTGGGGGAAGCGCAGGTCGTAGCGTTGGAGGGAGAGGTAAACGGCGTAGCCGACCGGGTAGGCCGTCACCGCCGTCATCACCAGCACCGCCGGGGCGCAGAGCAGCCAGCCGAGCCGGCGCTCCTGGCGGGAGCCCGCGGAGAGCGCCTTCGGCGCCGCCTCGACGGCGGGCGGCCTGGCGGCGGGCGGCCCGGTGGCGGGCGGCCTGGTCACGGGATCAACCCCTTCGATCCGAGCGCGTCCCTGAGCTGGCCGCCGAGCGAGGCGACGGTGCTCTCCGGCCGGACGGCCGAGGGTGGGGAGAGCGCGTGCGAGACGGCGATCGAGACGTTCTGGTAGGCGGGCGTCTGCGGCCGGACGGAGGCGGTGTCCAGAGCCGCCAGCACGTCGGCGGCGAAGGGGTAGCTCTCCGTCAGCTCGGCAGTGGTGTACAGACTGCGCAGCGAGGGCGGCAGACCGCCCTTGAGGGCGTTGACCAGCTGGTTGTCGCGGTTGCGCAGGCAGAGCGCGGCCTCCTGGGCGAGCTCGGGGTGGCGGCTGTAGGCGCCGACGGCGAGGTCGATCCCGCCGATCGTGACGGTCGCCGGGCGGTCGGCGGTCACGGCCGGGTAGGGCGCCCAGCGGAAGTGCGGGAGGAGGTCCGGCCGGTTGGCCTTCATGGACGGGTAGACGAAGGGGTAGTTGAGTTCGAAGGCGGCCGTCCCGGACTCCATCGCCAGGCGGTTCTGGTCCTCCATCTGGTTGGCGAGCGAGGGGTCGGCGGCGGGGGAGTGCGCCAGGTCCCTGATCACGCCCGCGGCGGCGACGGCGGGCGCGCCGAGCGAGGGGGCGGTGGCGTCCGGGGTGAGGATCGACCCGCCGGCGCTGGTCACCAGGGTGTTGAACCACACCGTCAGCCCCTCGTACTGGGCGCCCTGGACCTCGACGTAGTGCGGCTTCCCGGCCTTGTCCAGGGCGTCGGCCTGGGCCAGCATCTCGGCCCAGGTGTGCGGCGGCGCGGGCACCAGATCGTCGCGGTACCAAAGGAGTTGGGTGTTGGAGTTGTACGGGGCGGCGTACAGCCGGTCCTTCCAGGTGGCCGTTCGGACGGCGGCCGCCAGGGTGTCGGCGGTGGCCTGCTCGCGCAGCGCGCCCGTCCACTCGCGGATCCAGCCGGCCTCGGCGAACTCGGGGGCCCAGGTGACGTCCAGGCCCATGATGTCCACGCCCGCGTCGTGTGCGGCCAGTCGGCGGACGAGCTGTTGGCGCTGGCCGTCGGCGCTGCGCGGCAGCCGGTCGTAGCGGATCGTGTAGCGGCCGCCGGAGGCCCGGCCGCAGGCGTCGGCGGCCTGCTGGAGGGCGCCGGAGTCGTCGGGGAAGTTGTACCAGTCGAGGGTGGCCGGGCCGGTCGACGCGCCGCCGCTGCCGCAGGCGGTGAGCGCCAGGGCCAGCACCAGCGCCGACACGGCGGGCCGGATGGTCCGGCGCGGGCTTCTGTGGCTCCTCGGCATCTCACTCCTGAACTCGCCGTGATGCGGCCGGATTCGGGGTCCTGAGGCTGGACACGCTAGGGGTTCGCCCGGGTGCGGAGTGTGACCACGGGTGCGACACGCTGGGCCGGGCCCGGGGAGGGTGAGGCCGCGGTCGGTCGGTTCACGGCCACCCGGTCGTCAAGATGTCCATACAGCTTCGGGTCGACGGCCCGTCACCGACCCGCCATCCAACACCCGGGCGCCGTCCATCTGGGCCACGTACACATAACTGGTCTGGGCCACCTCAGCCCCCGCCCAGCGCCCGTGATCAAGGAGCCACCCCCCGATGAGCCCGATGCCCGAACTGTCGCGCCGCACCCTGCTCGGCGGCGCGGCGGCGGCCGCCGTACTGTCCGCCCTTCCGCTCACCGTGCGTGAGGCGCTGGCCGCGCCGGCCCGCCCCGGCAAGCTGGCCGACATCCAGCACGTCGTGGTGTTCATGCAGGAGAACCGCGCGTTCGACCACTACTTCGGCACGCTCCCCGGCGTGCGCGGCTTCGGCGACCGGACGGCGGTGCGCGGGGTCAACGGGCGCTCGGTGTTCCACCAGCCCGACCCGGGCCGCAAGGAGGGCCACCTGCTGCCCTTCCCGATGAACGCCGCGCACACCAACGCCTACCAGCAGGGCGCCCCCGCCTTCGGCTTCGTCGACTCGATGAACGCCTGGAACGACGGCCGCGCCGACGGCTCGGTCACCCGCCGGTCCGGCGGCTGGCTCGGCCAGGGCTACTACGAGCCCGCCGACATGCCCTTCTACCACGCGCTGGCCTCGGTGTTCACGACCTGCGACGCCTACTACGCGTCGGTGCAGTGCAACACCAACACCAACCGCGAGCACCTGATGACCGGGACCAGCGGCGGCACGGTGCGGGACACCCCGGTGACCGACAACACCGAGATCCCCGGCGGCTACGAGTGGACCACCTACGCCGAGCGGCTGCAGAAGGCCGGCGTCAGCTGGAAGACCTACCAGGCGCTGGACAACTTCGACGACAACGCGCTCGCCTGGTTCACCCCCTTCGTCAAGTCCAAGCTGGGTGAGCCGCTCTACGAGCGCGGCATGCGCGCGGTCGGCGACCCGGCGAAGAAGAACGACCCCTTCGCGATGGGCGACGCCCTGGTCGAGGCGTTCACCGCCGACATCCAGGCCGACCAACTGCCGCAGGTCTCCTGGCTGATCGCGCCCGCCGCGCTCTCCGAGCACGCCAACTACGCCCCGCCGAACGGCGAGCACCTGACGGCCCGGCTGCTCGCCGCGCTCGCCGCCAAGCCGGAGGTGTGGGAGAAGACCGTCTTCATCCTCAACTACGACGAGCACGGCGGCTTCTTCGACCACAACCTGCCGCCCGTCCCGCCGCTGGCCGCCGGGCGCGGCAAGTCGACCGTCTCCGTGGACGGCGAGGTCGTGGTCCGGGTCTCCAAGGGCGGCTCCACCTACCACCGGGTGGTGAGCCAGGACGGCAAGTACCGGGTGAAGGCCGCCGACGGCTCGCTCACCTGGTCCGACACCCTGCCCGCGGGCGAGACGGTGGTGTCCGGCCCGTACCCGATGGGCCTGGGCGTGCGCGTCCCGATGGTCGTCGTCTCGCCGTGGACGCGCGGCGGCGTGGTCGACTCCACGGTCTACGACCACACCTCGGTGCTGCGCCTGCTGGAGCAGCGCTTCGGTGTCGAGGAGCCCAACATCAGCCCGTGGCGGCGCGCCGTCACCGGCGACCTCACCAACGTGTTCGACTTCTCCGGCCGCGACCCGGTCTGGCCCCAGCTGCCCGACACCAGCGGCAACCGGCAGAAGGTCGTCGACACCGGCAAGCTGCCCGCGCCCACCGTGCCCAACCCGCAGGTGTTCCCGCAGCAGCAGCGCGGTAGCCGCACCGCCCGGATCAGCCCGTACAACCTGCTGGTCAAGCCGAAGCTGAAGGGCGACGAGCTCACCCTCGACTTCATCAACCAGGGCCGCCAGGGCGCCGTCTTCGCGCTCTACCCGGCCCCCGGGTCGCCGCCGCGGTACTACACGGTGGGCGCCAAGAGCCGGCTCTCCGACGTCTGGAAGGTCGGCCCCGAGGGCTACGACCTGCGGGTGCACGGTCCGAACGGCGCGCTCTGGCACCTGCGCGGCGACGCCGCCTCCGCCTACGAGGTCTCGCTGTCCGAGGAGCAGAACGGCAAGGTGCTGGAGGTGGACGTGATCAACCGCTCGCGCACCGCCCAGACCTTCCTGGTCGGCGACCTCGCCTACGGCGACGGGCTGCGCGAGGTGCGGGTCGCGGCCGGCGACGACCGGACCGTCAACGTGAAGGTCGGGCCGGAGGGCTGGTACGACGTCGCGGTGGGCGTTCGCGGCGAACTCGGCTTCCGCCGCCGGATCGCCGGGCGCTTCCCGTGGGACGGCGAGCACCTGCTGACCGACCCGGCGATGGGCCTGGCCGACCCGCTCGCCCTGGATGTCACGCTCAAGGCCGCCTCCACCACCATCGACGAGGCGATCCTGCTGCCCGGCCGCCCGGCCAGGGTCGCCGCCCGGTTCACCGCGACCGCCGCGCTGACCGCCATCGAGGCCCAGCCGGCCGTGCCGGTCGGCTGGACGGTCACCGCCGTCACCCCGCCGCCCGCCTCGCTCGCCGCCGGTGCCACCGCGACCGCCGAGTGGGAGGTCACCCCGCCCGCCGTGCTGCCGGACGGCGCCACCCACCGGATCCTGGTCACCGCCCGCGCGCTGGCCGGGGACCGGTTCGCCCTCGCCGACGGCGAGATCGCGGCCCGCACCGCCCCGGTGATGGCCGGTCACCTGCTCGGCGAGGACTTCGAGTCGCTGGCCGGCGCGCTGCAGCCGCTCGGCGGCGTCCTCGGCTGGACGCCGCAGGCCCCGCAGGGCTGGTCGGTGGTCAACGCCCCCGGCATGCCGCAGGGCACCGTCCGCCTCCAGGGGTGGACCTTCCACACCAAGCGCGCCTGGTCCACCCCGGCCGGGCAGGACCGCGGGAACTTCACCCGGGGCCTGGGCATCCTCGCGGTCGCCGACCCGGACGACTGGGACGACACCGGCGCGCCGTCGGGCAAGGGCAAGTTCGACTCCACGCTGGTCTCGCCCGCCGTCCAGATCCCGGCCGGCACGGCCACCCTGCACCTCGGCTTCGACTCCCACTACCGCCAGGAGG
This sequence comes from Kitasatospora sp. NPDC058170, assembly GCF_042883905.1. Lineage (NCBI taxonomy): Bacteria > Bacillati > Actinomycetota > Actinomycetes > Kitasatosporales > Streptomycetaceae > Kitasatospora > Kitasatospora sp. NPDC058170. The sequence goes on from NZ_JBHVUV010000010.1 coordinate 184,850, forward strand.
CCCCGCAGAAGGCGGCCGTCACCGCCGTGTTCGACAACGGCACCGAGACCCGCCTCGTCTACTACAGCAGCGACGCCACCGGCAACGACAACGCCGGCAAGGACGTCCAGAACACCTTCGTCACCAGGCAGTTCGCCGTCCCGGCGGGCGCCCGCTCGGTGACGCTGAAGTTCCGGATGTTCGACGCGGGCAACAACTGGTTCTGGGCGGTCGACCACGTCCGCCTGGACGTGCGGCCCATCACCGGCTGAGCCCGGTAGCCGGTAGGGCGTGTTTGCAAAGTCGCGTCGGATCCGGCGGGACTTTGCAAACACGCCCGAGCCGCTCCGCCGGGGCCCGTCAACGGGTTGGGGCCCGGCGGAGGGCCCCGGCTCTCCCCGCCGCGCCCCGACCATGATGTGATCTCCTGTCAGTAATGATCATCTGATGGTCGGGGCGGCCGGGAGGCCGGGCAGGGGAGTGCGGGGATGCTGGCGGAGTTCGAACGGGCGGCACAGCGTGACGGGCTGGTGCTGGACGAGGGGCAGCGGGCGGTGGCGGCCAGGCTGGCGGAGCTGGGCGAGGCCCTGGCCGCGGCCGGGGAGCCGGGCCGGCGGCGGTGGTTCGGCCGGGCACAGGCCGAGCCGGTGCGCGGGGTCTACCTGTGGGGGTCGGTCGGGCGCGGAAAGAGCTGGCTGGCCGACACGCTGTTCGACGCCGTACCCGTGGAGGGCAAGCGGCGGCTGCACTTCCACGACTTCTTCCGGCAGTTCCACGCCGCCTACGCGCGGCACCGGCACGAGCCGGGCGCGGGCGAACTCGCCGTCGCGGAGCTGCTGGGGGAGAGCCGGTTCCTCTACTTCGACGAGTTCCACGTGCACGACGCGGGGGACGCGATGCTGATGGGCCGCGTCGTCGAGGCCCTGCTGGCGCGCGGGACGGCGCTGCTGGCCACCTCCAACTACCCGCCGGCCGGCCTGCTGCCCAACCCCGTCTTCCATCCGATGTTCGAGCCGACCATCGCGCTGCTGGAACGCTCGCTGGACATCGTCGAGCTGACCGGCGGCCGCGACTACCGGGCCACGCGGGACCACCGGGCGGCGCGCTCCGGCTTCGCGGCCGGCCGCTACCTCTGGCCGGGTGACGAGCGGCAGCTCGCCGAGGAGGGGCTGCGCCCGCCGACCGCGGCCGAGCGGCGGAGCGTCCCGGTCGGCCACGGCGGGGTCGAGGCACTGGCGGTTCGTGAGGAACTGCTCTGGTTCGATTTCGCGGCCCTCTGCGACCGGCCGAACTCGACCATCGACTACCTGACCCTGACCGACGGCGGCCGGCCGTGGGTGGTCTCCGGGCTGCCCCGCCTCGCGGACGCGGGCCGCGACGCCGCCCAGCGCTTCGCCAACCTGGTCGACGTGCTCTGCGACCGGGGGGTGCGGCTCACGCTCGTCGGCGCGGCGCCGCTGGCCGAGGTGCTCGCGGGCGACGGGCTGCCGCCGGACGTGAACCGTACGGCCAGCCGGCTGTCGCTGCTCACCCAGGACGCGGCCCCGGCACCCCGGCACTGAACCGGCGCCGGGGCTGAACCCTCGCCTGGGCCGAACCCTTGCCGGGGCCGACCGCTTTCCGGGGCCGACCGCTTTCCGGCCCCGGGCGCGGACGCCCGGGGCCGGGCTCGGCAAGGGGGAGATTCGCGCCGGGCGGCCGGTCGATCGGGCCGGAAACCCCCTGTGCGCTGACGATCCGTCACGGAAGGATGGCGCATCGGCGCGGACATGCCGCGCCGGTGAGAGGAGCTGATCCCGTGACCCGTCTTCGGAACGTGGCCCTGACCCTCGGCTGTACCGCCGCAGCCCTGACCCTGTCGATGACGACCGCGCACGCGGCGCCGGGCGACACGGTCGCGATCTGCGCGAACTCGCTCACCCCGAGCGGCTGGGCCGACGTCCAGTGGTGGAACGACTACAGCTGCGGCTCCGGCACCTTCAACCCGAACATGAAGCGGATGATGCAGCTGACCGGCTACCCGGTCGGCACGGTCGTCAACGTCTGCGCCTCCTCGCTGCCGCCCGCCGGATGGCAGGAGGTCAGCGCCTTCTACAGCTCCGGCTGCCGCTACTCCGCGGTGCCCAGCTTCAACAACAACTCCTGGCAGATCAAGCGCGTCTACTGACGGCTGCTCAGCAGTTGAGCAGTTGAGCAGTTGAGCAGTTGAGCAGCTGGGCCGGTCAGTCCTGTTCCGGGTCGTCCCGGAGGTCCGCCACCGCCTCCCGCACCGCCGGATCCGGATCCCCGGCGAGGGTGTCGAGAAGCGCGGCCGCCCCCGGGGTCGACCACCGGGCGACGGCCCACACCAACTCCCTGCGCACGGTGGCGTCCGGGTGGCCGGCCAGCCGGGCCAGTGCGTCCACCGGCCCCCGGCGGCGGCGGGCGAACCACTGCAGCGCGTCGACGAGGGCGGCCGGATCGCCCGGATCGCCCGCCGCGGCGATCCGGGCGAGCAGCACCGGGACCGGGGGCGGCGGCCCGTCCAGCGGATGCGGATGGCGCTCGCGCAGCCGCCGCCCGCCGTACTCGCCGCGGATCCGGCATCCGGCGCAGGTGCAGGGGCGGGTGCCGTGCACGTCCGGGCGGTAGCGCCAGCCCGCCACCTGCGGAGCGCTGCGGATCCGGTGCACCTCCCGGGCCGCGACGGCCCGCGGCACGAACACCTCCCAGCCGCGCGGGTCGTCCAGCGCGCCCACCAGCCGGACGGCCTCGGCGGCCCGGACCCGTTGCTGCCGCAGCAGCGCGCGGTCCCGGTAGTGGCCGACCAGCACCGGCTGCTCGTCGTCGAGCCGGACGTGCACCGCGACCAGCCCGCCCCGGGTACCGAACCGGGCCAGCTCGCGCAGCCACTGATGGGTCAACTGGTAGGAGGGCAGCACCGGGAAGCAGTAGACCCCGCGGGCATCGCCCTGCCCCCGGCTGTCCGCCCGGATTCCGCTCCGGCGGATGCGTGCCGAGCCGCCCGAGGAGGTCAGGTGTACGAACATCGCCATGGGTCGGCATGCTAGTGCCGCGTCAGGCAACCTTCGCCCCGTCGCGACGCCCGGCACGCACTCTCGCCGCACCGGCCGAAAGCCCAAGTACGTCCAGTACGAGGGCTTCCGGCCGGCACGCCGATAGCACGCACCGGACGCCGCTCCTTGACGGGCAAAAGTTGCCTGACGCGGCACTAGCCGGGCCCGGTACCTCCCGGTCGCGCCGGACCCGCCCCGCCGGCCGCCGGGGCACGGGTGACACCTGTCCGTACCTGCCCGCCGGCCGCCGGGGCACGGGAGGACCAGTCCGACCCGGGCGTGGCTCCGAAGTGCCGGTGCCACCGACCCGGGAGACTCCACCCATGCACCCGCCACTGCTGCGCCTGACCGGCGCCGCCACCGCCGTCTACGGCCTCGCCGTCACCCGGTACCCCGCCCTGCTGGCCGGGCCCTCCGGGCTCACCGCCCCCGACGGCTCGCTGCCCGCACCGATCGCCGCCTGCCTGCGCCCGCTCGCCTTCCGGGACGCCGCCTGCGGTCTGGCCATGCTCCTCGCGCCCGACGAGTCCGCGCTGCGGGCGGCGACGGTGCTGCGGATCGCCGCCGACCTCGGGGACGCCGCCCTGCTGGCCACCGCGCTGCCCGAGCGCCGACACCGCGTCATGGCGGTGTCGGTCTCCGTCGGGTGGGGCGCCCTCTCGGTCGCCGGGCTGCTCCTCGGGCGCGGGCGGCCGAACCGCCGGGCGGGCGGACTGACGGACTGACGGGCTGAGACACGGGCGGGCCGGCGGCCGGACACCGCCGGGCCGCCGTGCGTCCGGCTGCTCCCCGGCCGCGTCCGGGCGGCGGTCGCGGCGGACGGCTCGCCCGGTACCTCCCTCACGGGATCTCTCAATCATTGAGAGATATGATCCGGCTGTCCGCCACCCGCCCCGCTACGAAGGGCGCTCCACGATGCTCACCGGCAGCCCCACCGCCCGGCGCCGCACCAGGTTGCTGATCCCGCTCGCCCTGCTGGTCGTCTGGCTCGGCCTCGGCGGCGCCTTCGGCTCGTACGCGGGCAAGCTCTCCCAGGTCTCCACCAACGACCGGGCCGCCTTCCTGCCGCGCAGCGCCGAGTCCACCGAGGTCGCCCGGCTCGGCGCGGGCTTCCAGACGGCCGCCGCGCTGCCGGTGATCGTGGTCTGGGAGAGCCGCGACGGAGCCGTCGGCCCCGGGCAACGCGCCGCCGCCGAACGGGCACTGCGCGCGGCCGCCGGCGTCCCGGGCGCCACCGGACAGGTGTCACCCGTCGTGCCCGCCGAGGACGGGCGGGCCCTGCAGGGCGTCGTCCAGCTCCGTTCCGACCTCGGCCACGGCGTGGGCGACAGCATCCGCGACATCCGGGAGCTGGCGCAGCAGGTACCGGACACCACGGTGGGCCTGACCGGGCCGGCCGCGATCGGGGCCGACCTCGGCAGTGCCTTCGCCGGGATCGACGGGCTGCTGCTCGGGGTCGCCCTCGGCGTGGTGCTGCTGATCCTGCTCGCCGTCTACCGGGCGGTGCTGCTGCCGCTGCTGGTGATCCTCGGCGCGGTGTTCGCCCTCGGGATCGCCTGCGCGCTGGTGTACGTGCTGGCCGACCACGGCGCGGTCCGGGTGGACGGGCAGGTGCAGGGACTGCTGTCGATCCTGGTGATCGGCGCGGCCACCGACTACGGGCTGCTGCTCTCGGCCCGCTTCCGCGAGGAGCTGCACCTGCACGGCGACCGCTACGCGGCGATGCGCACCGCCTGGCGGCAGTCCGTCGAGCCGATCGCCGCCTCCGGGACGACGGTCGCCCTCGGCCTGCTCGTGCTGCTGCTCTCCGACCTGACCAACAACCGGGCGCTCGGGCCGGTCGGCGCGATCGGGATCGGCTGCGCGGTGCTCTCCGCGCTCACCTTCCTGCCCGCCGCGCTGGTGCTGCTCGGCCGGGCCGCGTACTGGCCGGCCCGGCCCGCCGCCGACGGCCGGGCACCGGTGCACGGCGTGTGGCGGCGGGTCGCCGCACTCGTCGGCCGGCGCCCCCGCGCGACCTGGGCGGCGAGTCTCGCGGTGCTCGCCGCCATGGCGGCCTTCGCACCCACCCTGGACTCCGGCGGGGTGCCGCAGACCGAGCTGTTCATCAAGGAGCAGCCCTCGATCGTCGGCCAGCGACTGCTGTCCGCGCACTTCCCGGGAGGTTCCGGGAACCCGGCCGTGGTGATCGCCTCGGCCGGGCACGCCGAGGCCGTCGCGGCGGCCGCCGCCGTCCCCGGGGTCGCGGGCGTCCGCCCGTACACCGGCGGCGCGCCCGGCGGACCGCCGAAGGTGGTGGACGGGCGGATCCGGCTGGACGCCACGCTCGCCGACCCGGCCGACAGCGACGCGGCCGTCGCCACCGTGCGGCGCCTGCGGGCGGCGGTGCACACCGTGCCGGGGGCGGCCGCGCTGGTCGGCGGGTACACCGCGCAGCAGGACGACACCCGGTTCACCGCGGAGCGCGACCGGGCGCTGATCGCGCCCGTCGTGCTGATCTGCATCCTCGCCGTGCTGGTCCTGCTGCTGCGCTCGCTGCTCGCCCCGGTCCTGCTGGTGGCGACGGTGGCGCTCTCGTACCTGGCCACGATCGGGGTCAGCGCACTGGTCTTCCCGCACGTGTTCGGATTCAGCGCCACCGACCCCTCGGTCCCGCTGTACGGGTTCGTGTTCCTGGTGGCGCTCGGGGTGGACTACAACATCTTCCTGATGACGCGGGTGCGCGAGGAGTCGCGGCGGGTCGGCACCCGGGAGGGCGTGCTGCGCGGGCTGACCGCGACCGGCGGGGTGATCACCTCGGCCGGGGTGGTGCTCGCCGCGACCTTCGCCGCGCTCGGGGTGATCCCGCTGGCGTTCCTCGCCCAGATCGCCTTCATCGTCGCCTTCGGCGTCCTGCTGGACACCCTGCTGGTGCGTTCGCTGCTGGTGCCGGCGCTGGTCCGCGACCTGGGCGACCGGGTCTGGTGGCCCGCCCGGCCGCACCCGGTGACGGTGCGGCCGCCTGTCCCCGAGCCGGTGGGCGATCATGTCTGAGCCGCCGCCCCGGTTAGGCTGAACGGGTAACAGCGCCGTACGCGACCGGAGAAGGTGACCTTGTCGGAGCAGGAGCCGCACCCGACCCCGACCGCTCCGGCCCCGTCCACGCCGAGCCCGTCCACGCCGAGCCCGTCCACGCCGGGGCCGCCCGGGACCCCGGCGCTCGGCCGACTCCTGCAGGGCCTGGCCTCCGAGATGAACCTGCTCGGCCACGGCTTCGCCGCCGCCAGCGGGCTGCACGCCACCGATGTCCAGGCGCTGCTCGCCGTGATGCGGGCCGCGCCGGGTGGGCCCGGCGACCCGGGCGGGATCACCCCGGGCCGGCTGCGGGAGGAGCTCGCCCTCACCTCGGGGGCGGTCACCGCGGTGCTGGACCGGCTGGAGCGCGCCGGACACATCCGGCGCAGCCGGGACGCGGTGGACCGGCGCCAGGTGCTGGTGCACTACCAGCCGGGGGCCGGCCGGATGGCCGCGCAGTGGTTCGCGCCGGTGGCGCATCGCACCGAGGCGGTCCGCGGCGAGTTCACCGTGGCCGAGCTGGACGCGGTGGCGCGCTTCCTCGGGCGGATGACCGGCGAGCTGGAGGACCTGCGCCGCTCGCGCTGAACGCGGGCGGCTCGCTGGCTCGCTGCCTCGGGCCGACTCGTTGCCCCAAGCTGAGCCGGGCTGCACCGGGCCGGGCTGCACCGGGCCGGGCCGGGCCGGCCGGGCCGGGGTACCGGTTCCCGGCACGGCGGCTGCTCAGCGCATCGGCGAGATCCTGCTGCCGCCGTCGAGTACCGCCTCCACGGTGACGGTCGCGCGGGCCGGGCGCTCCACGGCGAGGGTGCGGTCCGGGGTGGGGCGGTCGGCCGACCAGTCCGGGCCCTTGACGGCGATCCTGGTCACCCGGCGGCTGCCGGCGGCGAGCAGGAACTCCGTGCCCTGCGGGGAGCGCCACCACGTCCACCCGACGGTGTCCTGCTCGAACCGGCTGCACGCCCGGCCCGGTCCGCCGCCGGTGCGCTGTGGGCTCCGGGCACCTGGCAGCAGCACCGTCCCCGCGGCGCTGCCCTCGCCGTTCCAGCGGTCGGCGCGCAGGCAGACCCAGGACGCCGCGCCCGCGTTCTGCGGTAGCTGCTGCACCGCGAAGGCCCACAGGTTGAGCTGCTTGACGCCCGGGGTGCCGTCCGGCACCGTGCAGCCGCTGCGGGCCCAGGCCTGCAGCGCGTCCGGCCCGACCGCCTCGCGGGGCTCGCGCGCCGGCTGGGTGCGGTCCGGCGGCGGGGTGTAGGTGAGGTGGGCGGGGACGAGGCCGCCGAGGTCGGCCAGCAGGAAGGCGTGCTTCTCGGCGACGACGGGGGAGGAGCGCAGCTGGAGCACGGTCGCGCCCTGGCAGTCCGCGAGGGCGCCGACGGGTGCGGAGGCCGTGACGCCCTCGGCGCGGTCCAGCGGCTTGGCTGGCGCGTCCGGCTGGTCGATCCGCCGGGTCTCGGAGCCCTCGACCCACGGCGCGAGCAGGTAGCGGGCGGCCGTGCCCTGACGGCGCAGCACCACCGCGGCCGCCGTGGTGACGTCGGAGTCGTCGGCCCGGGCGAGGTCCAGCCCGCCGCCGCGCCCGTCCGTCCACCGGGCGAGCCGCTGCCCGTCGTACAGCACCACCACGGCCGTGCCGTCGACCGTCCCCGCGAACAGCAGCTGCGGCGGCCCGGCGGGCGGCGCGGTGCCCGCCCCGGGCTCGGCCCGGGTCTGCGGACCGGCCTGGGTCCACGCCCCGACGGCCCGGCCGAGCAGTGCGGTGTCCGTGCGGCGGTCGCCCCGGGCGGGCCAGGCGGCGAAGCCGAGCCGGGCCGTGTGCTGCCACTGGTCGGCGGCCACCCGGACCAGCCCCGCCGGATCCGGAGCCGTACCGGACGGCGGGACGGGGAGCGGGTGGGCGGTTCCGGGGGCGGGGGCGCCGCCGTCCGCGCCGGCCAGCACGGCGGCCGTGGTGGTGAGCGCCAGCGCGGCGACGGCGAGCGAGGCGCCGACGGTGCGGCGGCGGCGCAGCAGGTCGGTCGGCTGGACGCGCACCGCGCAGGGGTCGAAGGCGGGGAGCGCCGGGTCCGGGCCGGCGGACAGCTGCGCGGCCTCGTCCACCCACTGGTCGGGGTACGCCACCCCGGCCTGCTGCAGCACCTCGGCGGCCCGGCCCGGCGGCAGCCGCTCGACCGCCAGCAGGGCGAAGGCGGCCCGGCCGGGCGGGTCCAGCGCGGCCAGCGCCCGGTCCAGGGCCGCGTCCTCCTCACCGCCGCCGGGGGTGAACAGACGCAGTCCCCAGACCCGCGGCGCGAGCAGCCGGTGGACCGGCCGCGGCCGTAGCGCGGCGCGCAGCACCCGCAGCCGCAGCGCCGCGTACACCGGGTCCTCCTCGGGCTCGGGCGGCCTCTCCGTCCCGGGCCCGTCCGCCCGGAGTCCGTCCGTCCCGGACCGGTCCGTCCGGAGGCCGTCCGCCCGGGTCCAGCGGGACGGCAGGGAGCGCTGGACCACCGCGTGCGCGGCCAGCACCCGGCTGTGGCGGTCCCGGTCGGCGGGCAGTGCCAGGTAGGCCAGCCGGACCAGTCGGCGGTAGTGGCGGACCAGTGCCGCCTCGGCCCGCGCCACCGGACGCGCGGCCTCGGCGCGCTGCGGTGATCCGCCGCCGGTCTGTCGCGCCAACGGGACCTCCCCTGATCCGTGAGTTGAGTGATGTCCGTGCGTTGAGTGATGGCGGACAGTCCAACGAGTCGATCATGTGATGGTTGCGCCGTCCGGGGAGAGTGACGGGGACGGGGGGTCGGCCAGGGCGCGCTCGGTGATCCGGCGGGCCATCCCGCCGAAGACGACGGCGTGGAACGGCGCGACCGACCACCAGTACGCGTGTCCGGCCAGCCCGTGCGGGTGGAACAGCGCCCGCTGCCGGTAGCGGGCGCCGCCGCGACCGTCGGGCGCGACCGACAGCTCCAGCCAGGCCAGGCCCGGCAGCCGCATCTCGGCGCGCAGCCGCAGCAGTCGGCCCGGCTCGATCTCCTCCACCCGCCAGAAGTCCAGCGAGTCACCGACCCGCAGCCGCTCCGGATCCCGTCTGCCCCGGCGCAGGCCGACACCGCCCGCCGCCCGGTCCAGCCAGCCGCGCAGCGCCCAGGCCAGCGGGAAGGAGTACCAGCCGTGCTCGCCGCCGATGCCCTCCACCACCCGCCAGAGCCGCGCCGGGTCGGTGCCCACCGCCCGCTCGCGGACGTCCTGGTAAAGGCTGCCGCCGGCCCAGTCAGGGTCGGTGGGCAGCGGGTCGCTCGGCGCGCCCGGCAGTGAGGCGGAGGACCAGCGGGTCGCCACCTCGGCGTCCCGGATCCGGCGCAGCGCCAGCCGCACCGCCTCGTCGAAGCCGGTCGGTCCGCCCGGCGGGTCGGGCACGTAGCGGGCGATGTCGTGCTCGGCGCAGACCACCTCGTGCCGCAGCGACTCCACCAGCGGCCGGGCGAGCGCGTTCGGGACGGGTGTCACCAGGCCCACCCAGTGGCTGGAGAGCCGCGGGGTGAGCACCGGCACCGGGACGATCAGCCGGTGCGGCAGCTCGGCGACGGCGGCGTAGCGCTCCATCATGTCCCGGTACGTCAGCACCTCCGGCCCGCCGATGTCGAAGATCCGGTTCACCTCCGGCGGCAGCGACAGGGCCCCGGTGAGGTAGCGCAGCACGTCGCGGACGGCGATCGGCTGGATCCGGGTGCCGACCCAGTTCGGCGTGACCATCACCGGCAGCCGCTCGGTCAGGTACCGGAGCATCTCGAAGGAGGCCGAACCCGATCCGATGATCACCGCGGCGCGCAGCTCGGCGGTCGGCACCCCGCTGTCGCGCAGCACCCGGCCGACCTCGGCGCGCGAGCGCAGGTGCGGCGACAGCTCCTGCTCCGGGACCCCGGCCGGGGTGAGGCCGCCCAGGTAGACGATCCGGCGGACCCCGGCCCGGGCCGCCGCCTCGCCGAACGCCCGCGCGGCCGCCCGGTCGGTGGCCTCGAAGTCACGCCCGGTGCCGAGCGAGTGCACCAGGTAGTAGGCGGCGTCGATCCCCGCGAAGGCCCCGGTGAGGGTGTCCGGCCGGGTGACGTCCCCGGCGGCGGCCTCCACCCGGGCCCGCCACGGGTGGTCCCGCAGCCGCCCGGGGTCGCGGGCCAGACAGCGCACGGTGTGTCCGGCGGCCAGCAGCTCCGGGACGAGGCGGCCGCCTAGGTAGCCGGTGGCGCCGGTGACCAGGCAGTTCAGGGCGGCGGCGGGGGTGTTCGGGCTGTCCATGGCCTCTCCAGGGGCGCGTCAAGGCTGGTCGGGTGGGCGGCCGCGCCCGGTCGGCCCGCCGACCCTCTCGCAGGATGCCGGGTGGGCGGCCGCGGTGCACCTCGGCCCGGCGCCCCCCGCGGTGGAGGCGCCGCCTGTGCGAGGCTGCGCCCGGCGGTGCGCGGAAACAGTCCGGACGCCGGCCAATCCGCCGCGGCGCCGGCTCCGAACACCCGGTGCCCACGCCCGTACGACTCCCCGGTGCACACCGTTCGCCCGGGGCGCTGGAGGACCGCATGCCGACGAACCGCCCGCCCGGAAGGCGGCCCGCCCGTTCCCGCCGCCGGGCCCGCGCCCTCCGCCACCGGGGGGCGGCGGCATGAGCGGCGTGGTGCACCTGGCCGCGCCGCAGCGCCGCGGACCGGACCTCAAGGAGCTGGTCGCCAGGACGGCGTTCGGCGACCAGGACGCGTTCGCGGCCCTGTACGACGCCGTGGCCGGCCAGGTGCTGGGGCTGATCCGCCGGGTGCTGCGCGATCCGGCGCAGTCCGAGGAGGTCGCCCAGGAGGTGATGCTGGAGGTCTGGCGCACCGCCGCCCGCTACCAGCCGGACCGCGGCGAGGTGACGGCCTGGGTGCTGACGATGGCGCACCGCCGGGCGGTGGACCGCGTCCGGGCCGCACAGGCCGCGGCCGACCGGGACCAGCGGGCCGCCGCCAAGGCGCACACGCCGGTCTTCGACGAGGTCGCCGAACAGGTCGAGGGCCGGCTGGAGCGGGAGCAGGTCAGGAGGTGCCTGCGGACGCTCACCGAGCTCCAGCGCGAGTCCGTCACCCTCGCGTACTACCGCGGTTTCTCCTACCGCGAGGTGGCCGACCTGCTCGCCACCCCGCTCGGCACCGTCAAGACCCGGATGCGGGACGGCCTCATCCGCCTGCGCGACTGCCTGGGAGTGGCGTCATGACCATCGCGCCCGATCTGCACACGCTGACCGGGGCCTATGCCGCCCACGCGCTGCCCGCGCCCGAGCGGGAGGCCTTCGAGCGCCACCTCGCCCAGTGCGGGGCCTGCGCCCAGGAAGTGGCGGAGTTCGCCGCGACGCTGGCCCGGCTCGGCGCCGCCGAGGCCGTCACCCCGCCCGCGGAACTCAGGGCCCGGGTGATGACCGGCATCGGGTCCGTGCGGCAGCTCGCCCCGAGCGGCCCGGCCCCGGACGGCACCGCGCCCATCGGGCGGACCGGGCGGCGCGGCCGACTGCTGCGCCGGTGGCCCGGGCTCGCCCTGGCGGCCTCCGTCGCACTCGCCGCCGCGCTCGGCGGCCTCGCCGTGCAGCAGCACGACCAGGCCCGGCAGGCGCGGTCGCAGGCGGCCCGGCTGCAGGAGCAGCAGGCGGGGCTCGGCGCGTTGATCACCGCCCCCGACGTCCGGACGGCCACCGCGGCCTCCGGCACCGGCGTGGGCGCGGTGATCTGGTCGGAGAGCCGGGACCAGGCCGGGTTCCTGGCCACCGGGATGCCCGCGCTCGCCGCCGGCCGGACCTACCAGATCTGGTTCGACGACGCGGGCACCATGCGGCCGGCCGGGCTGCTGCCCGGCGGAGACGGCTCCCTCCTGCTGCAGGGCCGGATCGACGGCGCCGCGGGCGTCGGGGTCACCGTCGAACCGGCCGGCGGCTCGCCGCACCCGACCGGCCGACCGGTCATGCTCCTGCCGTTCGGCTGACGGCACACCCCCGGCGGCGGCACGGCGGCGGCAAGGCGAGGCGGCTGCGAAGCCCGGTGGCGGTGCGGCCCGGTGGCGGCCGCCCGCCGGTCCCCGCCGCCGACCGGCCCCGGGTCAGCCGCCCGCGCCCAGCACGATGTCCTCGTGCCGCCGCAGCTCCCGCCAGCGCCCCGGCCCCGGCTCCGCGCCCGGGGCCGGGGGCGCCGGGACGGGCGGAGCGGGCAGCCGGTCGACCGCCGGGAGCGGCCCCAGGTCGAGTCCGGAGATCTGGGCCACGTCGTGCACCGGCACCTGGAACGTCCGGTACGCACCCAGCGGCGGCGGCTGGTCGGCGGCCTCCGCCGCCGCCAGCGCGGCCGCGGCGTCCGGCAGGTCCGGGCTCTGGTCCAACACGTACGCGGTGGACGCCAGCGCACCGTCCTGGAGGAAGCCGGCCACCTTCCAGAACGTCAGCGGGATCTGCACCCCCCGGTAGCGCGGGTCGTCCGGCCGCAGCACCGGGCCGGTCAGCACCACCAGCCGCCGGTCGGACTGCGCCGCGTTGGCGAGCAGGTAGTCCTCCAGACCGGCCCAGAGCTGCTTGCCCTGGTTGAAGTCGGAGTGCTGCGGGGCGGCGTTGGTGAAGTGGAAGGTGTCGGCGTTGGCGGTGCGGACGTCCGCGTCGTCGCCCCAGACCGGGTCGAGCCGCCGGACCAGGTGGCCGCGGTCGAAGTCGTTGTCGGAGTAGAGGCCCTTGCCGGCCTGCTGCGCCTCCGGGACGCGCGGGTCCAGCCGCCACTGGCCCTCCCGGTGGAGGTCGACCAGCCGGCCGCCGTCGATCGCCACGGCCGTCGCGGCGGCCAGCCTGCGGTCGGGTCGCAGCAGTACCGTGAAGTGCGTGTACGGGAGCGCGACCACGGTGATGGCCGGGTCGACGGGGAGCGGCAGCGGGACGAGCGGCCCGAGGAACGCGGGGTCGTACCCGGTCCGACCGTCCAGTCGGGCCGGAGCGGGTTCGGGAGAGGTGGTTGCCATGTGTCGATCTGTACCGGCCGTGGGCCCGGCACGCCGCCGCGCCTACGCCGTCCGGACGGCGGGTCCGGCGGGTGTGGCGGGTGCGGCGGGTGCAGCAGGTCCGGACGGGTCGGGGGCGGTCCGGCGGGCCGGGGGCCGGTCCGTATGGCGCGCGTTCCCCGGCAGGGCCGTTGGTCCTCGGGATCCGGCCCCTTGGCCTCTGGCGCCGCCCGCCGCAGCAGGAGATGCTCCAGAGACCCGGCCGGACGACAGGTACCCGGTCGGACGACGATCGTGGACGAGGTGAACGGCGTGCACCATGCCAACGTCGAATCGGTGATGACCAGCCCGGTGGTCGGGGTCGCCCCCGAGACGGGTTTCCGGGAGATCGTCGCGCTGCTGGCCGAGTACGACATCACCGGCGTCCCGGTGCTGGACGCCGACGGCCGGCCGCTCGGGATCGTCTCCGAGGCGGACCTGCTGCGCACCCTGGCCGCACAGGAGGACCCGGGCAGCCTGCTGCCGGCCCCCGAGCTTCCGCAGAGTGGTCCGGACGGCGCTGTCACCGCTGCCGATCTGATGACCGGACCGGCCGTCTGCACCACGCCGGACGTCAGCGTGGTGGGCGCGGCCCGTCTGATGAGCCGGCACGGCGTGAAGCGGATTCCCGTCCTGGACGAGGACGGCCGGGTGTTCGGCATGGTCAGCCGTGGCGACCTGCTCCGGGTGTTCCTGCGCGAGGACCGGGTGATCCGGCGCGAGATCGTCGAGGAGGTGCTCGGCCGGATCGAGGGCGTCAGCCCGGCGGAGGTGGGCGTAGAGGTGGACCAGGGCCGGGTGGTGCTCAGCGGGACGGTTCCGGAGCCGTACCTGGTGCCGATCGTGCTGAACCTCTGCCGCTCGGTGGACGGCGTGGTCTCCGTCACCGACCGCCTCGGCGGCAGCGGCGCGCCGGTGGCGGTGGCCTGACCCCCGGCGCGCGGCGCCGGGCCCGCGCGGATCCGGAGCGTCCGGTTCGCATACTGCGGAGCGTGGCGGGTAACTCACCCTGTGTGTGCGTCGGTGTCGGGCCGGCGTCATGCAGGGGCACCCGGGGAGGCGGCCGTGGCAGTCGTATTCGATGCGGACTTCACTTCGACCAGGCAGTGGGTGGCGGGCCGCAGCAGCGCCTACCCTCGAATGGGGCCGACCAACCGGGGCGACCACAAGCTCGACTTCCTCAGCCGCGGGTACTGCCCCGGCGGCGTGTTCACGGCCACCCGGCGGCACGGCGGGGAGCTGTGGACGTGCAATCTGCTCACCACCGAGGGCAGCCCCGAGGGCTTCCAGGTGCGGACGGGGGACGCGCTGTCCGCCCGGATCACCCTCCCGGTGGAACTGGGCGCCTGGCCGGCCATCTGGACGTGGCGCGACGGCGGCAACGAGGTCGACGTCTTCGAGTACCACCCCAACCACCCGGACCTGCTGGAGGTCTCCAACCACGTGCGCGGCGGCTTCCGGTACTGGCACGGCGCCGACTTCGGCATAGCCCCGGGCGCGACCTTCGACCTGCGGACCGTCATGGGCGCGCGCTCGGTGAACTGGTACGTGGACGACACCCTCATCCACGCCGACCGGCGCGGGGTCGGCCAGGACTGGCACGCCTACCTGATCGTCAACCTCTCGGTGTCGGACGGCACCTACCACGACCGCCCGCCGCAGGACGGGCCGGACCGGCTGAGCTGGGCGTGCCACAGCCTGCGGGTCGAGCGCTGAGCGGCCCGGCGCGGGGGAGGGCCGCGCGTGATGGCTGAGAGAGGGCCGCAGGTGAGGGCTGCGGGGGAGGGCTGCGAGGGAGTGTCGCGGGTTCAGTACGGGGTGGGGCCGGCGGAGTCGGGCGGGAACGTCGCCGTGATGCTCCCGCGCGGGCCCGTCCGCTGGAACCAGACCACCCGGCGGTGCGAGCCGATGTGCGCGGGGTACGCCACGTAGAGGTCGTTGCGCGGGGCCCGCTCGTTGCCGGGGGCGAGGGCGGCGTCGACGGCGTCGGCCGCGATCTGGCGCAGCAGCGCGGTCGCGGTCGCGGTGGCCGCGGCGGGCACGATGGCCAGGGCGGTGAGCTCGGCCCAGAGCCGCTCGGAGACGAAGGAGACCGGCGAGTTCCCGAGCGCCGGGTGCGGGTACGGGTCCACGTACCGGCGCAGCACACCGGCCGCGACCAGCTGCTCACGGTCGTCGGCCGGCGGGTGGGGGTCCATGCCCGCAACGCTACCCCGGCGCGGACGGCGGGCGGGGTGGTCGCGCCCTCCGGGCGCTCTCCTCGCGCCCTTCACGCCGACCGTACCCCCGCGGGCGCACGATGGTGATAAGGCGCTGATCCCCTCGGCAGGCCTGGCCGGCCTGCGCTCCCTGAGGAGGAGGCCGTGATGAGGAACTGGTACGGGCGTGGCCACGGGCATGTCATGGGCGGCTGGGGCTTCGGGGTGACGCTCATCCTGATGCTGCTGCTCCTGGCGGTGCTGGTGCTGGCCGCCGTCGCCCTGTTCCGCTACGTCTCGCGTACGCCGCGGAACGGCGCACCCGGTTCGTCCGGACCTGCGGGGCCTTCGGGTGCTTCTGGAGATTCCGGGGCGCACGCCGGGTACGGTGCGCCGACTGGTGCGCCCGGGTGGGCCGGCGTACCGCCGCCCGAGCAGGTGCTCGCCGACCGGTTCGCGCGCGGGGAGATCGACGCCGAGGAGTATCGCCACCGGCTGGACACCCTGCGCTCGGTGAACGGCCCGGGGTCGGGTCCCGGGTCCGCAGGGCCGGGCGGCGCCGGGCCTGGGCCCGCGGGGCCCGACCCCGGCCCGGTCAGGAAACCACCCGATGCGGGGGTTTACTCGACGACGAGCTCCACGGGGATGTTGCCCCGGGTGGCACGGGAGTACGGGCAGACCTCGTGCGCCTGCTTGACCAGCAGCTCGCCGCTCTCGCCCGCGAGGGAGTCGGGCAGCTCGACCCGCAGCACGACGGCCAGGCCGAAGCCGGCGCCGTCCTTACCGATCGAGACCTCGGCCGTGACCGAGACCTCGCTGGTGTCGACCCGGGCCTGCCGGCCGACCAGGCCCAGGGCGCTCGAGAAGCAGGCCGCGTAGCCGGCCGCGAACAGCTGCTCGGGGTTGGTGCCCTGCCCGCTGCCGCCGAGGGCGGGCGGCATCGCCAGCGCCAGGTCGAGCTGACCGTCGGAGCTGACCGCCCGGCCCTCCCGGCCGTTCGCCGTGGCCACCGCGGTGTAGAGCGCGTCCATAGGTCCGTTCCCTTCGATCCTGTCCTCGGCGGCCACCCGGGCCGCCCTTCGAGAGCAATTAGAGCACGCAATTCAATTGCGCACAACTGAATCGTGCATGGGTGGGTCGGTACCATGGGGGCATGACCACGCTCCCCGAGCTGCCCGACGAGGAACTGCTCCGTCTCGACCAGCAGATCTGCTTCTCGCTGAACGCCGCCTCGCGCGCCTTCGGCGGTGTCTACCGGGTGCTCCTCAAGGACCTGGGGCTCACCTACCCCCAGTACCTGGTCATGCTGGTGCTCTGGGAGCACGGTGAGCTGCCCGTGAAGCGGATCGGGGAGCGGCTGCGGCTGGACTCCGGCACCCTTTCCCCGCTGCTGAAGCGGCTGGAGGCGGCGGGCCTGGTCCACCGTGAGCGCAGCCCCGAGGACGAGCGCTCCGTCACCGTCAGCCTCACCGCCGCCGGTGCGGCACTGCGCGAGCGCGCCGGTCAGGTGCCGCGCCGCCTGCTCGCCGCCACCGGGCTGCCGGTCGAGGACATGGCCGCCCTGCGGGTCCTGCTGGACCGGGTGACCGGCGCCCTGGACTCGGCCCTGCTGGAGCCTCCGCCCGCCGACTGAGTCCGCTGTCGACGGCTGCCGTCCACTGTCGCCCGCTGCCGTCCGCTGCCGTCTGCTGCCCGGCCGGAGGGGCGGTCCGCCGGCTGCTGCCTGTGTGCGGGTCGCTGTCTGCGCACGGGTCACCGCCCGCCGTCAAATCGCGCCGTCGCGGCACGGCCGACAGGTGTGATCTGCATCACGTATGGGCGGTCCGCCGGGCGGGCGCCCGCTCGAACCCGCAGGTCGCCGCGGGTGGGCGGAAACGGGCAGAAGCGGTCATTTTTTGCTCCCGGGATCCGGTCAACAATCCCCGCCCGCAGGACGGTTACACCACGAGCCCCTCCAGGGGCCGCCGGTGCGCCGCCCGGTGCGCCGGCCAGCTGACCCACGGAAGGGGGGAGGCGTGTGGTGAACACCCCCGGGCCGGGCGAGGACCAGGGCGTGCGAGCGGATCCGCTCGACGGACTGCCGGTCGACTTCGCGGCCTTCTTCACCCAGGAGAACCCCGGCTACCTCCGGTACGCGCAGCAGCGCCTGCGGCACCGCGAGGACGCGCAGGACGCCGTCCAGAGCGCCGGCGCCGTGCTGTACAAGAACTGGCGGCGCGCCCTGTCCAGCGCCGACCTCAAGGCCTTCGCCTTCAAGATCGTCAAGGACGCGGTGACCGACGTGCTGCGCGAGCGGCGCCGCGCGGAGCGCAAGCGGCTCCGGGTGATCGCCCAGTTCCGACCCGACACCGGCCACGGCGAGCTGGACGAACTCGCCGAACTCGACGCCCTGGACTGGGCGATGGAGGAGCTCGTCCAGGCCTCGCCGGTCCAGGCGGACGTGGTGCGGCTGCGCCAGGCCGGCCTGTCCTACCCGGACATCGGCCGGGCGCTCGGCATCGCGCACACCACCGCCCGCACCTACTACAGCCTCGGCCGGCGCCACCTGGAGTACCTGCTGGAGACCGCGGACCGGCTGCCGGAGCCGGCCGCCGGCGAGAACGAACAGGGGAGGCCCGAGTGAACCTCGCCGAGCTGCTGCGCGCCGATGTCGACGCGCTGGCGCGGGAGTTCCGCGACCACGACCCGGTGGCCTTCACCCGCCGGCTCGCCGAACGGATCGGGGGCGGGCCCGGGGCCCCGGATCCGGTCCCCGTCGGCCCGTCCGTGCCCGCCCAGCGCACCGCCGCCGGCCGGACCGAGCGCCCCCCGGCGGCCGCCCGGCGGCAGCCGCCCCCCGCGGCCCCGGACGGCCACCCCCGCGGGCGCACCGAACCGGCGGCCCTGGCGGCGCTGTCCGCGGCCGGCCGCGCCGAACTCCGCCGCGACCTGCGGTACCTGTGCGGCGGGATCGCGGCGGCGGCGGACGTCGGCGAGCTGGCGTTCGACCTGGAACTGGCCGAGAAGACCGCGTTCCGCACCCTCGGCTGTGTGCTCTACGGCATGGGCCGGGCGGCGGACGGGGTCTTCTGGTGGCGGATCGCCGCCCAGCTCGGCGACCAGCTGGCCGTGCACTGCCTCGCGGTCCACTACGCGGCGGAGGGCGAGCAGCGCGACGCGGCGCACTGGGGCGCGCTGGCCGAGGACCTCAGCGCCCCCGACCGGTTACCCGCCGTCGCCCTCGGGACCCGCCCCGGCAGACCCGCCGACATGGTGCGGGCGCTGGCCCTGGAGTGCGACGGCGAGATCGTGCTGACCCTGCGGGAGGCGGTCGCCGGGACCCGCCCGGTCGCGGCGCAGACCGCCCCGCGCCCGGGCCGGGGCCGTGCCCCGGCCACCCGCCGCCGCCCGGCCCGGTCCCGCTGAGGGGAGGCGGGGCCGCCGGGGCCCGTCTGGGGGATCCCCGGCGGCCCGCTCTCCGTGTGGCGCGGGTCTCCGCGCGGTCCGGGCCTGTGCGGCCTCGGCTCGTACCGTCCGGACCTGTGCCGTCCGGACCGGCGCCGCCTCGACCTGTACGGCCCGGACCTGGTGGTCACCTGGGCCCGGCGGTCGGCCGCGATCCGCTCCGGCGCGGCCCGGCGTCAGGCGAGCAGCTTCTCCTTCGCCTTCTGGAACTCCTCCTCGGAGATCGCGCCGCTGTTCTTGAGATCCGCCAGCTTGGCCAGTTCGTCGACGTGACTGCCCGTGCCGCCGCCACCGGTGGGCTGGGTGTCGGCCGCCTCCTTGATGTACGCCTTGAAGGCGGCATCGGCCTGCCGCGCCTGCTCGATGTCGCGTTCGCCCATCGAGCGCCCGCGCGCGATCACGTACACGAAGACGCCCAGGAAGGGCAGGAAGATCACGAAGATCACCCAGCCGGCCTTGCCCCAGCCGCCCATGTCGTGGCTTCGGAAGATGTCCGAGATGATCTTGAACAGCAGGAAGAACCAGAGGACGAACAGGAAGAACTCCAGCATCGTCCAGAACAGGCTGAGCATTGGATAGTCGTCCACGATGCCCTCCTCACGGCGGCCGGTCGAACGCCGCCGACCGCACGGCGACCCGCGCCGCCCGGAAGTGGACGGCGGTCAAACGAGTCATATCACCGCAATTCACCTTCTGCGCGTCGAGCCTGCCAGGCCCGGTGGCGGTCCTGCCGGTGGTGCGGCCAGGCCCGCCGGACCCGCCCGACCGCCGACAGGTCCGCCCCGAGGGCGTCTTTGCAAAGTCCCGCCGGGTCCGACGCGACTTTGCAAAGTCGCCCCTCGGGCCGCAGCTGCCGGGAGGGGGCGGCGCCATCGAGAACGTCCGCCCCCGGTGCTTCGGGTGATCGCACTGCGGCGACGGCCGGCGGCGCGCAGCGCCTGACCTGGGTTGTCGCCGAGGTGAACGCCCCTACTAACGTTGCCCTGGTGAACAAGGCTCAGGAGTTCGAAACCCATCGACCCCGGCTGTTCTCGCTCGCCTACCGCATGCTCGGATCGGCGGCCGAGGCCGAGGACACCGTCCAGGACGCGTACCTGCGCTGGCACGGCGCCGACCGTGAGCAGATCGCGACTCCGGGCCCCTGGCTCGCCAAGGTCGCCACCAATCTCTGCCTCAACCGGCTGACCTCGGCGCGGGTCCAGCGCGAGGAGTACGTCGGACCCTGGCTGCCGGAGCCCGTCCGGACCGAGGGCGGTGCGCTCGGCCCGATGGAGACCGCCGAGCAGCGTGAGGCGGTGTCGATGGCCGTACTGGTGATGATGGAACGCCTGACTCCGGCCGAGCGCGCCGTGGTCGTCCTGCGCGATGCCTTCGACTACGGCTACCGCGAGATCGCCGGGGTGCTGGACTCCACCGAGGCGAACGCGCGGCAGATCTACCGCCGGGCCAAAGCCCACCTGGCCGACGGGCGGTCCAGGTTCGAGCCCCCCGAGCAGCCGCGCACCGACCTGCTGACGCGCTTCCTGGAGGCCGCGGCCCTCGGGTCGCTGCAACAGCTGGAGGCGGTGCTCGCGGACCAGGTGATCGCGTGGTCCGACGGCGGTGGCAAGGTCAGAGCGGCGCTGCGCCCGGTCAACGGCCGGAACAACGTGGCCCGCTTCCTCCTGGGCCTGTTCACGCGCTGGGTCGCGGACGTGGAGATCGAGGTCGCCGAGGTGAACGGCGCGCCGGTGGTCCTGGGCTGGGAGGCCGGAGAGCTGGTCGCGGTCGGCGCCGTCGAGGGCGGCGAGGACGGGATCACCGGGATCCGGATCATCCGCAACCCGGAGAAACTGAGATTTCTCGCGAATCAGTCCCGCGGAGTGTCACAGAACGCGTAGCCCGCCGGTTCTTCCTCTCTGACAGGACGAACGACACGGAGGACTGCAGTGATGGACAACGTGATCATGGTGACCGGGGCGACCGGCGTGCTGGGCCGCGAGGTGCTGGAGCGGGCGCTCCGGACCGGCCTGCCGGTGCGGGCGCTGACCCGCCGGACGGACCTCCCCGCCACCCCCGGCGTTTCGTGGTTCACCGGCGACCTGACCACCGGCACCGGCCTGGCCGAGGCCTTTGCCGGGGTCCGCACGGTCATCCACTGCGCGAGCGACGTCCGCAGGTTCAAGAACGACATCCCGGCCCTCCACCAACTGCTCGCCGCCGCGGAGCAGGCCGGGGTCGAACACATCGTCAACATCTCCATCATCGGCGTCGACCGGATCCCGTACCCCTACTACCAGGTCAAGCTGGAGGGCGAGCGGCTGCTCG
This sequence comes from Kitasatospora sp. NPDC058170, assembly GCF_042883905.1. Lineage (NCBI taxonomy): Bacteria > Bacillati > Actinomycetota > Actinomycetes > Kitasatosporales > Streptomycetaceae > Kitasatospora > Kitasatospora sp. NPDC058170. Next base: position 205,890 of record NZ_JBHVUV010000010.1, read on the forward strand.
CGGAGTCGGGGATCGGCTGGACCAACCTGCGGGCCGGCCAGTTCCCCGAGCTGCTCAACACGGCGCTGCGGGTGCTGTCCAAGTCCCCCGTCATCCCGATGCCCTCCGGCACCGCCTGCCAGCCGGTGGACCAGGGCGAGGTGGCCGACCGGCTGGTCGAGTTGGCACAGGGCGAGCCGGCCGGCCGGGTGCCGGACATGGCCGGCCCGACGGTGTACTCGGCCACCCGGCTCGCCAAGGACTGGACGAGGGCGGCCGGCAAGCGCCGGCTCGTCCTTCCGGTCTTCATCCCGGGAAGGATCGGCGCGGGATTCCGCGCCGGCGCGCTCACCGCACCCGACCGGGCCGTGGGAGTCCGCACCTGGGAGGAGTACCTCCAGGCCAAGGTCGCCCGCTGAGCCCGCTGAGCCCGCTGAGCCTGCCGGGCCGGGGCCGGGGCCGGGGGCGGCCTCAGGCGGTGGGTGTGGCGGCGGGGTCCGGGGTGGCGGACCGGGTGAGCGCCCACAGGGCGAACGCGAGGCAGCTGATCGCCGCGCCCAGGGTGCAGACGGCGCCCCACCCGGCCGCGGAGTAGAGGGAGGTCGCGGCGATGGCACCGGTGGCGCTGCCGATCGAGTAGAAGACCATGTATCCGCCGATCAGCCGACTGCCCGCGTCCGGGTGCAGGGCGTGGATCAGGGTCTGGTTGGTGACGTGGACCGCCTGTACGGCGAGGTCGAGGAGGATCACGCCGACGGCCAGGGCCCAGAGCGAGCTGCGGGTGAAGGCCAGCGGCAGCCACGAGGCGGCGAGCAGCGCCAGGGCGATGCCGGTGGTCCGCTGGGAGAGGCCGCGGTCGTTCAGGCGGCCCGCCGCGACCGCGGCCAGGGCGCCTGCGGCCCCGACCAGGCCCCAGGCCCCGATCGCGGTGTGGGAGAGGGAGAGCGGGGCCTCGCTGAGCGGCAGCGCGATGCTGCTCCACAGGGTGCTGAAGGCGGCGAAGATCAGCAGTCCGAGCAGGGCCCGGAGTCGCAGAAGGCGTTCCCGTGCGAACAGGGTGACCGTGGAGCGCAGGAGTTGCCCGTAGCGCAGGGTGGTCGGCGGGGCGCCGGTGTGGCGCGGCAGCACCCGGTGCAGGACCAGCGCGAGCAGGACGGTGAGCGCCGCCGAGGCGAGGTAGACGGAGCGCCAGCCCGCGAGGTCGGCCAGGACGCCGGCCGCGGTGCGGGCGAGCAGGATCCCGGTGACCACGCCGCTGGTCACCAGGCCGACCACGCGGCCGCGCCGGGCGGGCGGGGCCAGTGCCGCCGCGAAGGCCACCAGTGTCTGCGTGACCACGGCGAGGAGCCCCATCGCGGCCATGCCTGCGAGCAGGACCGCCGCGGTGTGGGCGGTGGCGACCGTGGCCAGCGCCACCACCAGGAGCAGCAGCTGGGCCACGACGAGCCGTCTGCGGTCGGTCACGTCGCCCAGCGGCACGAGGAGGAAGAGCCCCAGCCCGTACCCGACATGGGTGAGGGTCACGATGCCGCCGACCAGGGCCGGACTCATGGCGAGGTCGTGGCCCACGGTCACCAGGAGCGGCTGGGCGAAGTAGACGTTGGCCACCGCCGTTCCACAGGCGACGGCGAACAGCAGGACGACGCCGCGGGACAGGACGTCCGCCGGACCTCCCCCGGTCCCGGCCGCGGCCCGTGGTGTCAGGGCTTCACAGTGGTCGGTCATTCGGCACCCCTCCGCACATTTGGTTTCATCTTGCGACCAGAAGGGACGGTAACTTCTTTGGTAGCATGTTGCAACCTAGGTGGGAGTGGAGTGACGACATGGTGGCAAGGACACGCTTCGACGACAGCGACTGTCCCGTCGCGCGGTCCGTGGACGCGATCGGCGACTGGTGGTCCCTGCTGATCGTGCGGGATGCCTTCGACGGGAGCCGCCGCTTCGGGGAGTTCCAGCGCAGCCTCGGAGTGGCGAAGAACATCCTCACCGCGCGCCTGCGCGCCCTGACCGCCGGCGGTGTCCTCGACTCCGTCCCCGCCTCGGACGGCAGCGCCTACCGCGAGTACGTGCTGACCCCGAAGGGCAAGGCCCTCTTCCCCGTCATCGTGGCGCTGCGGCAGTGGGGCGAGCAGAACTTCTTCGCCCCCGGCGAACCGCACTCGCAGTTGGTCGACCGTCGGCACGGGGAGCGGCTCGCCGCCCTGGAGGTCCGGTCCGCGGACGGGCGGCGGCTGGACCCCGACGACACCGCCGTCCACAAGCTCCCCGAGCGGTGAACCGAGGCCCGCCCGAGGCCGCGCGGCGGACGGACCGTCAGTGGGCGGGGTATCTCGCGCGGTACATGTCCAGGACGGTCTCCGGGGCCAGGGGCGGCATCGTGGTGACACGGCTGTTCCGGCGGTCCACGATCAGGTAGCACGCTCCGACGTTCGCGAGCGGGTCCGGGTCGGCGAAGATCTGGCCGGCCGGCCAGCCGAGCTCGAACTCCTGGAGGACGACGGAGCCGCACGGGCGCGCGCCGCAGCCGTTCGACAGCGGACGGCACCCCGGACCATCATGACGCAGCACTACGACACCCCGCCCGCCCCCCTCGAACACCCCGGGCCCGGGACAGCGCGATGCCCCCCTTGCGTCATGCCCCCCGACGCGTGTCCAGCCGACGTGAGCCCGGGCGCGCCCCATCGGTCCCGAGGCGGCCGGGCGGGTGTTCGGCCGGCCCTGTCCGGTTCGGCTCGGTTCGGGATCGTGGCGGTGGCCCGGGCGGAGCGGGTCGGGTTACCTGCTGGTCCGCTGGTTCACGCAGAGGATGTTCCCCTCGCTGTCCTTGAACCAGGCCGCGCGCATGCCGTCGTCCTCGGCGACGCCGTTGACGGTCTTCAGGCCCGGGAAGTCGTAGTCCTCGAACGTCACACCGCGGCCGCGCAGCGCCTCCATCTCGGCGTCGAGGTCGGTGACCTTGAAGCTGGCGAGTGTGTGGGCCGCCTGCCCGCCGCTCGGTGTCTCGTAGATGCCGAACTCCGTGCCGCCGCATTCGAAGCTGAGCTCGTGCGGGTTCTCCTCGGTGAGCTTCAGGCCGAGCGTGTCGGTGTAGAAGCTCTTGGCTCGGGCCAGATCGGTGGCCGGGATGATGGACACCAAAGGTGCGTCTCCAAGCATTTCCATCGCCTCCTCCCTCCAGGCTAGGTGCGCCGGCGCCCCGCTGCCCAGGGTGGTCGGCGACCGGATCCGGCTGTAGCCGGGGGGTGACCGGCTGTCGCGCCGGGCCGGTCCGTGCGGCAGGGTCTGTTCGGCAGGTTCGTGTGGCAGGCTCGTGTGGCAGGGCTCGGGCTCGGGGCCGTGGGAGGCCCTTCACCAGCCGTGCGGTATCCGCTCCAGCACGCCGTCGGCGAACAGGTCGTACAGCGGCAGCGTCTCCAGGTGCACGTAGCCGATGTGGCAGTCGCAGACCGGCGACGGGCAGGCGCGCGGCTGGAGCCGGGAGCGGTACGACCCGTCGTAGAGGTTGCCGAGGACGTCCCGGACGAAGTGGCAGCGGCGGACGGTGCCGTCGCCGTCCACCGAGAGCACCGACTCGCCCGTGCGGCAGGGGCGGCCGTCGCTCGGGTGGGCGTGCCGGCTGTAGCCGAAGTGCGGGTCGAGCGCCGTCCAGTCGGCGGCCTCGGCGTCGGTGTAGACCCGGCCCTCGGCGGCGTTGACCCAGAGGTAGACGGCAGGTGAGAGCTCGTCGCGCAGCCGCCGGGCTCCGGCCAGGTGCTCGGGCTGCCCGACCACGCCGACGCTGTACCGCACCCCGAGGGCGTCCAGTTCGCGGCACTTGGCGAGGAAGCGCTCGTGGGTGACCTGCCCCGGGTGGTACGTCACCCAGAGTGCGAGGGAGTCGGGGTCGGCCTCGGCCAGCCAGTCGGTGCGGCAGCTGAGGTTGGTCTGGATGGCCACCCGCCGGACGTGCGGCAGGCGGCTGAGGTCGACCAGGGCCCGCCGGTACCACGACCGGACCAGCCCCTCACCCCAGGGCGTGAACAGCAGGGACAGCGTGTCGCCGGTGTCCCGCCGCCCGGTGACCCAGGCGGTGAACCGCTCCAGCGCCGCGCGGTCGGTGCGCAGCTGTTCGGGAGTGTCGCGCCGCTTGGCGAACGGGCAGTACGGGCAGTCGTAGTCGCAGGAGGCCAGCGGGCCCCGGTACAGCAGGCTCAGGTCGCGCCCGCGGTCGGCGGGGCCGGGGGCTAGGGCGGGGGCACAGGCCGCGGTGGCGGCGGCCGGTGGGACTGAGGCCGACGCGGCGGAGGGCATGCCGAGGAAGGTCATTTCGCCTCGTACTCGGCCATCAGGGTGCGGACCTCCGGGGAGAAGAGCATCGGACCGACCGCGTCCGAGTGGGCCAGCCCCTCCGGGGAGAGCACCAGCCGCAGCGGATCCTGAGCCAGCCAGCCGCGGGCCGCGAACTCGGCCAGCTCGGTGGGGAAGTCCTCGGCGGGTGTGTGGCCGAAACGGTCGCGGTACCCGGCCAGCGGCATGCCCTCGGCCTGCAGCAGCGACTGCACGAGGTGGCGGCGGCGGGTCTCGTCCGGTGTCATCCGGCGTCCGACCTCGGCGTGGCCGAAGTCCTCGGTGGCCACGTAGGTGTCGATGATGTTGCGGACCTCGGTGGCGTTCACCGCGTAGTCGAAGGAGTAGTGCAGCTGCGAGGTGTACGAGCGGGCGCCGCAGCCGAGGCCGACCATGCCGTCCGTCTGGCAGGCGTACTCGCTGCTCCCCGCCTGCGGGGAGGCGGCGCGGCGGAACATCCGCATCGACACCTGCTGGTAGCCGTGGGCGAGCAGGTGGTCGCGGCCGGTGCGGTAGAGGGCGAGTCGGCGGGTGTCCCAGGCGGCCGGGCTCTCCTGCTCGCCGCGCCGGGCGAGGCCGGTGAGCGGTCGTACGTACAGCGGGTAGAGGTACAGCTCCTCGGGCTGCCAGGCCAGGGCGGCGTCCAGCGAGCGCAGCCAGCCGGCCTCGGTCTGGCCGTCGATGCCGTAGATCAGGTCGATGTTGAGGATCGGGAACCCGGCGGTGCGGATCCGCCCGAGGGCGGCCTCGACATCGGCGCGCCGCTGCGGGCGGACGGCCGAGCGGGCCTCGTCGTCCAGGAAGGACTGCACGCCCAGGCTCAGCCGGGTGGTGCCCCGGGCGGCGAGGACCTCCAGGCGGTCGGCGGTGGCGGTGGCGGGGGAGGCCTCGACGGAGAGCGGTATCGACTGCAGGCGGGCGCCCATCCGGTGCTCGGCGATGTCGCAGAGCCGTTCCAGCTCGCAGGCCGTCAGGTAGGTGGGCGTGCCGCCGCCGAACGCGGCGAGCGCGAACCGGGCGTCGCCGTCCAGCGCCTCGCGGACGGTGGCGGCCTGCCGGTCGAGCGCGTCCAGGTAGGCGGTGGTCAGGCCCTCGGGGCTGCCGATCCGGGTGAACAGGTTGCAGAAGCCGCAGCGCACCTCGCAGAACGGGATGTGCAGGTAGAGCGAGAGTGCGTGCTGCGGCTCGCCGGCCCACTGCCCGGGCAGCGCGGGGCGGTCCGGCAGCGGCCGGTACGCGGTCTTGTGCGGGTACGCGTAGACGTACGACTGGTAGGGCGACTCCGGCGCCGTGGTCATGCGGTCTCCTCGGCGGTGTGCGGTGAAGCGGTGCTGTGCGGTGACGCGGTGCTGTGCGGTGACGCGGTGCTGTGCGGTGACATGGCGGTGTGTGCCGACGCGGCGGTGTCCGGTGGTGTGGCGGTGGCCGCCGACGGGGGGATGGTGAAGTGGGCGTACGGGACCGTCCAGACCACCTCGTGGCCGATCCGGTGTCCGGTGTAGCCGTCCTCGCCGTACGCCGTGCCGTGGTCGGAGCAGACGATCGCGAAGCACGGCCGCCGCGCGCTCATCGCGGCGAACAGCCGGCCGATGTGGGCGTCCACGTACTCCAGGGCGGCGGCGTGGCTCTCCCGGGAGTCCCCGTGTTCGCGGGTCGCACCGGACAGGTGGAACCAGTTCGGCTGGTGCAGCGCCGAGACGTTGACGAACAGGAAGAGCGGCTGGTCGACGGGCTGCGCCGCGGCGACCTGCTCGGCGCGGGCGACCTGCGCCTCGAAGGACGTCGGGGAGGGCACGCCCATGGCGGGCTCCCAGTGGCTCTCCTGGAACAGACCGGGCAGGACCGAGCCGAGCGGGCCCTGCTTGTTGAAGAAGCCGACGCCGCCGATGCAGACCGTGCGGTAGCCGGCCGCGGCGAGCGCGCCGGGCAGGTCTGGCGCGTCGAACACCCAGGTGCGCGGGGCGGTGCTCTCCGATCCGGCGAAGCGCGCGGCGAACAGCCGCGGGTGCGGCCCGTCCGGGGACGCCGGAGTGGGGAGGAACCCGGCCAGGATGGCCTGGTGCGCGGCGTAGGTGAAGCTGCCGGGGGAGTGCCGTCGCTCCCAGCGGCCGCCGGGCAGGAAGGCCGCGAGGTGGGGGATCCGCCCGGCGGCGGCCAGTTCCTCGGCGACGTCGAAGCGCAGCGTGTCCAGCGTGACGAGCAGCAGGTCGTGGCTGCCCACGACGGCGTTCATGTCGGGCGTCCGCTCGGGGGCGGCGATCGGGTGGCTGATCGGGTGGTCGATCGGGTGGTTCATCGGGTCGATTCCATGGTCGGGTGGCTCTCGTGCCGTCGGTGGGTCGGGAGGTTCTCGGGCGGGTGGACCGGGTCAGCCGGGTCAACCGGAGTGACCCGGGGGCCTGGCGGGGCCTCGGGCCCGCGCAGGGCGGCGATCTGCGCACCGTAGGTGTCGAGGCCCTCGGCGGGCCCGCCGGGCAGGCCGGTGAGGTTCGGCAGCAGGTCGCCGAAGGCGTTGACCTCGCCGACCAGGGCCCGCCGCCAGCGGGCGGTGGGCAGGATGTCGACGCCGACCATCGGTGACCGCGGGAAGCAGGCGGCAGCCCGCTCGGCCGTCTCCAGCAGGCCCGGCCAGGCGGGACCGGCGGCCTCCCGGGCCAGGTCGAGGCTGCCCCGGGCGCCACCGAGGTGCAGGTTCGTCATCGGCTGACCGCTGGTCCGCACCACCACGTGGGTGGCGCGCCCGGCGACCACCACCACGCGCAGGTCCGCCGAGCGGCCGGACTGGGCGGCCTTCGGGATCCACTGCTCGACGTGCAGGCCGTCCGGCGCGAGACGGTCGACCAGTTCGGCGGCCTCCCGCTCGCTCCGGTAGCGGCGCACCCGGAGCGAGTTGTACAGCCGTCCGTCGGCCAGCTCCACCGAGGTGGTGGCCAGCACCTGCCCCCGCGGGCCGAACTCCAGTGCCACCACCCCGGATGCGGACGAGCCGTGCGCGGGCTTCACGAAGACCCGGTGCAGCCCGGCCGCCCGCAGCCGCCCGCGGAGGTCGTCCCAGCCGGACACCTCCGTGTCGAGGGCCCGGGGCACCGGCACCCCGGCGGCGGCCAGTCGCGCATGCGCCCGGCGCTTGTCGAACATCACGGCGATCTCCTCCGGCTCGCCGAGCAGCCGGACGCCCGGCACCCCGGCGAGCCCGCGCAGCGCCGCCATCACCCCCGTGTACCAGGCAGCGCCGCCCTCCACCCTGGTCGGCGCGTAGGAGGCGCCGAGGGCGGGCCCGCGCAGCAGCTCGTCCACCGCCTCCTCCTCGCCGGGCGACTCGATCCGCAGCACGCTCCCCTCGGGCAGCCGGTACGTACCGCGCAGCACGTCGATCCAGGGCAGTACGGCGGGCTCGGGCAGACCGGCGGCCCGGGCGGCGGCGGCGAACAGCGTCACCCGCCGGTGCCCGGGGTTGCCGAGGACGGTCAGTCGTGTGGTCGTCGCGTCGTTCATCCTGGTCCGCTCACTGTGGTTCCTGCCGCGAGGCCCGGGGCCGGCCGGGCCGTGTGGCCCGGCGGCTCCCGCTCCTGACCGGCTCCCGCTCCTGACCGGCTCCTGCTCCTGACCGGCTACTCGGCGACCGCGACGTAGCGGTCCTCGGGGTCGTCCTCGTGGTTGGCGTGCCCGAGGTCGACCTCGACGCCGGGCAGGGACTCCCGCAGCCGCTGCTGCAACTCCTCCGTCAGGTAGTGGTGGTGCAGGTCGAGCGCACGCAGGTGGGTGAGCGGCTGGCCCTCGATCAGCGCGACGGCGCCGTCGTCGCCGAGCATGCCCATCGACAGGTCGAGCGTGTCGAGCTGGGCGACGACCGGTGCGTGGGCGACGGCGGCTGCGATCTCGTCCTGGAACTCGCTGTTCTGCAGGCCGAGGTGGCGCAGCGCCGGGAACCGGGCACCGTCGAGCAGGGGCGCCAGGTCGTCGATCGTGGAGTCGCCGCCGTACTCGTCCACCCCGAGCCAGAGTTCGAGCCGCTCCAGCGCGGGCAGCTCGGAACCGGCCACGGCGCGGACGACCGCGGAGGGAAGGCCCCCGGTCTCGAAACCCAGGGCGCGCAGCCGGTCGTGCCGTACCGGCTTGAGCCCCAGTCCGCTTCCGCCGCGCACCCGCAGCTCCTCCAACTGCGGGAAGGACTCCAGCGCGGAGGTCACGTCGCACATCTCCAACCAGGAGATCTCGCACTCGTCGTACGTCACGTCGCCGATGAACAGCGCCCGGAGTGCGGGCAGCCGTTCGGCGTCGCGGACCACGGTGTCGAGCGCGTTGTCCAGTGCGTCGTAGGCGTTCTGCCACCACGGGCCGATCACCAGGGCCCGGACCCCGGCCGGGTCCACCGTGGCGAGGAAGGACGACCACAGCGCGGTGAAGTCCTCGGCGGACTCGTATTCCAGCGCGAGCCGCCAGGCGGCCTCGCCGGGCGCGGGCGGCGTACGGGGGTGGTCCGGGTCCTTCGGGTCGTTCGAGAAGTCGAACACCGGCAGCCCGTGGAACTGCTCGATGTGGTGGTTGACGGTCACGCGGGCTCCTGCACCTGGGTGTGGACGAGGACGAAGGGGGGACTGCTACTCGGCGACGGCGACGTAGCGCCACTCGTCGTCCGGCCGGCCGCCCCCGGAGAGGTCGACGGCCACGCCGGGCAGCGCCTCCCGGAGCCGCTGCTGGAGCGCCTCCGTCAGGTAGTGGTGGTGCAGGTCGAGCGAGCGCAGGTGGGTGAGCGGCTGGCCCTCCAGCAGGGCGGTGGCGCCCTGGTCGGTGAGGACGCCCATCGACAGGTCGAGCGACTCCAGCCGGGCCACCACGGGCGCGTGGGCCACGGCGGCGGCGATCTCGTCCTGGTAATCGGCGTCCTGCAGGCCGAGGTGGCGCAGCGCGGGCAGACCGGTGCCGGTGAGGAACGGCGCGAGGTCGTCGATCGTGCTGTCACCGCCGTACTGGTCGACGCCGAGCCACAGCTCCAGGCGCTCCAGGTGCGGGAAGTCGCAGGCGGCGACGGAGCGGACCACCGTGGCCGGCAGGCCGCCCGACTCGAGGCGCAGCGCCCGCAGGTGCTCGTGCCGGACCGGCTGGAGGGCCAGGCCGCCGACGCCCTCCCAGTCCTGGGCGGAACCGCGCACCACCAGCTCGGCCAGCAGCGGGAACGACGTCAGCAGCGGCGTCACGTCGACCATCTGCAGCCAGGAGATCTCGCACTCCTCGACGGTGATGTCCCCGACGAACAGCGCGCGCAGCGCGGGCAGCCGCCCGGCCGCGTCGACGATCGCCTGCAGCGGCCCGGCGAAGCTGTCCGGCTCGTCCTGCGACCAGAGTCCGACCACGACCGCCGGGACCCGGCTGGTGTCGACCGCGTCGAGGAACTGCTGCCAGTGCTCGGCGAAGGTCTGCGGGGAGTCGAACTCCAGGCCGATCTTCCAGGCGACGGCGGCCGCGTCCGGCAGCGGGCCGCCCTTCTCGACCGCCTGGACGAAGTCGAGGACGGGGAGGCCGTGGAAGGTCTCGATGTGGGTGCCGACCGTCATGCGCTGCTCCTCGGTGTGTGGGCCGAACAACTGTCTACCAGTCCGCTCCGACAATCCGGTGCCGGGGTCGGTGGTCGGGCGGGTTGTCAGAGCCGTGCCCTACGTTTCGGGGCGTGGGATTCCGACGCCCGTCGGATCGCCGAGGGAGGGCTGATGTACCGCCAGGGTGATGTGCTGATCGTGCCGGTCGTGGAGAGCGCGGTACCGCCGCGGGTCGGCGCGCTGAGCGCGCAGCCGCGGGACGTGCGGGGCCGGATGGTGCTCGCGCTGGGCGAGGTCACCGGCCACGCGCATGCCGTGGTCGGTCCGGGGGAGCTGCGCCGCGAGGCCGGGCCGTTCGGTGCCGCCTGGCTGCACCTGCCCGAGGGCGGCCGGGTGGTGCACGAGGAGCACGCGGTGATACCGCTGGCCAAGGGCTGGTACCGGGTGGTGCGCCAGCGCGAGTACGTGCCGGGCGCGGTACGGATCGTCGCGGACTGAACGGACTGAACGGACTGAGCCGCTGACCTGACCCGACCTGACCTGGCTGAGCGAGCAAGCCGGCGGGCCGGCCGGGCGGGCGGCGGACGACGACGGGGACCGGACGAGAGGGCTGACGCCCTTCGTCCGGTCCCCGTCGTCGTCTGCGGTTTCGGCGGAGCCCCGCCTGCCCGTCGCCTGCTCTCCGCGCGCCCTCCGCGCGCCGTCCGCGCGTCCAGCGCTGCGCGGGCGCGACGGACGGAGCCTGCGTTGACCTGCAGTATTCGGCCCCCTTGCACGCAACTGTCGGCAGCTCTGAGCAAATAACTGCACATACGGGTTCCTCTGGATGTCCAAAGATGCTTGAATCGAGTCAGAAAGAAGCAGGTATCAGCAACAAGCATTGATGGAGGTGGCCGATGGCGACCCATGTCGAGGCCGAGATCGCCAGCCAGCCCGACTGCTGGCGCCGCGCGGCGGAACTCGCCGCCGAAGCCCGCGGAAAGCTCCCGGAGTCCGGTGAGCGGGTCGCGGTGATCGGCTGTGGTACGTCGCTGTTCATGGGGCAGGCCTACGCCGCGCTCCGGGAGTCGAGCGGACAGGGCGTCACGGACGCCTTCGCCGCCTCCGAGTTCCCGGGCGTGCGCTCCTACGACCGCGTGGTCGCGCTGAGCCGCTCCGGCACCACGACCGAGGTCCTGGCCCTGCTGGACCGGGTCGGCGGACAGGTCCGGACCTCGGCGATCACGGCCGACCCGGACACCCCGGTGATGGCCGCGGCCGACGACGTCACCGTCCTGCACTTCGCCGACGAGCAGTCCGTGGTGCAGACCCGGTTCGCGACCACCGCCCTGACCCTGCTCCGGGCCCACCTGGGCCTGCACACCGAGGCGGTGGAGCGCGACGGCCGCACGGCCTTGGCGGAGCCGCTGCCCGAAGGCCTAGTGGACCGCACCCAGTTCACCTTCCTCGGCACCGGGTGGACGGTCGGGCTGGCGAACGAGGCAGGCCTCAAGCTGCGCGAGGCCGCCCTCGCCTGGACGGAGGCGTACCCGGCCATGGAGTACCGGCACGGGCCGATCAGCATCGCCGCGCCGTCCACCGCCACCTGGATGCTCGGCGCCGCACCGGCCGGCCTGGCCGAGCAGGTGCGGGGCACGGGCGCGCAGTGGATCGAGGGCGGGCTCGACCCGCTCGCGGAGCTGGTGCGCGTCCACCGGCTGGCCACGGCACTGGCCGCCGCGAAGGGCCTGGACCCGGACCGGCCGCGCAACCTGACCCGCTCCGTGGTCCTCGCCGGCTCATGACCGCGGAGCGCCGGGTCGTCGCCGTGGACGTCGGCGGCACCGGGATCAAGGCGGCGCTGCTGGACCGCCAGGCGGCCGTCCGCCACCGGGTGCGGCGCGCCACCGGGCGGGAACACGGCCCCGAGGCCGTCGTGGCCACCATCGTCGACCTGGTCGCCGACCTGCTCCGGCAGGCCGAGCAGCAGGGCGCCGAGGTCGACGCCGTCGGCCTGGCCGTTCCGGGCATCGTCGACGAGACCACCGGGACGGGCGTCTACTCCGCCACGATCGGCTGGCGGGACGTCCCGTTCCGGGACCTCGTCGCCGAGCGCACCGGCCTGCCGGTCGCCGTCACCCACGACGTACGGGCCGGCGGCGTCGCCGAGGCGCGACTCGGCGCCGGACGCGGCGCGGAGAGCTTCCTGTTCGTCCCGGTCGGGACGAGCATCGCCGCAGCCGTCATGACCGCGGGCCGCGCCCTGCCCGGCGCGCACCACCGGGCCGGCGAGATCGGCCACCTCGTGGTGCGACCCGGCGGGGAGCGCTGCGCCTGCGGCGCCCGGGGCTGCGCCGAGACCTACGCCTCCGCCGCCGCCGTGGCACGCCGCTACACCGAGGCCACCGGACGGCCCGCCCTCGCACCCGAGGTGGCCCGACTGGCCGCCGAGGGCGACCCGGCTGCCCGCGCCGTCTGGGACGAAGCGGTCGACGCCCTCGCCGACGCCCTGCTGACGGCCGTCCTGGTACTGGACCCGCCACTGGTCGTGCTGGGCGGCGGCCTCGCCGAGTCCGGCGACCTGCTCCTCGCCCCGCTCGCCGCCGCCCTGGCCGCCCGCGCCCGGATCCAGGTCGCCCCGCGCCTGGCACCCGCCGCGCTCGGCGACCGGGCCGGCTGCCTCGGGGCCGGACTGCGCGCCCTGGACGCGGTGGCGGACCGCGCGGCCCCGGAGAGGAGCCCGGCGGCGTGATCGTCACCGTGACACCCAACCCCGCACTGGACATCACCTACGACCTGCCCGCGCTGCGCCCGCACACCAGCCACCGGGTGGCCGCCGTCCACGAGCAGGCCGGCGGCAAGGGCGTCAACGTCGCCAGGGTGCTGCACGCCCTGGGCCACCCCACCACGGCGGTCCTGCCGCTCGGCGGGCCCACCGGCGAGGCGGTCCGGGCCGACCTCGACCGCTGCGGCCTCGCCCACCTGGCCGTCCCGCTCGCCCCCGGCGCGTCGACCCGGCGGACCGTCGCCGTGGTCGACCCCGCCGACGCGACCGTGCTGAACGAGCCCGGACCGGAGCTCTCCACCGAGCACTGGGCCGCACTGCTCACCGCCGTCCGGAGCCTGCTCCCCGCCGCCCGGGCCCTGGTGCTCTCCGGGAGCCTGCCCCCGGGCCTGCGGCCCGGCGCCTACGCCGACCTGGTCCGCCTCGCCCACGAGCAGGGCGTGCCGGTCGTCCTCGACGCCGACGGCGCGGCCCTCACCGAGGCGCTGGACGCCGGTCCGACCGTCGTCAAGCCGAACGCGGCCGAGTTGCGGCACGCCACCGGTATCGCCGACCCGCTCGACGCGGCCCGGGCGCTGGCCGACCGGGGTGCCCGGACGGTGGTCGCCTCACTCGGTCCCGACGGACTGCTGGCGGTGACCCCGGACGGCACCTGGCGGGCCCGCCTCCCCCCGGAGCCCGTGGTGCGCGGCAACCCGACCGGGGCGGGGGACGCGGTGGTCGCGGCGCTGGCCGTGGCCCTCGCGGAGCGCTCGCCCTGGCCGCAGGCACTGGCCCGCGCGGTCGCCCTGTCGGCCGCCGCCGTCCGGGCCCCGCACGCCGGCCGGTTCGACCGGCAGGCGTACCGCAGTCACCTCCCCCTGGTCCAGATCCTCCCGGCCGGGCCCTCCCCGCGGCCCGGCTCCTCCGGCCCGTAGCGGCCGCCACCCTCAGGAGAATCCCCATGCCCCTGGCAGCCACCGGTGACCTGGTCACCCGGGCCGCGGCCCGGCACGGCGCCGTCGCCGCCTTCAACGTCATCACCCTGGAGCACATCGAGGCCGTCGTCGCCGCCGCCGAGGCCGCCGACGCGCCGGTGATCCTCCAGGTGAGCGAGAACGCGGTGCGCTTCCACGGCGGGCGCCTCGCCCCGCTCGCCGCCGCCGCCGTGCAGTGCGCAGAACCGAGCACCGTCCCGGTGGCCCTGCACCTCGACCACGTCAAGACCGGCGACCTGCTCCGCGAGGCCGCCGACCGCGGTTTCGGCTCGGTGATGTTCGACGCCGCGCACCTGCCCTACGCCGAGAACGTCGCGGCCACCCGCGAGGCGACCGCCTGGGCGCACGCCGCCGGGCTCTGGCTGGAGGCCGAACTCGGCGAGGTCGGCGGGAAGGACGGCCGGGGCCCGCTGCCCGCCCACGCCCCCGGGGCCCGCACCGAACCCGGTGAGGCGAGGCGCTTCGTCGAGGAGACCGGCGTGGACGCCCTCGCCGTCGCCATCGGCAGCTCCCACGCCATGACCTCCCGCGACGCCCGGCTCGACCACGACCTGCTCGCCGCCCTGCACGGCGCCCTCGACGTCCCGCTCGTCCTGCACGGCTCCTCCGGCGTGCCCGACGAGGAACTGCGCCGGGCCGTCCGGGGCGGCATCGCCAAGGTCAACATCGGCACCGCCCTGGGCATCGCCATGACGGCCGCCGTCCGGGCCCACCTGGCGGGCGACGAGCGGACCGTCGACCCCCGGTCGTACCTGGCCGCGGGCCGCGGAGCGATCACCGAGGCGGCCGGCCGACTCCTGCCGACCGTCACCCCGGCGACCACCGCGTGAAGCGGCCGTACCGGCCCGCCCCGGAAGGGCGGGCCGGTACGGCCGCGGGACGTCGGCGTTCCCCGGCGCGGGTCTGCCCACCCGCCGCTCAGGCCCGGTGGACCCGTACCCCGCAGTTGGTGAAGGCCTTCTTCTGCGCGTCCGTCAGGCCGTCGTCCGTGACCAGGTCGTGGACCTCGGAGAGCGGGCAGATCCGGGCGAACGTGACCTTGCCGACCTTGGTGCTGTCGGCCAGGACGACGGCACGCGCGGTGCTGCCCAGGAACGCGCGGTCGGTCTGGGCCTCCATCTCGTCGTGCGTGGTGCAGCCCTCCTCCGCCGTCAGGCCGTCCACCCCGATGAAGGCGATGTCCAGGTGGTACTGGGAGAGCATCCGGTCGGCGGCGGGGCCGACCAGCTCGTAGCTGGCCGAGCGGGCGATGCCACCGATCACCACCAGCCGCACCTCGGGGCGGACGATCAGCTCGGCGGCGATGTTCACCGCGTTGGTCACGACGGTGATGCCGGACCGCTCGGCGAGCACCCGGGCGAGCTCACTGGTGGTGGTGCCGCCGCTGAGGCCCACCACCGCACCCTCCGGCACCAGCTCGGCGGCCGCCTGGGCGATCCGGCGCTTCTCCTCGCGCTGCTTCTCGCTCCGGTGGCGCAGCGGCAGTTCGAGGTTGACCGAGCCGGTCACCGCGCCGCCCCGGGTGCGGTGCAGCAGCCCCTGCTCGTGGAGCTCCTGGAGATCGCGGCGCACGGTCGCGGTCGAGACGTCCAGCAGCTCGGCGAGCGCATGCACGTCGGCGCTCCCTGCTTCGGTGACGTGCGAGAGGATCCGGGCGGTTCGATCAGCTTTGAGCATGGCGTGAGTCTAGCCCGGCCGGGTGCCTACGCGCCTGGGTGGGCCCGTCCCAGGCGTTTCGGCGGGGCCGGCCGCAGGCCTGGTCGTGCGCTCGAAGCTGAGTATGATGACTCGGAATCAATCAACTTCACTCACACTCTGCGGCCGTCCGCAGAGACGCCGGAGGTGACCGCGTGACCGCGGACCGAACTGCACTGGCCGGCGCCCGCCTGGTCCTGCCCGGCGGCACCGTCGACGGCGGCCGGATCACCATCGAGGGCGAGCGGATCACCGCCCTCGGCGGCCCGAACGAGCCCGGCGACCTCGACCTCACCGGGTACACCGTCGTCCCCGGCTTCGTCGACCTGCACGTGCACGGCGGCGGCGGCGCCTCCTACGCCTCCGGGATCGCCGAGGAGGCCCTCAAGGCCGCCCGCACCCACCTCGAACACGGCACCACCACCACGATCGCCTCCACCGTCACCGGCGAGATCGACGAGGTCGCCCGGCAGGCCGCCGTCCTGTCCGAGCTCGTCGAGGACGGCACCCTGGCCGGCATCCACTTCGAGGGCCCCTTCATCTCGCCGGGCCGCTGCGGCGCCCACCGCCCCGACCTGCTGCGCGACCCCGACCCGGCCCTGGTGCGCAAGCTCGTCGACGCCGCCCGCGGCCACGCCAAGATGGTCACCCTCGCCCCCGAGCTGCCCGGCGGCCTGGACTCCGTGCGGATGCTCGCCGACCTCGGCGTGATCGCCGCCGTCGGCCACACCGACTCCGACTACGCCAAGACCCTCGAGGCCATCGAGGCCGGCGCCACCGTCGCCACCCACCTCTTCAACGCCATGCCCGGCATCGCCCACCGCGCCCCCGGCCCGATCGTGGCCCTGCTGGAGGACGAGCGGGTCACCGTCGAGCTCATCAACGACGGCATCCACCTCCACCCCTCCGTCCTGGACCTCGCCTACGGCACCGCCGGCGCCTCCCGGGTCGCCCTGATCACCGACGCCATGGGCGCCGCCGGCATGGGCGACGGCCTCTACCCCCTCGGCCCCCTCCAGGTCGAGGTCAAGGCCGGCGTCGCCATGCTCACCGACGGCAGCTCCATCGCCGGGTCGACCCTCACCCTAGACGTGGCGTTCAAGCGCTCGGTGACGGTCAACGGCCTGACGCCGGACCAGGCGGTGGAGTCGCTCTGCGCCGTCCCGGCCCGCCTGCTCGGCCTCGCCGACTCGGTCGGCTCGCTGGAGACCGGCAAGAACGCCGACCTCGTCGTCCTCGACTCCGACAGCTACGACCTGGTCGCCGTGATGCGTCGCGGCCGGTGGATCACCGGAGAGGCGCCGACGGCGCCGCGGGCCGGGCAGCCGGCCGCGGCTTCGGCCCGCCGCTGACGGCCGCCCCCCAGGCGGAGTAGTGAGGCATGCCCTACGACACGCCTACGCCGGCTTGGCCGCCCGGAGCGAGTAGATCAGCGGGACGCGAGGGTGGCCCGGCGGGAAGCGGTAGCCGTTGCCGGGTTGGAGGACCGGGAAGCGGGGGAACAGGGTGAAGTCGTGCTCGTGCAGGAACTCCAGACGGAGACCGGCGGCGGTCAGCGCGCTGACGACCTCGCCGATCCCGTGCTGCCACTCGATCGTCAGGTTCACGGTGGTCGCCGCGCCCAGGTCGGCGTAGGTGCCGGGCTCGTCCCAGACGAAGGGGTCGCGCTGGAAGTAGTCGCTCTCGACGGTCCGGCCGTCCTCGGCCAGCACGTCGGCGAACGGGTGGAACTCCGCCAGGTAGAGGAAGCCGCCCGGCGCGACGAGCGCGGCCGCCGTCCGGGCCCAGCGGTCGATGTCGGGGAGCCAGCACAGGGCGCCCAGGCCGGTGTAGACGATGTCGAAGGTCTGCGCGTCGAGCGCGTCGACGGCGTCGTACACGTCGGAGGTGACGAACCGGGCCGTGGTGGCGCCGATCTGCTCGGCGAGGCCGCCGGCCACCTCCACCGCGGGCGCGGAGAAGTCGAGACCGGTGACCGTGGCCCCGCGCCGGGCCCAGGACAGCGTGTCCAGGCCGATGTGGCACTGGAGGTGGAGCAGGGTCCTGCCGGTGACGTCGCCGACCTCGGTGAGCTCGAAGTCCCGAAGCGGGTCCTTTCCGGCGACGAAGCCGGGGACGTCGTAGAACTCGCCGGCGGCGTGGATCGGGACGCGCTCGTCCCAGTTGGCGCGGTTGGCCGCGCGCCAGTCGGCGGGAACCGGGATCTCCGTCATGTAGGGCACGCTAACCAGCGGCCCGGACGGCGCTCAAGCCCTTTTACGGCAGTCGGGTGGTGCGGCCCTCCGCCCTCTGCTGCCCTCCGCTGCCCTCGGCGCCGTCCTCCGCCCTCACCGCACGGCGATGTCAGACCCGGAGTCCATGATGACCAGGTCCGAGGGGCTCAGCGGTTCAGGGGCTCAGGGGCAAGCCGGACGTGGATCGGACCGGGTGTCGACGGTGGCCGGGCAGGCCGCGGTGCGAGGGGAGAGCGTGATGACGGTGCAGCAGACGGCCCGGACGGGTGAGGCGACGGCCCGCTGGCGGGCGGGCGCGGCGGCCACCGGTCCGGGCGACCGGGCGGCGGTCGAGCGCGCGGTGCGGGCGGCCTACCGCGCCGCCGGGCTGGCCGAGCCGGAGGCGGTCCGGTGGTTCGGCTCGCCGCTGGCGGCGGCCGAGGCCGCGCTGGAACTGCGGGCCGGCGGAGCGGTGAGCGTGCGCGAGGCCGTCCGGACCAAGCCGTGGGAGGCGGCTCGGCGCCGGGCCGTCGAGCAGGTCGGCGCGACGGGCTGGGCGCCGCTCTGGGGGCTCACCGGCGGGGAGCTCGGGCCGGTGACCAACGCGCTGGCCGGCCGGATCCGCGACGCGGTCCTCGACCGGCTGGCCCCCGACGCCGACGTCGAGGAGGACCCGGACGACGTGGTCGAGGCTGCCCGGGCCCGCCGCACGGTCGTCCGGCTCGGGCTGCTCGACGCCGTCCGGGGCCAGCACGACGCGCCCTGGTTCGCGGCCTTCGAAGCGGCCGGCCTCGGCCTGGCCGCCCCCGGGGCGGACCTGGACACGGCCCCCGGCGCCGACCTCGACCCGGCGGGCCTCGCCGCCCTCGCCGAGGTGGCGCGCGGCGCCGGCTGGTGGTGGCCGTACGAGCGGGTGGCCCTGGTCAGCGAGCGGCCCCTCGAACTGCACCGCGACGAGGCCGGCCGACTCGACCGCGCCGACGGTCCGGCCCTCGCCTACGCCGACGGGTTCGCCCTGCACGCGTGGCGCGGCATGCCGGTCCCGGCCGACTTCCTCGGGGGCCTCGGCACCGTCACCGTCGAGCGGATCCGCGAGGAGGAGAACGCCGAGCTGCGCCGCGTCATGCTGGAGCACTACGGCTACGAGCGCTACCTGGCGGACTCCGGTGCCGAGCCGTTGCACCGGGACGAGACCGGTGTCCTGTGGCGGATCCAACTGCCGGACGACGAGGCGGTGGTGATGGTCGAGGTGGTCAACTCGACGGCCGAGCCGGACGGCACCTTCCGCACCTACTGGCTGCGGGTCCCGCCGAGCACCCGCACCGCCCGGGCCGGGGTGGCCTGGACGTTCGGCATACCGGAGGCCGAGTACCACCCCCAGCGCGAGACCTGAGCACCTGAGCGCCGACGAGCCGCACGGCGTGCCCGGAGCCCCGCTCGCGGAACCGGCGCAGGACGGTCCCGCGGCGGGCCGACAGCGCGAAGTGCCGTACGTCGTGGGGCTGGCGCACGACGAACCGCCCGCACCCCGAGGGGTGCGGGCGGTCCCGTTCGTGATGGGGCGGGGATCAGGGGGCCTCACCGTTGAAGGAGCCGACCACGTTGTCGCCACCGACGTTGAAGATGTCGCCGCCGGCGAGCTGGTTGCCGGTGCCGATCACGGTGATGGTGGTGACGTTCACCTCCGTGTTGTCGCCGCTCTCGGCGAAGGCCTGGGTCGGAACGGCGATGGCGCCGGCGGCCGCGAGGAGTACGGCGAAGGTGCGGACGGTGCGGTACATGGAGTAGTCCCTTCGTAGGCTAACTTGCTCTGCACACTAGGGAGTCGAAAGCGCGGTGCGGGGGCAATGTCACTCGAATGGCTTGTGCTGCGTGTCGCCCCGCCCGGTCGGTCGTTCAGCTCCCGTCGCCGTGCCCCCCGCGCACGCCCAGCGCACGCCGGGGGCACGCGGCCGGGGTGGGCCGAGGCCTCGCCTACGCGGGTGAGGGCCGGTACACCGTCAGGGCGTTGTGCATCTTCGCCAGTCGCAGCGCGCCCGCGGCCGGCACGCTCTCGCCGTCCACGGCGATGTGCTCGGCGTCCCCGAGGGAGTCGATGTCGAGGGCGGTCAGCCGGGCCGCGCGGTAGACCCGGGAGCGGCCGAGGGTGCCGGAGAGGAACGCCGCCGCCAGCCTGGTCCGGGCGAACCGGCTGCCGCCGTCCACCACACGGACGTCGAGCAGTCCGTCGGCCAGGCCGGTCCGGTGGGTGGGGGCGAAGCCCGGCGGGTCGTACGCGCCGTTGCCCGCGAACAGCAGCCAGAGGCGGTGGCTGCGGCCGGCCGCCTCGACGGTGACCGGCTCGGCGGTGGCCAGGGCCCGGGCGACGGCCACCGCCAGGGCCGGCCACTTGCCGAGCCGGCCCTCCAACGACTCGCGCAGCCGGACCAGTTCGGGGTAGACGCCGAGGCTGAAGGTGTTCAGGAACACCCGTCGCTCGGTGTCGTCGACGGCCAGGCCCAGGTCCACCCCGCAGGCGGCGCCGGCCTCGACGGCGGCCGCGGTCGCGTCGGGGGATTCGATGCCGAGGTCCAGCGCGAAGTGGTTGAGCGTGCCGCCGGGGAAGACCGCCAGCGGCAGTCCGCGTTCGACCGCCAGCGCGGCGGCGAGGTTGACGCTGCCGTCACCGCCGCAGACGCCGAGCGCGCCCTTGGCCTCGGCCGCGCGGTCGGCCGCGTCGGCGAGCAGTGCGGGCAGGTCGTCGTCGGGGCCGCAGAGCCGGACGTCGGCGCGGGGGAGCAGGGTGCGCAGTCCGGCCGCCGTCTCCTCGGGTCCGGTCGGCAGCAGGGCGCCGCTGCCGGAGCCGCTGTTGACCACCAGGAACAGGCCGGATCCCCGGGCGAGGGCCGGCGCCGGCCGGCGCGGCGGGCCGGCCGGGACGGGCCCCTCGGCCGAGCGGGGCCACCAGCGCAGCGTCAGCGCCGCCAGGGCCGAGCCCAGCGCGAGGCCCGCCAGCACATCGCCCGGGTAGTGCGCGCCCGTGTACACCCGCGACGCGCCCACGGCGGCCGCGACCGGCGCCACGGCGGCGCCCAGCAGCGGCGACTCGATCGCGACACCCGTCGCGAAGGCCGCCGCCGAGGCGGAGTGCCCGGACGGGAACGAGGTCGTGACGGGCTGCCGGAGCAGCAGCCGCGGGACGGGCACCTGGTCCAGCAGCGGACGCGGGCGCCGGGTCAGCTGCTTGGCGGCGATGTTGGCCGTCGCCGAGGCGAGGGCCAGCGACCCGATGCCGCGCAGGGCGGCCCGCCGCCCGGTCCGCCCGCCGACGGCGCCGAGTACGGCGGCCGCGGACAGCCAGAGCACCCCGTGGTCGGCCGCCCGGCTCAGGCCGCGAAGCCAGGGGCGGGCGCCGTGCAGACGCGCCAGCGCCACTCGGTCGAACAGGGCTCGGTCCACTGCGTCGAGTCGCCTCATCCTTGGAGCCTAGGCGCTGTGCGGCCGGGCCGGTCGGATCAGCGCGGCTCCCCGGCCTCCGACCGGGTGGCGGGGCCCGGTCCGGAGCAGGCCGGACCGGGCCCCGGACGGGACCGCACCGCAGCCCGACCGCCCCTGACTGCAGGGTTGAGTACCCGTACTCAGGCGGGTGACGGCCGCCGGGAGGAGGCTGGCCCTGCGACCGATCCCGCCCAGCCTGCCCGAAGGACCATGAACGCCATGCTCAGCCGAACCGCCGCCGCCCTCGTCCCCGCCTTCGGCCGCCTGACGGTCAGTAGCGACCCCGGCGCCGGCCTCGCCCCGGGCAGCATCGTGGTGGCGAACCACACCTCGCTCGCCGACCCCGCGATCGTGCTCGCCGCGCTCCACCGCCTGGACGTCCGGCCGGTGGTGCTGGCGGCGGCCGGGCTGTGGCGCATCCCGCTGCTGGGCGGGGTGCTGCGGCGCGAGGGCCACATCCCGGTCCACCGGGGCACCGGGCGGGCGGCCGAGGCACTGGAGGCCGCCGCGGACGCGCTGGCCCGCGGGCGGCTGGTGCTCGTCTACGGCGAGGGCGGCCTGCCGCGCCGCCGGGACTCCGGCGAGCTGGCGCCCGGCCCGTTCCGTACCGGCCCCGCCCGACTGGCCCGGGCCACCGGTGCCCCCGTCGTCCCGCTCGGCCAGGCGGGTGCCCGCCGGGTGGGTTCCGGCGGCGCCGCGAAGCAGCTGGCCGGTGTGGCCACGGCGCCCCTGCGGCGGCCCGGGCTCCACGTGCACCTGGGGGCGCCGCTGCACCTGCCCGAGGACACCGCCGCCGCCACCGCCGACGCGCACGGCGCCGTGACCAGGGCCTGGGCGGTCGCGGCACGCCGCGCGGCCGGCTGAGGACGGCCCGTCCGGACCCGAGCCCCGTCCGGACCCGAGCCCCGTCCGGACCCGAGCCCCGGACAGACCCGAGCCCCAGACAGGCCCGAGCCCGCCGCGCAGACGCGACGGAGGCACCGCAGGGGTCCGCGGTGCCTCCGGGGTGTGCGGTGGGGTCAGGCGCGGACCAGGGCCCAGGCGCCGAGGCCGCTGCACCCGCCGGCGCTGTAGGTGCTGGCGCGCCAGCCGGCCGGGATGGGCGAGCCCGGGCACGTCCACAGGCCGTTGCGCGCGAGGTTGTGCCGCCAGGCCCCGACGCCGTTGCAGCCGTTGACGATGTAGTCGGTGATGACGTACCCGCTGATGACGGGCGACCCGCCACAGGTCCAGATGCCGTCCTTGGGGAGGCTGTGCCGCCAGGAGCCGATGCCGTTGCAGCCGCTCTGGATGTGGTCGGAGATCACGTACCCGGGGACGATCGGCGAGCCCGAACAGGTCCAGATCCCGTCCTTGACCGGCTCCTGGTACCAGGCGCCGTTGCCGCTGCAGCCGGTCCGGTCGTAGAGGGTGATGACCCATCCGGACTGGACGGGCGCCCCGCCGCAGGCCCACTTGCCGGGGCCGCCCCAGCCCGCCGGCTTGGCCGCCGCACTCGTCGTCCCGGCGGCGGTGCCCGCGAGGACGAAGGCCGCGACGAGCGCGAGGGCGCCCAGGGTGGCGCCTACGCCCCTGCGGACGACGGAAGTTGTCAGGTGATTCCACAAGTGACGGGCCAGCATGGTCAATTCACTCCAGTCCTAGCGGCGGGCACGCGGAAGCGGCCCGTGACGGGGGAAACCGGGATGGAACGGGCTTCACCTTATGCGGGGATCATGTGCCGAAGATGCGTAGATCAGATGAACGGGCAATCTTGGCCTAAAGCTGACATGGGCACGGGAACGTGCCCCGCGGCCGGTCCCGGCCGCCGCCGATCAGGCGTGTGTAGGGTCGCTGGTCATGACTGATGACTGGCGGAAGGACCGGATCGGCAGCGCCCTTCGGGGCGAGAATCCGACGGTGCTCCGGAGGCTGGAGGCCGGGTTCGCAGTGGTCGGGGACGTTCAGTTCCTGCCCGGATACTCGGTTCTGCTGGCGGATGATCCTGCTGTCCAGCGGCTGTCGGAGCTTCCCCGGAGTAAGCGGCTGGCGTTCCTGGCCGGCATGGACAGGCTCGGGGAGGCGGTCGAACGCGCCTGCCGCCGGTTGGACCCCGCTTTCCGGCGGGTCAACCTCGAGATTCTCGGGAACACCGACCCGTTCCTGCATGCACATGTGTGGCCGCGGTTCGCATGGGAGCCGACCGAACTCGTGAGCAAGCCCGTGTGGCTGTATCCGCGTGAGCGGTGGAGCGACGCACGGTATGCACTCGGCCGGCAGCACGACGCCGTGCGGGAGGCGATCGGCGAGGAGCTGGACCGGCTCGCAGACGGACGATCCGCAGCACGGTGATTTCGTGATCGACGAGCCACCTCGGCTGCACAGGAGGTCCTCACGGCTCCGGCTGACCGGCGGTGACGGCCTCCCCGGAAATCCGGTTGGCCTGCGGGGTGGGCGCGGCGAGGATGGGGGTATGCCTGGTACACGAACGTTCGAAGAGCTGATCGCCGAGGCCGAGGCGGTGTCCGTCGACGGCTGGGACTTCTCCTGGCTGGACGGCCGGGCCACCGAGCAGCGGCCGTCCTGGGGCTATCAGCGGTTGCTCGGCGTGCGGTTGGCGTCGGCGTCGGCGGCGCTGGACATCCAGACCGGTGGCGGCGAGGTGCTGGCCGGGGCGGGGAGCCTGCCGCCCGTGATGGTCGCCACCGAGTCCTGGCCGCCGAACGTCGCCAAGGCGACCGGGCTGCTGCACCCGCTGGGCGCCGTCGTGGTCGCCGATCCGGACGAGCCGCCGCTGCCCTTCGCGGACGAGGCCTTCGACCTGGTGACCAGCCGCCACCCGGCGACGGTGTGGTGGGCGGAGATCGCCAGGGTCCTGCGGCCGGGCGGCAGCTACTTCGCGCAGCACGTCGGGCCGGCCTCGGTGTTCGAGCTGGTGGAGTACTTCCTCGGCCCGCAGCCCGAGGCCCGCCGGGCCCGCCACCCCGAGACGGAGAGCGCCGACGCCCGGGCGGCCGGGCTGGAGGTGGTGGACCTGCGCTCCGAGCGGCTGCGGATGGAGTTCCGCGACATCGGCGCGGTGGTGTACTTCCTGCGGAAGGTGATCTGGATGGTGCCGGGCTTCACCGTCGGGGCGTACCTCGACCGGCTGCGCGAGCTGGACGCGCTGATCCGCGCCGAGGGCCCGTTCGTGGCCCACTCGGCGCGCTTCCTGATCGAGGCGCGCAAGTAGATCGACTGATCCGGTGTCTGCACTGGACAACGCGAACGCCCGGAGCCGCTCCTCCCGCTCACGTGGGGTCACCCGGCGCGCGGCCGACGAATAATCCGTGCGCCGCCTGCCCGGGCAGGAGCAAGATCCTCCCATGGCGGACATACAAGCGTTCCGGGATGCGGTCACCAGCTGGGCGGCGGGCGGCTCCGGCGAGTTGGCGAGTGAGCTGGCCGTGCGACTGCGCGTGCGGACCGCGGTGCTGTTGGAAGGGCCGAGCGATCTCGCGGCCGTGGAGACGCTGGCCGCGCGTCACGGCCGGGACCTTCCCGCCGAAGGCGTGTGCGTCCTGCCCATGAACGGGGCGATGAACGTCGGCCGCTACGCCGGCCTCCTCGGACCGCCGGGGTTGGGCCTGCGCCTCGCCGGACTGTGCGACGAAGGCGAACAGGGCTTCTACGACCGTGCTCTCGAACGGGCCGGCGCGCCGCGCCAAGGCTTCTTCGTGTGTGTGACGGACCTGGAGGACGAACTCATCCGCGCGCTGGGCGTGGCACGGGTGGAGGAGATCGTCCGGGCCGAGGGCGACCTCCCGGCCTGGCAGACCTTCGGACGCCAGCCCGCGCACCGGGGCGAACCCCCGCGGCAACAGATGCGGCGCTTCCTCGGTACGAAGAAGGGCCGCAAGATCCGCTACGGCCACCTCCTGGTCGAGGGCCTCGAATCCGATCGGGTACCCGCTCCCCTCCACGATCTGCTCGCGAACCTGTGACCGGCGGGGGCCGCTCTTGCTGTGGGGCAGAGCGGCCCCTGGCGCGTCAGCCTGTGATGAAGAGGCCGGTGAAGTCGACGATCACGTGGGTGTAGCCGTTGTTGCTGTTGTGGATCTTGATGCGTCCGCCATCGGTCGCGGTGGTGACGGAGTTGGCGACGGTCTGGCCGGCGGCGAAGTTGAGGCTGGACGTGTTCGGCTGGGCCGCTGCGGCGGGGTACACCGTGAGGTGGCCGTCGGCGGTGGGTGCGGTGGCGGTCACGTTGAGGGCCGCGCCCGTGAAGTGTGCGTCGATGATGGTCAGGGTGCGGGTCTCGCCGGGTTCGACGGGCGTCGAGCCCCGGGTGTCGACCGCCCGGGTGGGGGTGCCGAGCGCGCTGAACAGTGCGGTGCCGGAGGGGCCGTAGTAGCCGACGAGGTCGACGATGACGTCCACCGTGCCGACGTGGTTGTAGATGTCGATCTTTCCGTCGGCGCCGACCGGGACCACGACCTGGTTCGGGACGGTCCGCCCGGTGGTGAAGTTGACGTTCGAGCCGACGTATGGACGCTCCTTGCCGGTCGGGTAGGCCGTCAGGTAGCTGTCGTTGGTCCCCGCGGTGGCGGTGACGTTGAGGATCACCGCGCGGGCGTCGGCCGTGCCGAGCTCCGGGGCGGCGACCTGGACCGAGCGGACGCCGCCCCAGCCGATCCGGCCGCCGTCGGTGCGGCTGTCGACCAGCCGGGAGGGCGCCAGGGGCGCGTACTTGTCCGTGGAGCCGGGCCGGTAGTAGCCGACCACGTCGAGGACGACGTCGGTGGTGCCAGCGTGGTTGTAGACCGTGATCTCCGGTGTGGTGCCCGGTCTGACCGCGATGGTGACCAGGTTGGAGACCGTCTGGCCGGCCGTGAAGTTGAGGCTGGAGGTGGACGGCACGTTGCCGAGGTCGAGGGCCGCGAGCGAGAGGTAGCCGTCGGTGGTCGGGTTGGTCGCGGTCACGTTGACCACCACCGCCGTCGTGTCGGCGGGCACGACCGGGTAGGTGGTGGGGGGCATGTGGGAGCTGAACGCCAGGAGCGGGGCCGTGTAGTGCTCGTCGGGGTTGAGCGGCCTCTGCTGGCCGTTGGGGACGTACCGCGCGTCGCGGGTGTCCAGCACCCGGGTGGGGCTCATTCCGACGAATCCGGCCGGGACGGTGAGGTTGGGGACCGGGTCGGCGACGGCGGCCGGGGCGGCGATGATCGAGGGCCCGGTGAGGGCCAGGGCCGTGAGCACGGCGACGGCGGCGGGTCTTGCGCGCATGCGGATCCTTCCACGACGGCCTCCTCCGGTCTCGGCCCGGAGGTCTGCACCCAGGTAGACCGATGGGCGCGGAAAAGGTTGTAGAGATCATCGAAGATCCGCCCGACCGCTTGCGGCGGCCCGCTCCCCGGCGAGGAAACGTGCAGGATCTCGGCGGTGCCGCCGCCTACCGACTGAAGCCCGACGCCCGAGCAGCTGGGTCGCCGGCCCTGGACGGAGAGTTGGACGCGCTGATTCGCTCGCAGGGGTCGTTTGTCGCGCACTCCGCCCGCTTTCTGATCGGGGCGCGCAAACCCGGCCGGCCCGGACGGCGGGGGCGGACCGCTCAGACCGGCGCCCACAGCCACCCGAACCGACGCCCCAGCGACCGCCTCGCCCCCGTGCTTCGCACACCCCTCACCTCTCGCCGGAACAGCCCGAACAGCCGCAACAGCCGGATCTCACCGGAACAGCCGAACGTTGACCGGCGCCATCAAAGCCAGCGGCCGGACGGCGGGTCAAACAACCGGTCCATCGGCGAGCCACAACCAGTGGTTGTGGCACTGGTTCCGAGCGGGCGCCGACTCCCGGCCGCGCGCCGGCTGTTCAACTCCTGCGGCTAAGGTCCCCGGGCTGGACGAGGACCGAGTGGCGCGGGAGATGAGCGGAACATGGCGGTTGAGGTGGGCGGACCGGGACCGGCCCGGGTGGGGCTGGGGACCATCGCGCGGGAGTGGGGCCGGATCGGCTGCACCGGCTTCGGCGGTCCGCCCACCCACATCGCGCTGCTGCGCCGGCTGTGCGTGGAGCGGCGGCGGTGGATCGCGGCGGCCGACTTCGAGGACGCGATCACCGCGACGAACCTGCTCCCCGGCCCGGCGTCCACCCAGCTCGCGATCCTCACCGCCTGGCGGCTGCGCGGGGTGCCGGGCGCGCTGGTCGGCGGGGTGTGCTTCATCGTTCCGGGCCTGGTGCTGATCCTGGCCCTGGCCGCGCTGTTCCTCTCCGGGCGGCCGCCGCTCTGGGTGCGCGGCGCGGCGGCCGTGGCGGGCTCGGCCGTGGCGGCCGTCGCCCTGCACGCGGCCTGGTCGCTCGTCCCGGCGAGCCGGCAGCGGGCCGGCCGGGAGCGCCCGGCCCGCGCGCGCTGGCTCTGCTACGCGCTCGCGGGCGGGGCGGCCGCCGCGCTGACCGGCCCGTGGCTCGTCCTGGTCCTGCTGGCGGCCGGCCTCACGGAGGTCGCCGTGCGCACGGGTGGGCGGCGTAGCCCGCAGCGCCGGGCCACGGCGGGCTGGCCCGCGCTGGCCGTCGCCCCGGCGCTCGGCGGCGTGCCGGCGCTGGCGTGGGTGGCGCTCAAGGTCGGCGCCCTGTCCTACGGCGGCGGGTTCGTCATCATCCCGCTGATGCAGGCCGACGCGGTCGGCCGCCACCACTGGATGGACGACGGTCAGTTCCTCAACGCGGTCGCCCTCGGCCAGATCACCCCCGGGCCGGTGGTGCAGACCGTCGCCGTGGTCGGCTACGCCGCGGCCGGGGTGGGGGGCGGACTGTTCGCGGCGGCGGTGGCCTTCGCCCCGTCCTTCCTGTTCGTGCTCCTCGGCGGGCGGCGCTTCGACGGGTTGCGTGCCAGCGATCGGGTGCAGGCCTTCTTCACCGGTGCCGGTCCGGCGGTCATCGGAGCGATCGCGGGGTCGGCGATCCCGCTCGCCCTGGCCCTGCGGCAGGGGTGGCAGTACGCCGTCCTGGCCGGCGCCGCGCTCTGGCTGCTGGCCGCCCGCCGGGGTGTGGTCAGTGCCCTGCTGGGAGCGGGTGCGCTCGGCATCGCGGCGGCGCTGGCCGGCCGGTCCGTCGGCTGACGCGGGTCGTGACGGGTCGTGGCAGGTCTACCGAACGCCGAGACGGCGCCAGGCCAGCAGGTCAGCAGGTCAGCAGGTCAGCAGGTCAGCCGGGCAGGTCGCTGGGGCGGATGCGGTAGACCTGCAGGCTGAGCCCGTAGTACTTGGTGGTCTCGCCGACCCACTGCATCCCGAGTCGCTTCGCCATCGAGATGGCGCGGACGTTGTTCGGCCGCGCGACCGCGAAGAGCTCCTCGGCGTCCTGCCTGAAGGCCCAGGCGATCAGGGCGCGGCCGGCCTCGGCGGCGTAGCCCTTCCCCCACGCACCGGGGGCGAGCTGCCAGCTCATCTCCAGATCGTCCTCGTAGGGCGGCAGCAGCCGGATGCCGAGGCCGCCGACGACCGCGTCGTCCTCCTTGCGCTGGACGGCCCACCGCCCCCGGGGCACCGGCAGGTTCGGCTGCGCCTCCTGCCAGGCCTGGAGGACGGAGCGCATCGCTGCCACGTCGCCGACGCGGTCCATCGCCGGGGTGAGCCAGCGCGCGACCTCCGGCGAGCCGTAGATCTCCAGCGCCTGCTCGGCGTCGTCGGTGGACCAGTCCCGGATGATGAGCCGATCGGTGGTCAACGAGATGTCCATGGGCCGGCACCCTCCTCGGTGGTCCTCGTGGCCATCATGCCTCCGCCCGACGGCGTCTGCGCGAGGAGATCGCGCGGGGGAGGGCCTGGTACCGCGGGAGGCCACGGCCCCACGGCTCCACGGCTCCACTGCGTCGCCGCCCCGCCGTGCCATGGCCTCATCACGCCACCACGTCGCCGCGTCACCAGGTCACCAGGTCACCAGGTCACCGCGTGACGGCCTCACTGCTGCGGGCGTGCCCGGGCGGCCGTGCGGCCGGGGCGGCGGAGGTACCGGCGGCGGTGGCCTCGACGGCGGTGGGGGAGAAGCGGAGCAGGAGCAGCGCGGCGTCGTCGTCGAGCGGGCTGCCCGTGTGCGCGTCCAGCGCCCGGCGCAGGTCGGTGAGCGCGTGCGGCAGGTTCGGGTGGTCGAGGAGAGCGCCCTGTTCCTGGAGGGGGAAGAACTCGCCGGCGGCGTTGCGGGCCTCCGCGATGCCGTCGGTGTAGAAGAGGATCCGGTCGCCGTGCGCCAGCCGGACCGTGCAGCTGCCCGGGCCGTCGGCATCGCGGAAGGGCAGGCCCAGGGGCAGGCCGGGCAGGTCCGGTTCGGCGAGGCGGGTGGTCCCGTCGGCGCCCCGGACCAGCGGGGGCGGGTGCCCGAAGTTCAGCACGGTGACCACGCCGGAGTAGCGGCACTCGGCCAGGACCGCGGTGACGAACTCGTCGCCGTTCGCGCGGTCCGCCAGGCCCTGTTCGATGTGGGCGGCGATCGCGTGCAGGCCGCTCCCGCCGGGCGCGGCCTCGCGGAACCCCCGGAGGACCGTGACGGCGCCGGCGACCGCCTGCAGGCCCTTGCCCTGGACGTCGCCGACGATCACGCGCACGCCGCCCGGGACCGGGATCGCCTCGTAGAGGTCGCCGCCGATCCGGGCGCCGGCCGCCGCCGAGGTGCAGGAGACGGCCAGGTCGAGTGTGCCGCTGCGCTCGGGCACCGGGCCGAGGATGAAGCGCTGGGCCACGTCGGCCACCGCCCGGGCGTCCGCCAGGTCGCGCTCGGCGCGGTGCCGGTGGTGCTCGGCGCGGCACCGGTGCTCCTCGGCGCGGCGGCGTGCCGCCGAGGCGTAGGTGCCGGCCGCGGTGACGGCGGCCACGGCGCCGTAGGCCACGACGGCACGCCAGCTGGTCAGGATGCCGTCGGTGGCCGCCGCCGCGAGGCAGGCGGTGAGTGAGGCGACCCCGGCGACCAGGACCCCGCGGGGCGCGGTGACGGCGGCGGCGAGGGCCGGCGGCGCGGCCAGGAGGGCCAGCAGGATCGCGGAGCCCGCCAGGATGTCGACGGCGGTCACCGCGACGATCAGGGCGTAGGGCAGCAGCGCGGCGACGAAGGGGCTGCCGTACGGAGGCCTGATGTCCACGGGGTACTCCCTCGGAGGTGAGTGCTCTGTGAGCCGAGCCCCACCCGCCCAGGCGAGGCGGACCTCCATCCCCCGCCCGGTCTCCTCTCCTGGTACGTAAAGGCTATGCAAAGAAATGGAAAAGGGGAAGGGGGAATGTCTGGATATGAACCGCTTCGAGGCGGCGCCGGGCTCAGCCCCTCGCCCGGCGGCGGGCGATGAAGAAACCGAGGACCATCCCCGCCAGCAGCGTCACGGTGAGGACCGCCCACAGCGGCAGGGTGACGGTGGCGATCCACAGCGTGATGGAGACCGATCCGGTGTTGGCCGCGATGAACCAGACGGCGAGCACGGCAAGAACGGCCACCCCGATCGTACGCAGCCGCACATCCCGCCCCTTGACCGTGAGGGTCGGCGGGCGATGCGGCGGAGGAGTGTTCTGCGCCATTCCCCCAGTATGGAACGCCGCCCGGATTCGGGCCTGCTCGCAGCCGGGGCGCGGGTGCGACCGCGTACTCGTGCCGGAGCGCCGCGGGGCGGGCTGCGGTAGCGTCGCAAGCACGCCCTGACCGTGCAGTCCGTGACCGTGAAGTCCGTAGCCGTGCAGTCCGTGACCGTGCCGCCCTTTCGCCGTGTCGCAAGCCCCGTACGGTGCCGCCCGATCCGGGGCGGCTGTCCAGCGCGACGGCGGCCGAAGCCCCGGGCGCCCCCGGCGGAAGGACCCCGGACATGCGAACCGAACCGACGCCCCCGCCCGCCCGGGCCGGCGAACCGGTGCCGGCGGGCTGACGATGAGCGCCCGCGTCGCGCTGCGCCGCCGCCGGCGCGTACGGGCCGGTGCCACCCAACTGTTCGGCCTCCTGGCCGGAGTGGGACTTGGTGTGGCACTGCCGCGGATCGAGGGCGGGCCGACGGTGCCGGCCGCGCCCGTCGTCGAACTGGTGCTGGCCCTGGGCCTCGGGCTGCTCGGCGCGATCGTCCTGATCTTCTCGCTGCTCTTCCTGGTCGTGCAGTGGGCCGCGACCACCTTCACCCCGCGCCTCACCCTGTTCCGTGACGCCCCGATCGTCTGGCGGACCTTCGCCGTCACCATCGGCCTGGTCGTCTTCTCCCTCACCGCGGCCCTGGCCACCGGCGGTCGCAGGGAGGTGTCGGCAGCCGTCCCCGGGTGCGAACTCGTCCTCCTGCTCGTGCTGGCCGTCATGCTGCGCGCCCTTCAGCTGCGGGCCTTCGCCGCCATCCAACTGCCCCTGGTACTCGGCTCGATCAGCCGGCGCGGGCGCGCCATCCTCGATGCGCTCTACCCGCGCCCGGACACTCCCGTCGAGGTGAAGGAGACGGCTCCCGCCGCCGGGCTGCCCGCGCACCGCTCCACGGTCGCCTGGCCGGACCCGCCGGCCGTGCTGCAGCAGGTCGACACCGGCCGGCTGCGCGCCGCCGCCCGCGCCGCCGACGCGGTCGTCGTCGTGCGGCACTCCCCGGGGACCACCCTGCGGCGCGGCGCCGCCGTCGCCGACGTGCACGGCGGGGCGCTGCCGGACGGCGCCGTCCTCGACTGCCTGGTGGTGGGGCGGGAGCGCACCTTCGAGCAGGACCCCACGCTCGCCTTCCGCCTCCTGGCCGACATCGCCCTGCGGGCGCTCTCCCCGGCCGTGAACGACCCCGCCACGGCGGTCCAGGCCATGGACGACCTGGAGGACCTGCTCGGCCAACCCGCTGCCGTGCCGCCCGAACCCCTGTCCGTCGGCGATGCCGACGGCACGGTGCGCGTGGTCGTCCGCCTGCCCGACTGGGAGGACGTCCTGCGGTCCACCGTCGACGACCTGGTCGTGGCCGCGCTGCCCTCCCCGATGGCGCTCGCCCGCGTCCGGTCCATGCTCCACCACCTCCTGGAGCTGGCCCATGCCGACCACCGCGAGCAGGTCGCCCGCCGGCTCGCCCTGGTCGAGGACGGGCAGTCCGCACTCCTCCCCCGGGTGTGGCAGGAGCCGCGGCGCGAGCCCTGAACACCGCCACCGGGACGCCGGGGGCGACGGGGTTTCCGGCCACCGGGCAGTGAATGGCCGACGGCACGCCCTTGCCGGGAGCAGATCGCGGCCTGTTCCATGGCCGCATGGGCCTACCCGAGCTAGTTCTGATGACTGATCACAGCTCGACCGAAGGCAGCCGGGAGACGCTGGCCACCGCCGTGCAGATGCTCACCGGCAGGGCGCCCGTCCTGTTCGACGCGCGCCACTTCATGACCGGCGGCTCCGGCCGGATCGGCGGAGCCGACGGCCTCCTCCACCTCGAAGTGCCCTCCGCCGGAAGGGCCGTGACCGCGGAGACGGTGCTGGTCTACGAGATCCCGCCGCACCGCCGCCGGGACTTCACGGACTGCCAGCGACGGCTGCGCAAGCACGGTGCCCGCTCCTTCGGCACCGACGCGGACGCCTGGCGGGCGGCCACCGAGAAGGACCTCACGGTCGAACGGTTCACCCGGGACGGCATCCCGCACATGCCCACCATCACGCTCTCCCGGCCGACCCCGGAGGCCGCCGCGGCCGCCTTCGACCGCCTCGGCCGCGACGTCTGGGCGCGCCCCACCGTCGGCATGGGCGGCAACGACGTCTTCCACGTCACCAACCGCGCCCAACTGTCCGCCGCCGCACGCCACTACGGTGCCTCGGGCGCCGACTGGCTGATCGCCCGCGACGCCGCCAACTACAACGCCGAGGGCCGGCGCCACCAGTACCGGGTGGTGGTCCTCGCCGGGCGCGTGGTCCGCGCGGTGGAACACGTCCAGCCGGACCCGGACGCCCCCTGCAACGAGAGCCAGGGCGCCGTGTCGACCCTGCTGGCGGACGGCGAACTGCCCGCCGGGCTCGCCGAACTCGCCGTCCGCGCGACCGAGTCCCTCGGGCTCCCGTTCGCCGGTGTCGACCTGGCTGCGGAGAGCGGCGGGGTGGTCTTCGAGGTCAACGTCCACCCGGTGTTCGGCACCGTCGGCGGCCTGGAGACCGTCGCCATCCCCTACACCGCCGCCCACCTCGCCCTGCGCTGACCCGTCCTGCGCCGACCGGCCCCTGTGGGGCTGCGGCGCGGGCGCGGTGCGCCGCCTCCCAGGCGCCCAGGGACTCCTCCAGGGACTCCTCGGCCTCCGCGGCGAGCCGGCGAGCTTCTGCCGGGCGGCGAGGAGCGCGGTCGGGCGGTCGGGCGGTCGGGCGGGTGGCCGGCGGGCGGCTGCCGGGTGGCCGGTGGGCGCTGCGGCCCGGGCGTGGTCGGAGGTGCCGTCGCGCGGGTACTAGACTCGGTGAGGTTGTGAAGGCACCTCGTTCGGTGAGGCGTCGCCATGGACACAGGCCACTGACCCCACGACGTCGAGAGACGCCCAGGGTCAGGACAGGTCTCCCCGGCCTAAGGGGTGACCCCAAGTGGCTGCACCTTCCGGTGCTACGCCGTGGCGTGCCAAAGCTCTGACGAGATCAGGGGTGCCCACCCGCCTGACGGGCGCATGTGTGCGTGCGCCCCTGGCCGTGCGGTGTGGACTCTCCTGGTGGCCCGGTAACGGCGACCCGTACGGGCGCCCCGGCGGCGAGGAGGTGAGAGCGGTGGAGAGCAGTAGTCCGGGTCGAAGTCGGCCCTGCCCCAGGATGTCCCCCTTTTCTTCCGGCACCCGGCACCCCTCCTCCCGTACCGCTCCCGCCACCCGCGCCCCCGCACCCCGCCGCTGACCGCGTCGGGCCGTGCCGGTGCGGACCGGGCGCCGTGCGCGGTGGAGGACGGCCGGCCGCCTGCCGCCCCTGCCACCCGCGCCCCGGGAGTACGTCCCCGAGGGCCCGGCGCGGGCGGCGGACCCAGACCCGTGGAGGTACCGCCATGTCCGACTGGCGAGTCCGCGCCGTGCGCGCGAGCAAGCGTCCGTTCTCCCGTTCCCTCACCGCCGTCCGCGTCGAGGACGCGCAGCCCGCGCCCGAGCACTCGATGGACCCGAGGCCCGACCAGCCCGCCGAGCCCGTCACCCTGGAGCGTTCCGTCGTGGACGCGGCCGTCTACCGGGACGGGCACCGCGTCGAGGCCCCCGCCAGCGCAGGCCTGGCCGACATCTACCGGCAACTGCCCGGCAAGCCGGGCACGATGGCCTGGATCGGGCTGTTCCGGCCCGCCGAGGCGCAGCTGCTGGAGGCGGCGGAGCGCTTCGGACTGCACGAGCTGGCGGTCGAGGACGCCATCGTCGCCCACCAGCGGCCCAAGCTGGAGCGCTACGGCGACACGCTCTTCGTGGTGCTGCGCGCCGCCCGCTACCTGGACGACGTGGAGGAGGTTGACTTCGGCGAGATCCACCTGTTCGTCGGCCCGGACTTCGTCCTGACCGTCCGGCACTCGCAGGCCCCGGACCTCTCCGCCGTGCGCCGACGCCTGGAGGCGGACCCGGAGCTGCTCGCGCTCGGGCCCGAGGCGGTGCTGTACGCGGTGCTGGACGCCGTCGTCGACGGGTACGCGCCGGTGATCGCCGGGCTCCAGCACGACATCGACGAGATCGAGACCGAGGTGTTCGGCGGCGACCCGCAGGTGTCCCGGCGCATCTACGAACTCTCGCGCGAGGTCATCGAGTTCCAGCGGGCCACCCGGCCGCTGCTGGAGATCATGAAGAGCCTGGAGGCGGGCTTCGGGAAGTACGGCACCGACGACGAGCTCCAGCGCTACCTGCGCGACGTGGCCGACCACGCGACCTACGCGGCCGAGCGGGTGGACGGCTTCCGCCAGATGCTGCAGAACATCCTCACCGTGAACGCCACCCTGGTCTCGCAGCGGCAGAACGAGGAGATGAAGCAGCTCGCCGAGGCCGGGCACATGCAGAACGACGAGATCAAGAAGATCTCCTCCTGGGCGGCGATCCTGTTCGCGCCGACCCTGATCGGGACCGTCTACGGGATGAACTTCGAGTCCATGCCGGAGCTGAAGTGGGCCTTCGGGTACCCGTTCGCGATCGGGCTGATGGGTCTGGTCTGTACAGGCCTGTACCTGGTGTTCAAGCGCCGCAACTGGCTCTGACTCCTGCCGGGCCCTGGGGGGCCGCCGGCCGCCGGCCGCTGGCCGCCGGCCGCCGCCAAGAGGGCGTCAAGCCCGGCGGGGGCGGCGTCAGGAAGGCGTCAGGAACGGCCTGGCACCCGCCGTGGGGACATAGCGTCGGTCACGAGGAGAAACGGTCCGCTCCGGCTTCGTGGGGGAGTACGGGCGGGCCGCCATCGGGGGAGCGGGGCGCGCGGTCACGACGACGGCTGCTTCGGGCACGACGGCTGGTCCGGGGAAGACACGCCCACCGGAAACGGTGGACCCCGGACCGGCCCGGCCCGGGCCCGGACCGCGCGCCCCCGCCGCGTTCCACCGGACAGGACCTAGTGCCGCGTCAGGCAACCTTCGCCCCGTCGCGACGCCCGGCACGCACTTTCGCCGCACCGGCCGAAAGCCCAAGTACGTCCAGTACGAGGA